>CAADGT010000032.1 GCA_900696595.1 uncultured Chloroflexota bacterium
ATCGTGGACGTCCACGCGTTGACGACGGTGGAGACCACGCAGGAACTGAAGCAGAACACCTTCGAGATGGCGCTCGACTGGCTTGCGGCGGGCATCCGCCCGGAGGAGTCGATCCTGTTCGTGCAGTCGCACGTCCCCGAAGTGATGGAATTGCATACCTACCTCTCGATGGTCACGCCGCTCGGTAAACTGACCGACCTGCCGACGTTCAAGGAAAAAGTGCGTCAACAGCCGGAGAATGTCAATTACGGTTTACTCGGCTACCCCGTGTTGATGACTGCCGACATCGTATTGTATAAGACCGATGTCGTTCCTGTCGGCATTGATCAGGCGCCGCACGTCGAGTTTGCGCGCGAGACCGTGCGCTCGTTCAACTATCGCTTCAATACGAAGGCGCTGATCGAACCGCAGGTCAAGCATACCGAAGTGAAGAAAGTCCTCGGCATTGACGGCAAAGAGAAGATGAGCAAAAGCCTGAACAACCACATCGAACTTGCCGCCACGCCCGAAGAGACAATCAAACGGGTGCGCGAGATGGTGACCGACCCGGCGCGCCAGCGCAAGAGCGACCCCGGCAACCCCGACGTATGCAACGTCTTCACCCTGCACAAGATATTCTCCCCGCAGGAGGAAGTGGACATGATCAACGTCGAATGTCGCCGCGCAGGCATCGGCTGTGTGGATTGCAAAATGCGCCTGGCCGCCAACCTGAACAAACACCTCGAACCCTTCCGCGCCAAACGCACCGAATTCGAGTCCAGGCCCGCCGAAGTGCAAGCCATTCTCGACGACGGCGCCAAACGCGCCCGCGCCATCGCGCAGGACGTGATGAAGGAAGTCCGCGCGGCGATGGAGTTGCCGTAGGAGCATAAACGCGCGGGCGGATAACTTGTGACTCGCATCTCACACTTCGCGTCTCGCGTTTCACATTTCCCCCCATGCCCCTCTTCCTCCTCTACGGCAACGACGAATTTGCCATCTCGCGCAAGTTGAAAGAATTCGAGTCCGGGTTCAGCGACCCGACCACGGCGGATATGAACACGACCCGCCTCGAAGCGCGGACGATGAGCGAGAACGACCTCAACAACGCGGTCAACGCCATGCCTTTCCTCGCGCCGACGCGCCTGGTGTTCATCGCGTATCCCTCCGTTAAATACAACAAACCGGACGGGCGCAAGAAGTTTTTGGAATTTCTGGAGAAGACGCCGGATACCGCCAAAGTCATCTTGTACGACACGGTGGAGAAGCCGAAGGAAGCCGATAAACACTGGCTGGTCAAATGGGCGGAGAAAAATAAAACGCTCGTCAAAGCGCAACCCTTCTTCCTGCCCCAGCAACGCGACATGCCCGGCTGGATCATCGCCGAAGCGAAGAAGCAGGGCGGGCAGATCGAGCCTCCCGCCGCGGCAAAACTCGCCGAAATGACCGGCGTGGATACCCGTCAGGCGGGGATGGAAATCTCAAAGTTGCTGGCGTATGTCAACTGGGGGCGACCCGTGCGCGGGTCCGACGTGGAGGCGGTTTGTATCGTCACTTCACAGCAAAGCGTGTTCGACTTCGTGGACGCGCTCTCGCAGGGCAACGGCAAATCCGCGCAAAAGTTACTGCACCGCTTGCTGGAGAATGAAGAGGCGTTCTCACTGTGGGGAATGGTCGTCCGCCAATTCCGGCTTTTGATTCAGGCGCGGGAGATCCTGGACGGACGCGGCAACAAGGACGACGTGGCGCGCGCGCTTGGCGTGCACCCCTTTGTGGCGGAGAAGACGACCGGGCAGGCGGGGCGATTCTCCATGGAAGCGCTGGAGGGAATTTACCGCCGTTTACTGCGGATTGACGAACAGGTCAAGACCAGCCAGATCACGCTCGACCTGGCTTTGGACATGTTGGTCGCCGAACTTGCCCGTTAACCCGACGGGCGGATTACATTGAAGAAAATTTCCCTCCCGGAAGGGATGATTTTTTGCAAAAGCCATGACCGACTCCGCCGCCCATTCCTTTGAATCTCTCACCAGCGGGCATTGCCGCCCGCAAGCCGCCGCGCTCGCCTTCGACTCCACCGGCGAATTCCGCGCGCTCGACTCGTACTTCCCCATTACGCGGATGCTGGACAAAGCCGGAATTGATTCTTTTTATCAACTTGTGCAACGCGTCGCGCGTCACCCCTGCTTCGACCTGCGGCTGATCGGCGCGAATAAAACGAATCTCACGCCTCACATGCCTGCCTCCGCGCGGCATCTTGTTGCGGGGCATCTCGCCGAGGTCTTTTTCTTTCGACAGGATATCCTTGCGCGTTTTCTTTCCCGCCCGCGCCATTTTCAACTCTACGTCACGCCCGAAGCCTATCGTCAGGACGGCGGCATCTCGGGCGGATGTTACAGCCCGTCGCGCGAAGCCATCCAACTCCTCCTTTCGCGCCTCTTCGAGGGATTCAACAGCCCGACGCCGGGCGTGTGCCCGTTCCTGCATGAATTGGGACACATGCTCGATCACTTCGACGCGCGAACGGGAAAGATGGGTAAAGCCAAAGGGTTATACCCGGGGCTGAGTCCCGGCGACGGCGACCTCTTCACGCCCAAAGCGCGGGAATTCTTCTTGAAAGGTAAACGACTCGAACTGACCCGCTACCTTTCCCGCCTCCGGGGAGATTTATCCCAGCCGATGCCGATCGGACATCCCTACGTCTTCCAAAACGACGGGGAATTTGCGGCGGGCTATCTTGAGATGTTCTTTCGCAACCCGCATTACTTTGCCCAACAAAACGCGGACTTGTTCGCGGCATACGTCGAACTCTTCGGCTGCGACACGCGCCGCGCATGGACGCAGGATTTTCCGCATTACGTCAACGCCAACCGCAGTTTCTACGCCAGCGGAAAGAAACCGCCCAAAACAAGGCTGACTTTGCCGAAAGAGTGACCCCCCGTCAATTTTTTGCGAATGTTTTTTTTCGGCGCTTCAAAACCCATTCGCGCCATTTTCCCAATCCCAACAAATTCAACACAGCCGAGACAAAAATATTCATGCGCTTCAAGGCAACCGGCGGAAAAATAACCAGCGCCCGAAACCACGCCGCGAGCGCTTGCGCGGGAAGTCCGCCGTCGAGCAGGTAGCGCGAGTCCACGCGGTGGGCCGAGGCGCGGGCGCGGCGGTTGATCTTTGCCAGCATGGGCGCAAGATGAAAATCCTGCGCTACGGCGTCTAAAATGCGAAAGGCTTCCCTGCCGAACTCGGCGGCTTTGGCGACGTTCTTCGCTTCGGGGTGATAGCGCGCGGCGGACCAGGTTTGACCCGCGTGGAGAATCCTCCCCTGTTTGGCGATTTGGATCCACAAGAGATGGTCAAGTAGAAAGTGGAAAGTTGGATTCAGTCCGCCCGTTTTTTGCAGCGCCGGGCGGCGCATGAAGACGGCGGGTTGACCGATGATCTGAAAACAAAGCAAATCTTCAAGGGTAAGTTGCTTATAGGTCAGCGTGTTGAAGGTCGCGTCGCTTTCGTCCACTGCAAGCATGTTTCCGTAGACCAGAACGACATCCGGGTTTTCTTCAAAGACTTTTACCGCCGCGCTCACCGCGCCGGGCAGGTAGGTATCGTCCGAATTCAACCAGGCCACGATCCCGCCTGTCGCCCGCGCAAACCCCTTGTTGATCGCGTCCGCCTGTCCGTTGTCTTTTGCCGACTCCCAATAGGCTAATTTACCGGCATACTTTCTAATGATCTCGACGCTTCCATCCGATGAAGCCCCGTCCATGACGATGTACTCGATGCGCGGATAATCCTGATTCAACACAGAGAGAATCGTCCGCTCGAGATATTTCGCCTGGTTGTACGAGGGGGTGATGATGGAAACAAGAGTCATGGTTTTATATGTCTTTGCGAGGACGCTCTTGCTCTTTGTCCGAAGCAATCTTTCAAGTAACAGGAGGGTGCTTCGTCGGGGAGAACACCCTCCTCGCAACGACATGAACTCACTTTCTTAAATCGTACAATGTGTACCCATCTCCTTGAATTGCAATCGGATACGCGTCGAGAATTTTTTTCAAGCCGGGCTGCTTCTCCAACTGCCCGAAGGCGGTGACGAGAAAATAATCCTTCCCTTCCGTCAGTTCGTCGAACTGCGCGGCGGGGTCTTTATCGGGGTTGCGGGCTTCGCTCAACCCGGTG
>CAADGT010000033.1 GCA_900696595.1 uncultured Chloroflexota bacterium
GGGCGACAACGTGAACCTGGAAGTGGAACTGATCGTGCCGGTGGCGTTGGAGCAAGGCTCGAAGTTCGCCATCCGCGAAGGCGGTCTGACCGTCGGCGCGGGCGTCGTCACCAAAGTCATCGCGTAAGGCGGAGAATCATGGCGAAACAAAAAATACGCATCCGCCTTAAGGCATATGATCATCGCGTACTCGACCAGTCCGCCAAGCGCATTGTCGAGACGGCCGAACGCACGGGCGCTCACGTGGTTGGACCCGTTCCCTTGCCAAGCAAGAAGGAACGCTATACAATACGGCGCTCGGCTTTCATTGATAAAGATTCGCACGAGCATTTCGAAATCCGTACGCACAACCGTTTGATTGATGTGCTGGACCCGGACTCGAAAACCATTGACATGCTGATGCGGTTAAATTTACCCGCAGGCGTTGATATTGAAATCAAAATTTAATGCTTATTACGCGTAATTAGCGACTGGAATTCACCAATTTCCATTTACTAATTACCGATAAGAGACGGCGCAAGAGTCGGCTTGCGCGCGGACAAAAGCTCCGCCCCGCAGGCCGTCTGACTGTGCCGCGCGGAGATGATGCGGTTGTTGCCCCAACCGGCAGTCTCGTCAAATCTTGTAAAAGGAGAAAATTGAGCATGTTGAAAGGGCTGATAGGTCGCAAGATCGGCATGAGCCAGGTCTTCGATGAGCAGGGTGTCGCCTATGCGGTGACGATCATCGAAGCCGGGCCATGTTTTGTTACCCAGGTTCGCGCGCCGGAGAAAGAGGGTTATTCCGCCGTGCAGTTGGGCTTTGGCGAAACGAACCCCAGGCGCCTCTCCCAGGGAGAAGCCGGGCATTTGAAAGCCAGTGAGATTCCCCCCCTTAGATTCCTGCGTGAATTCCGCGCCAAAGAACACGGATTGAAAGTCGGCGACAAGGTGACTGTTGGCGACGCATTCGCTGTTGGCGAGCGCGTGGATGTGATCGGCATCAGCAAGGGCAAGGGCTTTGCCGGAGGCGTGAAGCGCTACCACTTTCACGGCATGAACGCCACCCACGGCACATCCGACCGCAACCGGGCCCCCGGTTCGCGCGGCTCCGGCACCACGCCGGGGCGCGTGTATAAGGGTTCGCGCGGAGCAGGCCACATGGGCGTGGATCGCGTCACGGCGCAGAATATCAAGGTCGTGATGGTGGACCCGGAGCGCAACCTGATCGCCATCAACGGCGCGGTTCCCGGCGGCAAGGGGAGCGTTGTGATGATCAAGGAGTCGCGCAAGCAATAAGGCGCGCGGGAAACCGGAGAAAAATACCCATGAAAGCAGATGTTCTTGATATGAAGGGCAACAAGGTGCGCGAGATCGAACTTCCCGCGAAACTCTTTGAAGCCCCAGTAAATGTAGACCTGATGCACCAGGCATTCACACGCCAGATGGCGAACGCCCGCTTGGGAACGCATGAAACAAAGGTTCGCGGCGAGGTTCGCGGCGGCGGCCGCAAACCCTGGAAACAGAAGGGAACGGGCCGCGCCCGCCAGGGTTCGAGGCGCGCGGCGCAATGGGTCGGCGGCGGAAAAATCCACACGCCGCATCCCCGCAGTTATGAATTGCGGATGCCGAAGAAGATGCGCCAGGCGGCTCTGCGATCGGCGTTGTCGGTGAAAGCGTCCGAAGCCTCCATTGTTGTAGTGGATGATCTCAGCATAGCGGAACCGAAGACCAAGGTTGTGGCTGAAGCGCTGGGTAACCTCGTCGGCGCATCCACGGCGCTGGTGTTGATGCCTGCCCGCGACCAGAATTACGATCTTGTGATGAGGACCGCGAACAACATCGAGAACGCGAAAGTGCTTCTCGCTGGTTATTTGAACGTGCGCGACCTGCTTAATTTTGAGAAGGTCGTCCTGCCCGTGAAAACCATTGATGCGCTGGTTGCGCATCTTGGATAGGAGAGAGACATGACCGATCTTTACAGTGTCCTCGTCCGCCCGCTGGTGACCGAAAAGTCGAACGTCCAGTCGAGCAAGAAGGGTCATTACACGTTTGTCGTAAGCGACGACGCGACCCGCACAACCGTTAAGGACGCCCTCGAAACGCTTTTCGAAGTCAGCGTTGCGCGCGTGAATATTATCAACGCCCCCGCGAAACGCGGCCGCCGCGGACGATCCCGCCGATTGGTGGTGCGCCGCCCCGCTTTCAAGAAGGCGATCGTTACTCTTGCCGAGGGAAGCAAGCCCCTCGAGATCTTTGAAGGGGTGCAGTAATGGCAGTCAAAAAATATAAACCGGTAACCCCCGGCATGCGCGACATGACGGGGCATACCTTTGAAGAGATAACAAAGTCCACGCCGGAACGCTCCCTGCTGGTCATTAAGAAGCGCTCCGGGGGCAGAAACGCCCATGGTCGCGTCACCGTCCGACATCGCGGCGGAGGCGCGCGCCGTTACATTCGCGTGGTGGACTTCAAGCGCGAGAAGCGCGGCGTCCCGGCAAAGGTGGCTGCGATTGAATACGATCCCAACCGCACGGCGCGCCTCGCCCTCCTTTATTATGCAGACGGCGAAAAACGCTACATCGTCTCACCCCTGGACTTGAAAGTGGGCGACACGGTCATGTCTGGTCCGGACGCCGAGATTCGCTCCGGCAACTCCCTGCCGATCAGCAATATTCCAGTCGGCACGATGATTCACAACATCGAGATGAAACCCGGCAAGGGCGGGCAGCTCGTCCGTTCGGCGGGGGGCGCGGCGCAATTGCTCGCCAAGGAAGGCGACTTCGCGCAGATCCGCATGCCTTCGGGCGAGGTGCGTCTCATCCATCAGGTTTGCTATGCCACCATCGGACAGGTCGGCAACCTCGATCACAGCAACGTGAAACTCGGCAAAGCGGGACGCAAACGCCATTTGGGCATCCGCCCGACGGTTCGCGGCACGGCGATGAGTCCGCGCGATCATCCACATGGCGGCGGCGAGGGGCGTCAGCCGGTCGGTCTTTCCGGTCCCAAGTCGCCGTGGGGCAAACCCACGCTGGGCAAGAAGACCCGTCTCAACAAGAAGACGGATCAGTACATTGTGCGTCGTCGCAGTAAGACGAACCGCTAGCAGATGAGGTAAGCAGATATGTCACGTTCATTGAAAAAAGGACCCTACATCGAGCCAAAACTGCTCAAGCGTATAGAGTCCATGAACCAGAAAAAAGAGAAAAAGGTGATTCGCACCTGGAGCCGCGCCTCGGTGATCTTCCCCCAGATGGTGGGGCACACGATCGCGGTTCACGACGGACGCCGTCATGTGCCGATCTATATCACGGAAAACATGGTCGGCCACCGGCTGGGCGAGGTTGCCCCGACACGCACCTTCCGCGGACATCAGACCTCCGAGAAGGCTGCCGCGGCGGCGTAAGGAGAAATCGCATGACGGATATTCAAGCACACGTTCGGTTTCTTCCGCAGTCGGCGCAGAAAGTGCGCGCTGTGATTGACATGGTGCGCGGCAAGAGCGCCATCGAAGCGCTGGAGATACTCAAATTCGTGAACAAGCGCGCGGCGCACCCGGTGCATAAACTGGTTGCCTCCGCGGTGGCGAACGCCGAGGAAAACTTCGGCGTCAGCCGCGACGACCTGTTCATAGCCAAGATCACCGCCGACGAAGCCCCGACCCGCAAGTGGAGGCGCTTCGGCGCGCGCGGACGGTTCAAGCCGATTTTGCGGCGCAATTCTCACATCACCGTTGTTTTGCGCGAGCGCGGAGCGTAGGAGAAAATATGGGTAGAAAAGTACATCCCGTCGGTTTTCGTCTCGGCATCAACCAGCCCTGGGGCGGGCGCTGGTTCGCCGAGGGGAGCGCATACCGCCAGCAATTACACCAGGACCTTGCAATCCGCGGTTTGTTGCTGGGTAAGTTATCCAAGGGCGGCGCGGCCGCCAATGAAAAAATCCGCGAACTGCGCAAGGACCTTCCGGATTCTATTCGAGACAGCAAGGCGGGCATCTCCCGCATTGATGTGGAGCGCACTCCGGGCAAGATCAGCATCGGAATCCACACCGCCAAACCCGGCATTCTGATCGGGCGCAAGGGCGAAGGCGTGAAGAAGATCCGCGCCGCTCTCGAAGCCCTGGTGGGCAAGAAGATTGAGTTGAAGATCAACGAGATCTCGAACCCGGATGTGGACGCAAAACTGGTCGCGCGAAACATCGCCGACCAATTGGAACGCCGCATCGCCTATCGCCGCGCCATGAAGCGCGCGATCCAGCAGGCTATGAAACAGGGCGCCGAGGGAATCAAGATCCTTGTCGGCGGTCGTTTGGGCGGCGCGGAAATGTCGCGCGATGTCTGGCTGCGCGAAGGCAGGGTTCCGCTTCAGACCCTGCGCGCCAACCTGGATTTCGCCACCGACGAAGCCCTGACCACCTACGGTCAGATCGGCGTAAAGGTGTGGATCTACAAGGGCGAGGCGGCGCCGGAAGTGGAAGACAAGACCGAAGCGACGGAAGGCGTGTATGTTAGTGAATAGAGAATAGAGGAGTAGAGAATAGTAAAAAGACCTACTACTCTCCATTCTCTAATATCTACTCTCTATCACTCGGAGTAATTAACTATGTTAATGCCAAAACGTGTTAAATGGCGCAAGCAAATGCGCGGACGCATGAGGGGCAAAGCCCTGCGCGGGGCGGAGATTTCCTTCGGCGATTACGGCTTGCAGGCGCTCGAACCGGGCTGGATCACCGCCCGCCAGATCGAGGCGGCGCGCCGCTCGATCGTCCGCGAAATGAAACGACGCGGCAAGATCTGGATCCGCATTTTTCCGGCGAAGCCGTTCACGCACAAGCCGCCCGAGACCCGCATGGGTTCCGGAAAGGGCAACGTGGAATATTACGTCGCCGTGGTCAAGCCCGGGCGCATCATGTTCGAGGTGAGCGGTTTGTCGGAAGAGATCGCTGTGGCGGCTTTGAAGTCGGCGCAGTATAAGTTTTCGATCAAGACCAAGGTCGTGGCTCGCCACGCGGGAGGCGAATAAGCATGAAAGCCATGAAACCCGCGGATATCCGCAAACTGTCGCCCGAAGAGATTCGCACGAAAATATCCGACGCGCGCGATGAATTGATGAAACTTCGCTTCCAGCAGGTCTCGGGTCAGTTGACCGACCCCAGCCGCCTGAACATCCTGCGCAAGGACATCGCCCGCATGGAGACCATCCTTTCGGAGATGCTCAGGGAAGCGGCTTTGGAAGGTGCAAAATGAACAATCGTCGTCGTATAACCGGCGTCGTCACCAGCAATAAGATGACGAAGACCGTCGTGGTGGAGATCACCCGTAAATATCGCCACCCGCTTTACAAGAAGGTGGTGTTCTCGAGCATGCGCGTCAAGGCGCACGACGAGATTGGTTGCCAGATCGGGGACGAGGTTCGCATCGTGGAATCCCGCCCCCTGTCCCGCGAGAAGCGTTGGGCGGTGGAAACCGTCCTGAAGCGCGAGACCCGCACTGCCGATCAGGGTGTTGGAGAGTAAACCATGATCCAGCATGAATCCCGATTGAAAGTGGCCGACAATACCGGCGCGCGCGAACTGCTCGTCATTCATGTAATGGGCGGCTCGCGGCGCAAGTACGGAGCGATCGGCGATATTGTAGTGGCGACGGTCAAGACCGCGGCGCCGCAAGGCTCCGTCAAGAAGAGCGAGATCGTCAAGGCTGTGATCGTGCGTTGCACGAAGGAATGGCGGCGCGAAGACGGGTCGTACATCCGTTTCGACGATAACGCCGCGGTCATCCTGGACGCGGACGGCGAGAACCCGAGAGGCACGCGCATCTTCGGACCGGTGGCGCGCGAGTTGCGCGATATGGGCTACATGAAGATCGTATCGCTGGCGCCGGAAGTTTTGTAGGAGCAGAGAATGAAAGTCAAGATTCGAAAAGGCGATACCGTCGAAGTGATCAGCGGCCGTCTCGAAGACAAGGGCAAGCGCGGCGAAGTCATCAACGTCATCCTGGACGAGCGCCGCGTGGTCGTGCAGGGCGTCAACATCCGCACCAAGCACAAGAAGCAAGTGCAGGCCGGCAACCGTCAGATGAACCCCGGGCGCGTTCAATTCGAAAGTCCCATTGACATATCGAATGTGATGCTGGTCTGCCCGAAATGCGGCGAAGCCTCCCGCGTCGGCGTCCAACGGGACGAGGCGGGCGCGCATCGCGTTTGCAAAAACTGCGAAGCGGCGATTGACTGATCCGGAGCAAAACAATGAACAGAATGCATGAACGTTATAACAATGAAATCGCCCCGGCTCTGTTGAAATCATTTGGTTTTAAGAATGTGATGCAGGTTCCGCGGCTGGAAAAGATCGTGGTCAATATCGGGCTCGGCGAAGCGCTGGACAACCCCAAGGCTCTCGAAGCGGCCGTGGCAGACCTGACGACCATCACCGGGCAGAAGCCGGTGCAGACGAAGGCGCGCAAGAGCATTGCGAACTTCAAACTGCGCGAAGGGCGCCTGATCGGCACGAAGGTCACACTGCGCGGACCGCGCATGTGGGCGTTCTTCGACCGGCTGGTGAACATCGCCCTGCCGCGCGTGCGCGACTTTCGCGGCATTTCTCCGAACGCCTTCGACGGGCGCGGAAACTACACCCTCGGTCTCAAAGACCAGCTGGTCTTCCCGGAGATCGAATACGACAAAATAGACAAACTGCGCGGCATGGAAGTCACCATTGTGACCTCGGCCAATAACGACGAGGAAGCCCGCGCTTTGCTCAAACTGCTCGGAATGCCGTTCAGCGGCAAGAAGGAAGCGTAAGGTATGGCAAAGAAATGTATGCAATATCGCGAACAGCGCCGCCGCCATGCGGTGCAGGTGCGCAACCGCTGTCAACGTTGCGGACGCCCGCGCGGATACATCCGCCGCTTCGGCTTGTGCCGCATTTGTTTCCGCGAACTGGCGTTGAAGGGGCAGATCCCCGGCGTCGTGAAGTCATCCTGGTAGCCGGTCGGAGGTAGAACATGTCATTTACAGATCCAATTGCCGATATGTTGACCCGCATCCGCAACGCGGTCATGGCGGGGCATGCCCAGGTGGCTCTGCCGGGTTCGAAGATCAAACTGGAGATCGCCAGGATTCTCAAAGAGGAAGGCTTCCTCGAAGGGGTCGAACTGGTTGACGGAGAAACCGAAGCGCAGAAGATCCTGCGGCTCAAGATCAAATACGTGGGCGACCGCCGCCAGAGGCGCGCCGTCATCTCCGGACTGGAGCGCGTCAGCAAGCCGGGACGCCGCATCTACACCAGGAAAACGGACATCCCCTGGGTGCTTTCGGGAATCGGCGTCGCCATTCTCTCGACCCCCAAGGGAGTGATGACCGGCGCGCGCGCCCGACAGTTGGGCGTGGGCGGCGAGATCATCTGCAAGGTTTGGTAGGAGGTTATTGTGTCTCGTATCGGTCGTTTACCCGTATCCGTCCCCGCCGGCGTGCAGGTGGATTTGAACGGAACCAAAGTGCGCGTGAAGGGGCCCAAAGGCGAACTTTCGCGCGAGTTCTCCAGTTTGATCGCCATCAAAATGGAAGACAATCAGTTGAAGATCGCGCGCAATTCGGATAACCCCGAAGAACGCGCCCTGCACGGCACCACCCGCGCCGTGCTTGCCAACATGATTCAGGGCGTGAGCAAGGGATTTGAAGTCGTCCTTGAAGTGGAAGGCGTGGGCTATCGCGCCGAAATGGAAGGCAAGAACCTGGCTTTGTTCGTCGGTTACTCCCACCCGGTCAAGGTGGAACCGCCCGCCGGGATTTCCTTTGAAACAGACGCGAAGACGCGCCAGATCAAGGTGCTGGGCTTCGACAAGGAACTGGTGGGGCAGGTGGCTGCGAATGTGCGCAAGATCCGCCCGCCGGAGCCTTACCATGGCAAGGGCTTGCGCTACCTCGGCGAAAAAGTCCGCCGCAAAGCCGGGAAAGCCGGGAAAGGAGCCAAGTAACCCATGGCCAACAAGAGTCGCTCGCTGGCTCGCGAACGCCGTCACGCGCGCGTGCGCAAGCAGGTTTTCGGCAACCCCGAACGCCCGCGCTTGAACGTCTTCAAGAGTCTGACGGGCATTTACGCCCAGATCATAGACGACATGGACGGGAACACGCTTGTTTCCGCCTCCACTGTTGACAAAGAACTGCGCGAAAAAGTGAAGGGCATGAAGAAATCCGAACAGGCGAAAGCCATCGGTCAAGCCATCGCCGAACGCGCAAAGAACAAGGGCATCTCCTCGGTCGTCTTCGATCGCGGCGGCTTCCGCTATACCGGGCGCGTCAAAGCCCTGGCGGACGGCGCGCGCGAAGGCGGCCTGCAGTTCTAAAAGTAAGACCGACTTAAGTCGGTCTTACATATGGAGAAACAAATGGCAGAAAAACAATTCGACAAGCAATTTGAATCGCAGGACGCCTACGAAGAGCGCGTGATCGAGATCGCCCGCGTCGCCAAAGTGGTGAAGGGCGGGCGCCGCTTCCGCTTTCGAGTGACGGTGGTCGTCGGCGACAAAAAGGGAAGCATCGGCATGGGCGTGGGCAAAGCCAACGCCGTCCCCGATGCGATGCGCAAAGCGTCCGAACGCGCGCGCAAGAATATCCGCCCGGTCAACATCGCCGGGACGACCATCCCGCACGAATCGCTCGGCAGAGTGGCCGGCGCAAAGGTCTTTCTCAAACCCGCCTCCGCCGGAACGGGCGTGATTGCGGCAGGCGGCGTGCGCGCCGTGTTGGAAGTGGCGGGCGTGCGCGACATTCTGACCAAATCCATGGGAAGCGCGAACGTCCTCAACGTGGTGATGGCGACCTTCGACGCCTTGGAAGGACTCCGTTCCCCCGCCGTAGAAGCCGCCCGCCGCGGCAAACGAGCCGAGGAGCTCCTCCCGTTCTGGGAGCGGAGGAAGCAATATGCCTAAGAAAGAAACGCCCGGTAAAAACATTCGCATCACGCTGGTGCGCTCCGCCATCGGCTATACAAAAGACCAGAAGGCGACTGTCAAGGCGCTCGGTTTGCGCCGAATGCATCAAACTGTCGAGCATAAAGACACGCCCGCCCTGCGCGGCATGTTGAACAAGATCATTCATCTGATCAAGATCGAAGAGTAGGTCGAACATGAAATTACACGATCTCACACCCAACCCAGGGTCCAAAAAGAACCGCAAGCGCGTGGGACGCGGAATCTCCGCCGGTCAGGGCAAGACGGCGGGACGCGGCACCAAGGGCGCGGGCGCGCGCTCCGGCGAGGGCGGGCATCTGTACCGCCAGGGCGGCAACCTGCCGTTCTATCGCCGTCTGCCGTTCATCCGCGGCGAAGGCTTCACCCCGCCCAACCAGGTCGAGTTTAATGAAGTCAACCTCGACCAACTCTCCGAGGCGTTCAAAGCCAACGCGGATGTAGACCCCGAAACGCTTGCCGCGGCTCATCTTCTGCGCGACACCCGCAACCCGATCGTGATCCTCGGTCGCGGCGAAATGAAACACGCGCTCAAGGTCCGCGCGCACCGCGTCAGCGCCGGCGCCAAAGCCAAAATCGAAAAGGCTGGCGGCTCGGTCGAGTTGATCGCAAAGGAATAAAAGGAATCCTTCCATGAAGACCACCTTTTCGGGCTGGCACTACCTTTGGAAGTCGGAAGACATCCGCCGCAAGCTGATCGTCACCCTGGCAATTCTGGTGATCTACCGACTCGCGGCGAACGTCCCGGCTCCCGGCGTGAATCATGGGATTCTCGCCGCCTTCCGCGCCTCAGCCACCGGGTCGGGCGGATTTCTCGGATTCCTCGACCTGCTCTCCGGCGGGACGGTCTCGAATTTCTCACTGCTCTCAATGGGCGTCTATCCCTACATCACCGCGCAGATCATCATTCAATTGCTAATCCCCATCATTCCTTCGCTTCAAAAGCGAATTCAGGACGACCCGCGCGAAGGACGTCGCTGGCAGGAAAAGTGGACGTACTATCTCGCCGTTCCAATGGCGGCTCTCTCCGCAGTCGGGCAGATCAATATCTTCAATTCACTGTCCATGCAGGCGATAGGGCAGCCGATTCTTCCGTTCGGCTTGTTCGGCGCCGAAACTGCGCTTGGCTCATGGTCCGTTTTGATCGCCATGACCGCCGGGACGATGTTCGCCATCTGGCTGGGAGAATTAATCTCCGAATACGGCATCCGCGGACAGGGCTTGTCCCTCGTCATCTTCGCCGGCATCGTGGCGCAGATTCCCGCCAACTTTGCCTCGCTCCTTGCCGACGAACAAAACCGCTGGGTTATGCTCGTCCTGACTGTGATTGTCATCATCCTGACCGTGCTTGCCATTGTCTACGTCCAACAGGGACGCCGCAACGTGCCGGTCATGTACCCGGGCCGTCGCGTCGGCAACCGCATGTCCATGCCGGTCAAAGGAACCATGCCCCTCATGGTCAATCTCTCCGGCATGATCCCGTTGATCTTCGCCAGCGCCATCCTGCAATTCCCCGCCATCGTCGCCAGTTACTTCACCCAGAGCGAGAACAAAGGTGTGGCGGATTTCTTCCTCGGCGTGCAGAATTTCTTCGGCGCCACCGGCTCCAGCAACTGGGGCTACTGGACGATCTACTTCCTGATGGTCGTGGTCTTCACCTTCTTTTACACCACCGTTTTGTTCGACCAGCAGAATTACGGCGAGAACCTCAAGAAAGTCGGCGCCAGCGTCCCCGGCGTAATGACCGGCGCGCCGACGCAAAAATATCTCAGCACAGTGCAAAGCCGCATCACCCTGGTGGGCGCGGTTTTCCTCGGTCTGGTCGCCATCATGCCCTTCCTGCTCGGTCTGTTGCTCGGCGCGTTCAACATCGCCGCGGCGAACAATACGGGCATATTCCTCATCACATCCTCCGGCTTGTTGATCGTGGTCGGCGTCGTGCGCGATACCTTCCAAAACATGGACGCGGAACTGAAATTGCACGGCTACCAGGATTCGCTTTTGGTGCGCTAAAGGAGACGCGATGGCAACCTACATCGTCCTGCTCGGCCCGCCGGGAGTCGGCAAGGGAACCCAGGCGAAGATTCTTTCCGAGACGAAAAAACTGGCGCACATTTCCTCCGGCGATCTCTTTCGCGAGAATTTGAAGAACCAGACTGAACTCGGCAAGACCGCCAAATCCTTCATGGATAAGGGCGAACTTGTGCCGGATGATGTGACAATTGCGATGATCAAAGACCGCCTCTCCCGCCCGGACTGTGCAACGGGCGCCATTCTCGACGGCTTTCCCCGCACTCCAGCCCAGGCGGACGCGCTCGAAGCCATGCTCAAGGAATTCAAAGGCTCGGTGAGCGCTGTCCCGTTCATCTCCGCCGCCGAAAACATCCTGATCGAGCGCGCAAGCGGACGCTGGACCTGCAAGGCGCAGGGACACATCTATCACGAAAAATTCAGCCCGCCGAAGCAGGCAGGCGTCTGCGATTTCGACGGCTCCGAAATCTACCAGCGCGACGACGACAAAGTCGAGACCGTCGCCAAACGAATCCGCGTCTATCTCGAACAGACCATGCCGCTTGTGGATCACTACCGCAAGGCTGGAAAATTGATCGAGATTGACGGATCGCAATCCGTCGAACAGGTTACAAAAGCCTTATTCGACGCCCTGGTACAGCAAACTTAAGTTTGCCGTATGGACCAACCATGTTCGAAGAACGCCGCATCAACATCAAGAAACCCGCCGAGCTCAAGATCATGCGCGAAGCGGGACGCGTCAATGCGGGCGTCCTGGCGAAAGTAAGAGAACTGTTACAACCGGGTGCGACGACAGCCGACCTCAACGCGGCTGCTGAGGAAGCGCTGAAGTCGCACGGATGCGTATCGCCATTCAAAGGATACGGACACCCGCCCTTCCCGGCATCCATCACCGTCAGCATCAACGACGAAATGGTGCATGGGATACCCCGCCCGACGCGCAAGTTGAAGGAAGGGGACATCGTCTCGGTGGACTGCGGCACGATCCTCGACGGTTTCGTCGCCGACTCGGCGTTCACCGCCGGGGTGGGGCAGATCTCGGACGAGGCGAGGCGTCTGCTCGAGGTCGCTGAAGCGTCGCTGTATGCGGGCATCAAACAGATGCGCAAAGGCAGGCGCGCGGGAGACGTCTCGGCGGCGATACAAAAATATGTCGAAAGCCATGGGCTGCACGTCACCCGCGAATACACTGGACACGGCGTCGGGAGAGACATGCACGAGGGACCGCAGGTGCCAAACATCGGCGTAGCGGGAACCGGGGTCATCCTCAAACCGGGGATGACCATCGCCCTCGAACCCATGGTGTTGATCGGGACGCACGAAACGCGCGTCCTGCCGGATAAATGGACGGTCGTGTCCGCGGACGGGTCGCTGACGGCGCACTTTGAACACACAGTCGCCGTCACCGAAGGAGAGCCTCAAATCCTGACTGTCTTATGACCCGCCTTGTGGAACAAGCCTATGGACTTGCTTCTACAGCCCGAAATATGGACGAATTAACAAACGACCGGTATAATAAAAACTTTGGCTATGCCGGAAACGGCAAAATGCAAGGAGAAATTTCATGAAAGTATCGCCATCCATTCGCAAGCGTTGCGCCAAGTGCCGCATCATCCGGCGCAAGGGCATCGTCTATATCATTTGCGAAAATCCAAAACATAAACAGAGACAAGGGTAGTAAACCATGGCAAGAATCGAAGGTGTAGATCTTCCCCGCAACAAGCGGACCGAAGTGGGCTTGACCTACCTTTACGGCATCGGACCCACCCGCGCCCGCAAGATTTTGACGGACACCAAAGTCAGCCCCGATACGCGCATCAAAGACCTGACCGAAGCCGAAGTCGCCGCCATCCGCGAGTACATTTCCAAACACTACAAGGTGGAGGGCGATCTGCGCCGCGAAGTGCAGATGAACGTCAAGCGCCTGATCGAGATCGGCTCGTATCGCGGCTTGCGCCACCGCCGCAACCTGCCGGTCCACGGCCAGCGCACCAAAACCAACGCGCGCACCCGCAAAGGAACCAAGAAAACGGTCGCCGGACGCGGACGCCGACGCGGGGCGAAGAAGTAATCCTGCCCGAAAGGTATCGAAAAAATGGCTCAGAGTGTACGTTCCACACGCCGCGCCGCCGGCGCAAAAAAAGGCAAACGTTCCCTGTCGCGCGGACAGGTGCATATCTTTGCTTCCTTCAACAACACAATCGTGACCGTGACCGACACCGAAGGCAACACAATTGCCTGGGGTTCCGCCGGTTCCGCCGGTTTCAAGGGATCGCGCAAAAGCACGCCCTTTGCCGCGCGCCTTGCCGCCGAGCAGGCGATTAAATCCGCCCAGCAGCAGGGGGTTCAGGAAGTTGAGTTATACGTCAAGGGTCCCGGACCCGGACGCGAGAATGCGATCCGCGCCGTTCAGGCGATGGGCTTGAAAGTGCTGTTGATCGCGGATATCACCCCCGTTCCGCACAACGGTTGCCGCCCCCCGAAGCGCCGGCGCGTGTAAGCGAGGTCTTTAATTTATGGCTAAATCATTAAGTCCAGTCTGTAAACTTTGCCGCCGCGAGGGCGAAAAACTCTACCTCAAAGGCGAGCGCTGTTTTACCCCAAAATGCGCCTACGAACGCCGCAGTTTCGCCCCGGGCCAACACGGCAAAACTTCAGGACGCGGCGGCGCTCCCGGTTCCACAGGCCGCGCTTCCGACTTTGCCCGTCAGTTGCGCGCCAAGCAAAAAGCCCGCCGCGTGTACGGCGTTCTCGAGCGCCAGTTCCGCCGCTATTATGATACGGCGATCACGCGCCGCGGCCTGACAGGTTTGAATTTGCTTCAAATCCTGGAGTCGCGACTCGACAACGTCGTCTTCCGCCTCGGCTTTGCCTCCAGCCGCGCCCAGGCTCGCGTGCTGGTCAGCCACGGACACTTCACAGTAAACGGACGCCGCACCGACGTTCCTTCCATGCTTCTTTCTGGCGGGGATGTCATCGCTGTGCGCGAAGGCTCAGGCAAATTGACCTACTTCAAAGAGTTGAACGCATTTGCCGAAAAACGCAACGCGCCCGCCTGGCTCAGCCGCGATTTAAAGACGATGAGCGGCTCGGTGGCGCGGATGCCCGAACGCGGCGAAATTGACGGAACGCTCGACGAACAGTTGATCGTCGAATATTATTCCCGACGCTAGTTCTTCTTTCGCTTCGGGACCGGACTGTGAGTTGGTCCGCGACCCGGAGCCTGATCCAAAGGGAAAGGTGAACCGTGACCGGTATCATAGCGAACATGGTCATGCCCAAGATCGAGCGCGAAGCAGAGGCTCGAAACTACGGCAAATTTGTCATCAGCCCGCTGGAAGGCGGCTACGGCGTGACGCTCGGCAACGCCCTGCGGCGCGTATTGCTTTCTTCATTGGAAGGCACATCCATCACTTCCGCGCGCTTTGCGGACGTCCTGCACGAATTCAGCGACATCCCCGGCGTGCGCGAGGACGTCATCCAGGTGATGCTCCAGGTCAAACAGGTGCGCATCAAGATGGACGGCGTGGACAGCGCGCGCATGCACCTCGAAGTGCGCGGCGAAGGGACCGTCACCGCGGCGGACATCGTCACGCCCGCCGAGATCGAGATCGTCAACCCCGACACATATCTCTTCACGGTGGACAACCCCAAGACCAAACTCGACGTCGAATTCGTCGTTGAGCGCGGACGCGGCTATTCGCCCGCCAACGAACGTTCGGGTCACATGCCCATCGGCGAACTGCCGGTGGACGCAATCTTCAGCCCGGTCAAGCGCGTCAACTGGGAAGTGGCTTCGGCGCGCGTGGGCCAAAGCACGAATTACGATAAATTGATTTTGGAAATCTGGACGGACGGCACGATCTCCCCCGAACGCGCCCTGAGCGCCTCGGCGCGCATCCTCATTGATCATCTGCGTTACATCGCGGGCGTGAATGAGGAAATGTTGACAGTGGCGGTAGAGCGCGAAACAATGGGAAGCCGCCTGAGCAGCGAACTGGCGGAGACGCCGGTGGAAGCCCTCGATCTTTCAGTGCGCGTTTTCAACTCCCTGAAGCGCACAGGCATCACCACGGTGGGCGACGTGCTGGAACTCCTCGAAAAAGGCGAGTCCGCAGTCATGTCCATCCGCAATTTCGGCGAGAAAAGCCTCGACGAACTGCGCGACAAGATGCGCGAAAAAGGTTTCCTGAAAGACCAACCTTCGGAGAATTAAGAAAATGCGACATTCAGTAGCAGGTTACAAACTGGGGCGCGCCAAGAGCGCGCGCATCGCTCTGCGCCGCAACCTGATCAAACAGTTCTTTACGCACGAGCGCATCCAGACCACCAAGGCCAAGGCCGCCGCCATTCGCGGCGACGCCGAACGCCTGATCACGCTCGCCAAGAACAGCGCGGACGCCAGCGCGGACAAGAAAGTCCATGCCCGCCGTCTGGCCGCCTCCAAACTCGGCGACGATCAGATCATCAAGCGCCTGTTTGACGAGATCGCCCCGCGCTTTGCCTCGCGCAACGGCGGCTACACCCGCACGACCAACCTCGGTCCGCGCCTTGGCGACGCCGCCGAGATGGTGGTGTTGGAATTAGTAGAGGAATAGCGAGTAGAGAGTAGAAACTAGATGATTAGAGACTAGTCTTTAATAACTATTCTCTAACCTCTATTCTCTAATCTCTTAATCATGGCACGTTACCAGGTGATCCTTGCCTACGACGGCTCCAAATTTAGCGGAAGTCAGCGACAGGCAAAAGCGAGGACGGTTCAAGGCGAATTGGAAGATGCCCTGCGCCGAATCGGCTGGACGGGAATGACCGTCCTCATGGCAGGCAGGACCGACACCGGCGTTCACGCATCGGGACAGGTCGCCGCCTTCGATTTCGACGAATGGGCGCATTCGGCGGAAAAGTTGCTGGGCGCGCTCAACGCGGAATTGCCCGCCGACCTCGCCGCGAGAAAAGCGCGGATTGTGGATGAGAAATTTCATCCGCGTTTCGACGCCCTGTCGCGGACGTACATCTACAGGGTAATTTGCGACCCGATTCGCAACCCGTTGATGGAACGATTTGCCTGGCGGGTTAACGCCGCGCTGGACGAAAACGCGCTCAAACGATCGGCTGAAATCTTCCTCGGCGCGCATGATTTTGCCGCCTTCGGCTCGCCGACCTCCGAAAGGGGGACGACGGCCCGCAAGGTGACAAACTCCGAGTGGGGAAAAAAGCCAAATGGCGCGTGGCAGTACAAGGTCCGGGCTGACGCGTTTTTATATCGCATGGTTCGCAGGCTGGTTTACGTCCAGGTCGCCGCGGCGCAGGGAAGATGTTCGGTGAAGGAAATCCAACTTGCCCTTAAGGGGCGGGGAAAGTTACCCGCCGGACTGGCTCCCGCTCGCGGGCTGACGCTGACGAAGATCGAATATCCCGATGCGTAAGAGAATGCGCTCTACGCGCGAGCGAACGTTGAATATGGATCACATTATGCGTAGTCGGCGCTCTCTTGCGCCGGTGGGCGCGCCGGAGAGCGCGTCCGACACAAAATGAAGAACGGAGAGACGAAAGTGCAACAGAAGACGTACTATCCGAAAGCCGCTGAGATACAGCGCGAGTGGATGCTGGTGGACGCGCAGGGCAAGACCCTGGGGCGCCTCGCGGCGCGCATCGCGCGCATCCTACTCGGCAAGCACAAACCGACCTTCACGCCCGGCGTGGAGATGGGCGATTATGTGGTGGTGGTCAACGCGCAGAACGTGAGCGTGACCGGCACGAAGACGAGATCGCGCCTGACGACAAAGCTTTATCGCAGCCATTCGGGCTACCCCGGCGGACTCAAGAGCATTTCGCTGCGCGACCAGCTTGCGACGCACCCCGACCGCGCATTGCGCGAAGCGGTCTGGGGCATGTTGCCGCATAACCGCATGGGACGCGCCGTGTTGAAACGCTTGAAGATCTACGGCGGCGCGGAACACCCGCACAGCGCGCAAAAACTCAAGGCTTTGGACTAAATTTGTAACGCAAGATTTCATCTTGCGCCCTAAAAGACAGGAAGAACTTATGGCACAATATTTCGAAGGCATCGGACGCCGCAAGGCAAGCATCGCCCGCGTGAGACTCGCATCCGGCAGCGGTAAATTTACCGTGAACGAGAAGGAAGCCGCGACATTCTTCACCCGCTACGGCGACGTGCAGGACATTCTGCGCCCGTTTGGCGCGGTGGGCGAAGCGGCCGCCAAATACGACGTGACCGTCAAGGTGGATGGCGGCGGCGTGGCGGGTCAAACCGAAGCCGTGCGCCTCGGACTGGCGCGCGCCCTGCAAGGCATGAACGCCGATTGGACCGCCGCCCTGCGCAAGAAGGGTCTGCTGACCCGCGACGCCCGCATCAAGGAACGCAAGAAACCGGGTCTCAAGAAAGCCCGCAAGGCGCCGACCTACACCAAACGCTAGAAATCTCGAGATCACCCCTCGTATAATCCGTAATGCGCGATCCGTAATCACTTACGAATTGCGCATTACGGATTGCGCATTTAACGATATAAGGACCCGTCATGGACTTCTCCCGCATCGCCTCGATTTTCGAAACTCTTCGCCTCTCTCCGCCCTCGAAGTTGATCCTGCTCGAGGGGCGGGAGTTTGCGCTCAGGCATTACCCCCCCACGCCGCCGGATGCGGATACGTTGATCGTGGGGATCGAATCGGCTGAGATGGCCGCGCAGGTGAAAATTGTCCTGTCCGCGGTTTATGCGGGCAGTCATATTGTGTGGAAAGTGGAAAGTGGGCAAAAGAGTGAAGAAAGACTTGACGAATTTGGATTGGAGATTTCATCCTATCCCATTTCGCTTTTCGTCCCTTCTTTTGGCGAAGGGACATCCTTTGAAGCCTTTGCCGAGATCGTCGCCCACCTGCGCGCGCCGGATGGCTGCCCATGGGATAAGGAGCAGACTCACCAGTCGCTTCGTAAACACCTGCTGGAAGAATCCTACGAGACCTTGTCCGCGATGGACGCAAACGACGTTGACGGAATGCGCGAGGAATTTGGCGATTTGCTCTTGCAAATTGTCTTGAACTCGCAGATCGCTTACGAAGCCAAAGAGTTCAATTTCACCGATGCGGTCAAGCGCATCTACGACAAAATCATCCGCAGGCATCCGCATGTGTTCGGGGATTTGAAACTGGACGGGGTGGAGGGGGTGTTGCAGAATTGGGAGAAGTTGAAGGAAAAGGAACGCAAAGGGAAGAAAGAAGATAAAGGGATTTTGGATGGAGTCCCTGCCGCCTTGCCCGCCTTGAGTCAGGCGCAGGAATACCAGGATCGCGCCGCGCGGGTGGGATTCGACTGGCCCGAGATCGAAGGCGTGCTGGAAAAAATCCGCGAGGAGATCGTGGAGATTAAAACCGCCGAAAACCCGGAGCAAGTGAAGAGTGAGTTAGGAGATCTATTCTTCGTGCTGGTCAACCTCGCCCGCTGGCGGGATGTAGACGCCGAATCCGCGCTGAGGGAGGCGAATTTGAAATTCAAGAAGCGCTTTGCTTATGTGGAAAACGGCGCAAAGGCGCAAGGGCGAAATTTATCCGATATGACGTTGAAGGAGATGGATTCGTTTTGGAACGAGGCGAAGAGGTTGGGGCTATGAGGTGAATACCCGTATCGGTATATATAACATGCTCTATGATTGCCGATCGCTCAGCGCAAGGTCGTCAATCTCCAGCCACGCCGGTTCGGGGTTTTCCAGCACGCCGAAGCCGATCTTGCCATCGGGGGCGAAGGATGCGAATTGATTGTCTATCCAGATGACCAGTCCCAGCGGCGGGTTTGGGCTGACGGGAGACTCGAACACGAGCGAACCGTCAACGAACCATTTCGCGCCGCTTTCCATCCATTCGAGTTTGTAACTGTGCCATTGGGTAATGTCCACGTCGAGGGCGGATGAGTCTTCGGAGATGACTTTGCGCAATAATCGTCGCGTCATTTTTGGGGCGAAGGGCAGGGCGATCCCGGCGGGAATCAACAGGGGATGAAATTTTGGCGAATGGAAGGTTTGGGCGAGAAATCCCTGCGCGGGCTTGTCGCTGAACGAAAGGTGGTTTTCCTTCGACGCGCCGAAGAACCAGACGGCATTAGGAAGCGTCGGCAGGCGAAAGCGGTTTCCGCCGAAGCCGAGCGACATGCCGAAGGGATCGTTCCAGGCGCCGAAGCCCCATGTCCCGGGGAGGAAAAGGCTCGAGGTTCTGGCTCTCAGGCTCAAAGTCAGGGAACGATGCGGAAAATTCCGTCGGGGCAGGCCAAAGTAGTCGTCCATCTGCGCGAAGCGGTAGGAGGACGAATCCCCGGCGGGAATCTTCAACATGTATCCGTTCCCTGTTTTCTCAACGCTTGCGTTCGGCGTCGTTCTCGCCTTCATTCTTCATCCTTCATATTTCATCCTTTTCTATTCACCAACCAAATTCCCAAAATGATGACCGCCCCGCCAAAAACCGAAGCAAGCGTCACGGCTTCGTTAAGCACAACCGCGGCGACTGCCATGCTCGAAAGCGGTTCGATGAAGAGGAATGCGCCTGTCTGCGCGGCGGGGAGTTGGGCGAGCGCGTCGAACCAGGCGATGTAGGCCAGACCGGTGGTAAAGACGCCGAGGTAGATCAGCGCCTGCCATCCGCGCGAGTCGAGGGCGGGGATTTCGGCGTAGCCTCTGCTGGCGAAGAATGCAACGGACGTGAAAAGCCACCCGAAGGTCATGACCCAGAGCGTGAGCATTGCGGAGGGGCGCTCCCTTAGTCCGCGCCGCGAGAGGGTGGAGAAGACCGCCCAGTTGAGCGCGCTGATGAGGATGAGCAGGTCGCCGATCGCGCCGAACTTCCCGGCGGCGAGCGATGCGGGGTTTCCCTTGCCGACCACGACCAGCACGCCAAGGGTCGCCAGCGCGATACCGAAGAATTGAACGGCAGTCAGTTTCTCTTTCAAGACAAGCCAGCCGAGCGCGGCGATGAAGGCGGGCGTGGTGGTGATGATCCATGCGGTGGTGGTGGCTTGCGCGGTGATCAGCCCGTTGGATTGCAGCCACTGGTGGAAGGCGATGCCGATAAAGCCAAGCAGGGCAAAGTACAGCCATTCGTCTTTTTTGGGGAGGGCGAACTGCCTGCGCATGAAAACGGCCAGGAATAAAATGGGCAGGCCGATGGAGAAGCGGATCCACACCACGGCGACGGGGGAAACTTGCCCGACGGCGATTTTGGTGGCGATAAACGACGCGCCCCAGACGATGACGGAGAACAGCGCTTCGAGATAGGGGAGGGTTTTGGTTTTGGGCATGTGGCTCTCTGAAGAAAGGGTTGGGAAATTATAAATCCTTGTTGGAGGCGGTTGCGGCAGCCGCCGACAATTTTTGCGCGATCAAGGCGTCCTGGGCTTGTTGAGAACGAAGAATTCGGTTATTCTTGGTTGCGGGCTTGAACATGGCGGTTTGATTTCCCTGGCAGGAGCGGGGCAAGCATGGTCGAGCCTTTTTGTAACCTACCGAATATGGACAAGGCGACTCTTTCCGAACTCGACCGCATATTCCAGGATGTGCAATCGAAGCCTGATATGAAATCCGCGCTGGATTCATTGTTTCTATCCATGCGCGGGTTTTTTGTTTTCGACAACGTCGCCATCTACATCAGCGACCGAAAGACGCGCGGCTTGGATATCCTCTATGCGCGCGCCATGGGGCGGGGCAAAACCGCCGAAGCCGACGCCGCCTGGGGCGAGAGCGCGGCGAACGATGTCATCACAAACGAACACATGATCATCCATGGGCCCAAGCCCGGTTCGAAGCCCAACGCGCGCATGTCGCAGACCTTCCTGCTGGGCATTCCGCTTTATATCGGCTCAAGTTTGCGTGGGGCGTTGTTGTTTGTGCGTTTCGGGGGGCCTGAATACTCGGAGCTTCACATTCACACGGCTTCGCTTCAGGCGATTTGGGCGGCGGCGCTGATCGAGCGCAGGGAATTGCAGGAGGCGCGCGCCGAACTGGATTCTGTTCAAAGGCAGATGCGCTTGCAGGACGATTTCGTCTCGACCATCTCTCATGAACTGCGCACGCCGCTTGGCTTCATCAAGGGATACAGCACGAGCCTTCTACGACAGGATACGATATGGGACGAAGCCACCCAGCGCGAATTCCTGACGATTATAGACGAGGAAGCGGATCGCCTGACGAAATTGATCGAAGACATGCTCGAGTCGGCGCGGCTTCAAAGCAAGACCATTCAGTTCAAGTTTTCGCCGCTGCGGCTCGACGCGCTCGTGCGCGACGTTGCCGCAAGGGTCAAGACGCATCACCCCAATCTGGAGATCGAATTGTCCATTGAACCCGTCCCGCCTGTGCTGGGCGACGGCGCGCGGCTTTCGCAGGTGTTCGAGAATTTGTTTAGCAACGCCATCAAGTATGCCCCCGGGTCGCGCATCCGGGTCGGCGCAAAGCGGATGGGTGGAAAGGTGCGGTTTTCCTTCGCCGACGACGGCGAGGGCATTCCGGAGGAATTCATTCCATTCCTCTTCGAGCGCTTCTATCGCGTGCCGGGCGAACGCACTGTGACAGGCACCGGGCTGGGGCTGTATATTTGCAAGCAAATTGTCATGGCGCATCATGGTAATATTTGGGTAGAGTCAGTGTTGGATCGCGGAACGACCTTCTTCATCGAGTTCCCCGCCGATCCGGCGCTTTGATTCCATGCAACCTCTTTTCAAGGAGACCCTATGGCAAAGCGTATTCTGATCGTGGACGACGAACCCCGTTATCTGCGCCTGCTTGAGGCGAACCTGCGCACCGAAGGCTACGAAGTGGTCGCCGCGCAGGACGGTATGCAGGCATTGGATGTATTCTCCGCCAACCCGATTGACCTGGTGTTGATGGATGTGATGATGCCCCGTCTCGACGGATTCGGCGCGACCCAGCGGCTGCGCGAATTTACGAACGTGCCCATTGTGATTCTGACGGCGCGCGGCGAAGAGCAGGATCGCGTGCGCGGGCTGGACCTCGGCGCCGACGATTACCTTGTCAAGCCGTTTTCCGCCACCGAGTTGCTGGCGCGGGTCCGGGCGGTTCTGCGTCGGGCGCAGTCCCCTTCGGATGCGGCCCAGGTTCGTTTCTTTACGCACGACGACTTGAAGATAGATTTTGCAAGAGCCGAGGTCTGGCGCGGCGAAGCGCCCGTCTCGCTTTCCGCCACCGAATATCGCCTCCTGCTTCACTTTGCGCATAACGTCGGCAAGATCCTCACCTCCGAGGAATTGCTTACGAACGTTTGGGGCGGCGAATACAAGAATGACAAGGAAATCCTGTGGGTGAGCATTGCGCGTCTGCGCCAGAAACTGGAGGAGGACGCCCACACCCCCCGGCATATTGTCACGCGTTCCGGGTTGGGTTATCTGATGCCTCCCACTGAAGCGTGACGGTTGCGCATGACGGCGGGCATGCGTATGGAAACGAGCCATGCCTCAAAAGAAAATTCTGATCGTCGATGCGGACGAAGCCAGCCGCAACTTCATCGCCAGAAAAATCCAGGACCTGGGTTTCGACATTCTCCATGCCGCTTCCGGCAGGGAGGGATTGATTGCCGCGTGGCGCGACCATCCCGACATGGTCGTCGCAGACCCGTCCGTCTCCGACCTTAGGGGGGAGGAGTTCGCCGCCAAACTTCGTCACGATCCCCGCACACAAAACCTGCCGCTGGTGGCGTTGAGCAGCGACCACAACCCCGCGCGCATCAAATCCTGCCGCGAGGCGGGTTTTAATGAGTACATTGCCAAATCCGGGCAGGCGGTGCGGATGCTGGGCGATGTCATTGCCCGCCTCTTTGGCGTCACGGATGAGGCGATGAAGCGCGGCGGTTTGATGATCGTCTTTCTGAGCGCCAAAGGCGGAACCGGCGTTTCATCGCTATGCGCGAATATCGGGGTGGAAATTTCGAAACATAACCCCGAAGCAAGGGTTGTCGTCGCCGACCTGGTGTTTCCCATCGGCTCCATCGCGCCGATCGTCGGCTATGAAGGGACCGAGAATATCGCCACCCTCGCGGGGCATGTTTCAAATGGAAGCGGATCCGATTTCCTGAGCCGCCTCCCCAAAATGGAGACTTGGCGTTTTCACCTCCTTGCCGGGTCGCCCGACCCCGAACTGAGCAACCAATTGAACGCCGAGGGAAGTTGGGACATCGTCTCGAGATTGAAAAACGCCTACGACTTCGTGCTGGTGGATATCGGCCGTTCGCTTTCCAGGATCGTCCTGCCTTTGATCAGCCACGCCGATCTCCTGACCCTCATCGTCAGCGCCGACGTCAGCGCCATCTCGTTGACCGGGACTCTCCTCGAGTATCTGAAAGGCAAAGATGTAAGCCAGGAGGCGATTTACACGATTCTTAACCGTCACGCCGGGCTGGAAGGTTTAAGCAAGCGCGAGACGGAAACCGCGCTTGGGATAAAAATCAATGCGGCCATTCCCTACCTCGACGTCAATTTTGCGTTTGCAAACAGTCAGAATCGCCCCTATACGTTAAAATTCCCGAACGACACTGCCTCGATAATATTGCAGGACGCCGCCAGAGAAATCTCCGCCCTCGCCCGCAAGACGCGCGATGGATAAAACCTTCCGCGGCGGCAACGGGCGCGCAAAATCTGGGTCGAGGCGCTGAGTCACTCTGCTATAATAGGCTTTTCAACAAACGAGGTCTCATGACGAACGCCCAGATTACCATTCGAGAGAAAAAACTAGGCTTGCTGATCCGCGACGCGCGCATGGCGGAGCGGCGCAGCATCAAGGAATGCGCCGACGCCATCGGGATCAAACCCGGTGTGTTCCGCGCCTACGAAGAAGGACGGCGCGCGCCCTCCCTGCCCGAATTGGAGGCGCTGGTTTTCTTCCTAAAGATTCCCATCTCGCAATTTTGGGGCAATGAAACCGTCTCCGACGCGCCGGCGCCGCTCGAGCGCGGGGACATCGTCCGCCTGATCGCATTGCGCCACCGCATGATCGGCGCGCTGATCCGCCAGGAACGCACGAATGCGAACATGTCCATCCGACATCTCTCCGCCGAGACGGGCATTTCCCAATCGCGCCTGAAAGCCTATGAGTTGGGAGAGAAAACCGTCTCTGTCCCCGAACTCGAAAGCATCCTTGCGGCGATGGGCAGCCGCATCGAAACCTTCTTCGATCAGAGCGGACCCGTCGGCGAATGGATGACCGGCCAACAAGCCATGCAGAAATTCACCGATCTGCCGAAGGAATTCCAGGAATTCGTCTGCCAGCCCGTCAATCGCCCCTATCTCGAACTCGCCATGAAACTTTCCAGCATGTCGCGCGACAAACTTCGCTCCGTGGCGGAGGGATTGCTCGACATCACGCTCTGACATCATGACCCCGGAACCCGCCCAACTCGACGCATGGGGCAAGCAAGCCTTTGCGGAAAAAAACTACGACGAAGCCGCCGATTACTTTCGTCAGGCGGCGGAGGGGTTCGCCCTCGGGCGCGCGGATTTATCCGCCGCTGAATCGAGAAACAACATGAGCGTGGCGCTTCTCAAAGCCGGAAAACCGCTTGAAGCCCTCGAAGCCGCGCTCGCCACCGATGTGACGTTTGCGGGCGCGAAAGACGCAAAACGCCAGGCGATGGCGTTGGGGAATCAAGCCGCCGCGCTGGAGGAACTTCGCCGCTACGATGAAGCCATCGAAAAATACGAACGCTCCGCCGAACTCTTTGCCAGCGTGAACGAAGGCGACCTGCGCTCCACGGTCATGAAATCCGCCGCCGCGCTGAAGTTGAAAAGCGGGCGCATCGCCGAATCCGCCTTCAAGATGATGGGGGCGGTGGACGCGAAGGACAGCCCGACTTTATTCGAGCGCGTTATGAAATTCTTCATGCGGTTCATCAAATGATCGCCGTCCAACCCCAGGTCCGCCGCGCCGTCGCGCAGGATTACCGCCGGATATCCAATCTTGTTGTTCACGAAGCGAAGACCCATCGCCACCTCGACTGGCGGCCCGCCCTCGAATGGCTCGGCGACCTGAACTTCTGGGCGCTCGAAGACTGCGGGGCTATAGCCGCCGTTCTGGCCTGCCCGGAGGACCCCCGGGACATGGCGTGGATTCGCCTCTTCTCTTACCGCGAGCCTCTTTCAGGACCCGAGACCTGGTCTGCCCTGTGGAGTTTCGCCCGCGCCGATATTTCGAACGCCAACCCGCGCGCGGTTGTGGCGTCCATCGTCATGGAGCCATGGTTCCACTCCCTGCTTTCGGCGAGCGGATTCGGTCTGCTCTGCAACATTATCATGCTCGAACTCAGGCTGAAGGAAACCCTCCCTGCCATGCGAGCCGGGAAGGTCGGCATCCGTCCCATGCGCGATGCGGATATGGACGAAGTGGCGCGCATGGATCGTGAAGCCTTTGGCGAATTCTGGCATTACAGCGTGGACGCGCTTCAACGCGCGCGGAGTCAATCCTCTTATGCCGCCGTGGCGGAAGACGGAAACGGGCTGGTTGGGTATCAACTTAGCACGGGCAATTCGTTCGGGGCTCACCTGGCAAGGCTGGGGGTGAGGCGCGAGGCGCGGGGCAGGGGAGTGGGAACCGCCCTGATCCGCGATTTGATTCAAAACTTGCGCCCGGGCAGGCTGTCGGTCAATACGCAGGAGGATAACGTCGCCTCGCTGAATCTGTATCGAAACTTTGGCTTTATCCGCACAGGCGAGTCGCGCCCTGTGATGCTTTACCAGCCGGGAGGGGGTTGATGAATTCGCCCCGCTTTTCCCCCCAAACGATGAGACGTTTTGTCGAAACGCTTTCGGCCGGAATCGGGAGCGATACCTATCACGGCGTCCTTTCCAATTCCGGCTTGTCGCGCGACTGGCGGTCGCCGGACTTCTTCCTCTCCATGGATTCGACGGAAGCGGCGGAGGCGTATGCCAAATTGCAATCCGCCATGCGGACGTATTACGGGCGCGGCGCGCGCGGCATCCTCTTGCGGATGGGATCGAATCTCTGGGGCGCGTTGTTGGACGATGCCTCATTCGCGGTCAGGGCGCAATTTGCGTTGGCGCGCGGGCTGCCCAAAGCCATGCGGCGAAAACCCGCGCTCGATCTGCTCGCGGGCAGGCTGGGCGCGGCTCGCGGCGATATAAAGACGCATAGCCAGCATCCCGACCTGCTTTTTGTGGATTACGCCTCCCCGACCGCGCAAGCTCAGCGGGAGGATTCTCCGATCTGTTTCGTCACCCTGGGCTTGATCCGCGAATGTCTCCATTGGGCGACGGGCGAGGAGCACGACATCGAAGAACGCTCCTGCAAAGCGGCGGGAGGGCGGCATTGCGAATTCAAAATCACACTTGGAGCATAATATGATGAGTCGCCTTGAGTTGAATTGGAAATCGCGCGATGGGTTGGATATGTTTGCCGCGGTCTGGGAGCCGAATGTGGTCGCCCCGCGCGCGGCGATCTGCCTTGTGCATGGGCTTGGCGAGCATGTCTTGCGTTACGAGCATGTCGCTGAGGCGCTGGGCAGGGAGGGATTTATCCTCTTCGGCTTCGATCTGCGCGGTCACGGGCAATCCGGCGGCGAGCGCGGACATGTGAACTCCGGCGAAGATTACCTCTCGGATATTGACCTGCTCCTCGAACAGGCGCGGGCGCGTTACCCCGGGTTGCCTGTCTTTCTCTACGGTCACAGTTTGGGAGGCATTTTGGTTTTGTATTACGGCTTGAAGCGCAAACCGGCTTTGAAGGGCGTCATCGCCACCTCCTCCGGGTTGCGAACCGCGCTCGAAAAGCAACCAGTCAAGATATTGCTGGCGAAAGCCCTCGGTTCGCTCTTTCCGAAGGCGGCGCTGCCCAGCGGTTTGGATGTGAACGGACTTTCGCGCGATCCCGCTGTGGTCAAGGCGTACGTTGCCGATCCGTTGGTGCATGACCGCACTTCGCTCGGCTTCGGGAAAAATATGCTTGGCGTCATCGGCTGGGTTTTGACTCACGCGGGGGAATTTCCCCTGCCTTTGCTTCTCATGCACGGCAAAAAAGATGAGATCGCATATCCGTCCGGGAGCGTCGAATTTGCCGCGGCGTTGAAAGAGCGCGCCACGCTCGTGCTTTGGGAGGATATGCTTCACGAGATTCATAACGAACTGGAAAAGGCGGAAGCGTTCAAGACCATGACCATGTGGATGGACGCCCGCCTGCGCGAAGGGTGAGATAAGAACCCATTAACCCGTTTCTGGACAAAAACGATTCCGCATGGCAAAATTCACGGACTTGAAAAATGGGTTGATAGACGGATTTTCCCGGAAAAGACCAAAGAAAAATCTGTATTTCTCCGTGTAATCCGTCCAACTTATACCGAGCGAAGTCGAAGTATTCGCGTCTCAAAAAGGCCTTACCTCGCCAAAACCCAAAGAGCCGAAAAATAAACATCATAGGAGCATTATGAACACACAGGGAATGAGCAAGCGCCAGATGCGCAAGGAACAGATCAGGCGCAAGGAGAAGCGATCCCGCTTGATAGGAATCGCATTGATCTCCCTTGGCGCGTTATTTCTCGCATTTCTGATCATCTATCCGAACGTCAAGCCGGTGGACGCGGTCAAGCCCGCGCCCGCGGTCAGCCGCCCGAACGTGGACTTCAACGCCGCCGGCGACCCGGACGCCCCCATCGTCGTCACGGAATATTCCGATTATCAATGCCCGTACTGCCGGTTGTTTTTCGAGAACACCGAAGCCGCGCTGATGGACCGCTATGTGGCGGATGGGACCGTTTATTTTGTCTATAAATCGGTGGGCGAATTCATCGGTCCCGAATCAAAAGCCGCGGCGGAGGCGACGTATTGCGCGGGCGACCAGGGCAAATTTTGGGAAATGCACGACATCATCTTTGCCAACCAGACCGGCGAGAACGTGGGCGCGTATTCCGAACGCCGTCTGGAAGCCATGGCGGACGCGCTGGGGCTGGATCGGGGCGCGTACGACGAGTGCGTTTCTTCGGGAAAATACAGCGACCTTGCCGATCAGGACGCAAAGGATGCGACCGCCGCTGGAATCAAGGCGACGCCGTCTTTCGTCATTACTTATGATGTAAACGGCGAGACGAAAACCCGCCTCCTCGAGGGCGCGCAGTCTGTGGAAGTCTTTGCGCAGGAGATCGAAGCCGCTCTTGCCGAAATGGGCAGATAGCCCGGTTTTCGGGAATAAAAAGACACCGCGTAGCAAAGCGCGGTGTCTTTTTATTGTCCCTGAGCCTGTTCTCAACCCGCCTTTGTTTCATCCAGCGCGCGAAAGCGATGAATGAAATAAATCGCCAGTCCGAAGAGGAAAATGGCATTGGCTTGATGGATGAGGGCGAGCGCAATGTTCACGTAGGAAAGGATGGTCAACACGCCGAGCGTGATCTGAAGCGCAACCACGCCGACCAGCCACAAGAGTCCTTTTTGAATATCGGCGGGATAGTTCTGTTTCTTTACCATGTAATACGCATACGGCACAAGCGCCAACCCCAGCCACGCAAACCAGCGGTGGATGAAGACGATGGTCTGCGGCGTTTCGAACAGGGCAACCCACGAGTTGAAGAGGTTGGGCGGAATCCATTTTCCGAACATCAGGGGCCAGGTATCCGAGACGTGACCGGCTTTGAGACCGGCGGTCATGCCGCCGTAGGCGATCTGAATGAGCAGGATGACGGTGGAGAATTGGGCGAGCAATGACACAGGCGAGCGATATCGTTTTTGCGCGTCTGGAAAGCCGTATTTGTGACCGAACGCGGTCCATAACGCCAGGGCGAAGAGAGTCAGCGCGAACAACAGGTGCAGGGTCAGGCGGAAGTGACTGACCGAAGGGCGGCTTTCCAAACCGCTGGCGACCATGAACCAGCCCATGAACGCCTGCGCGATGAACAACATGCCCATGACGAAGTAAATGCCGAACTCCTTGAAGGGAATGGCTTTCTTGAAAAGAAAGTAAAAAACCGGGATGGCGTAGAAGAATCCCGCAAGGCGCGCGATGATGCGGTGGATCCATTCGATGTAGAAAATGTATTTGTATTCCTCCAGCGTCATGCCCGTGTTGACCTTGATGAATTCGGGCGTTTGCTGGTATTTGACGAACTCCTCCTCCCAGGCTTGCTGTCCGATGGGCGGCACAACGCCGCTGACGGGATTCCACTCCACGATGGACAGCCCAGAGCGGGTGAGGCGGACGAATCCGCCGAAGACGACAAGGAACGCCACAATGAAGGCGAAGGCGTACATCCACCTCATCACGGCGGGATTTTGGGTTTTTGGCATGGGTTTGCTCCGATATAAGATTTCTGCGATTATACATCCCCGGCGCGCGGGCGGCTGGAACGATTGTCACATTCGCGTCAACAGGATGTCACAAGAATCAAACCCGCAGAGCCTTCCGCGACTCTGCGGGTTGCAACCTCCAATCCCCAATTACCCTTCCCTCATCTGATTCAACAACGCCCGATAATCCTCCACATTCGGCGGGTTCATCAATATGATCTGGCTGACGACGTCCATTGCTCCCTGTTTATCGCCCTTCTCGATCAGCGCGTCGCCGAGCTGGTCGAGCATCGAAATGGCTTCGCCCGCGCGCCCCATGCGGTGCAGGAGCGCGGCGTGCGTGCGTTTGAAGAGCGGCTGATCGGGGTGTTCGCGCGCGAGTTCTTCGAGAAAGGCGCGCGCAGGTTCGTGCTTGTTCTGACTTTCAAGGTGTGTGATGTAGGCTTCGAGTTCGCCCAGGGCGCGCTCCTGCTGCCCCATGCGCATGTTCAGTTCGATCAACTGCCTGCGGGCGGCGTCGTCGTCGGGCGCGAGCGTGCGGATCTGTTCGAAGACGCGCAGCGCCTGTTTCCAATCCAGCCTTTGCATGTCAATATCCGCCATACGCTGGAGGATGTGGATGTTCCATTCGCGGCTGGCGCTCCCCTGCTGGACGAGGCGCAGGGCGTTGGTGTAGGTCTTGCGCGCGTTATCGAGTTCGGCGAGACGATAGTGGATGGCGGCGAGTTCGAGATATTCCTGAATGGCGTCGTCCACCTGTCCGCGCGCCACAAGCGAATCGATCAGGCGGTTGCGCGCGCCGAGGTCCATGGGCGAGATCTGGATGATGCGCCGCAGGAGTTTTGTGGCTTGCAAAACTTCGCCGCGCACGTTGTACGAATGCGCCACAACGCCGAAGTTGGCGATGGCGTCCGCGGTCTGCCCCTGCTGGACGAGCAGGTCGCCCATCAGGATGTGAAGCGGCAGGTAGGTGGGCGCGTATTGAATGGCGTCGTAGGCTTCGTCCATGGCGGAGCGCAGGCTTCCCATGCGCGCCAGTTGGTTAATGCGGTTGATCGAATCGAGAACGGAACTGGATTGGACTTGCAGAATCATATCCGCCAGCGGGGCGGCGATTCCGCCTTCCTGCTTCGCCTGTTGTTCGCGGATCTTGTGCAATTGTTCGCGCCAGTCCGCGCGCAGGAGCAGACTCTTGATGTTGTCGCA
>CAADGT010000034.1 GCA_900696595.1 uncultured Chloroflexota bacterium
CGGCAATCGTAAATCGGCAATGCCCGCCATAGACCTCACCCGCCTCCGCAAACAAGCCAACCGCCTCGCAGATTTTTTCTTCCTGCCGGACGAGTTCATGAAGCATTTGCGCGAGATGCTGGAGTTCTACGTCAATTACACATTACGAACCGTCGAGAACGTCGCCCCCGGCTCGAATCTCAAAACGTATCGCACGCCTCCCGCTGTATTAACTCAAATTCAAAACGAACTGCGCCTCAAAGCGGAGGAAAATCCCCACTTCGCGCTCGAACTCGCCGACGTATTATGGGACGAAGGCGCGCTCGAAACGCGCCTGCTCGCCTCCTACTTGCTGGGAAGAATCCCGCCGCAGGAGGAACGCCTGCTGCCGCGCGTCACCGCATGGACGCAACAGATCCGCGACCCAAACGTGCGCGTGGCATTGCTCACCACCAGCCTCGCCCGCATGAGGAAGGAAACGCCCGACCAATTTCTCATCCTTGTGCGCGAATACCTGCACCCCGAACGCGCCCGCAGTTGGGCGAACGGCATCCAGGCGCTCATCCCCATGATCGCCGACTCCGACTTTGAAAACCTGCCCGCCATCTTCGACCTCGTCGAGCCGGTCATCGAAGCCGCGCCGTCCACCCTGCAATACGACCTGACCGATCTCATCGTCGCGCTCTATCGCGCATCCGCCAGCGAAACCGTCTTCATGCTCAAACAAATTCTCAACGCCGCTAAAAATCCGATGACCGCCGTCACCCTGCGCCGCATCTCGCCGGACTTCCCCCCGCCGCTGCAAAAAGAACTGCGCGACCTCCTGCGCCCGCAGCCGTTCATCGTTCACAAACCCGCCGAACCCGACGACTTCATAGACGAAAACGCGCCGCCCGAAGAAAAAGCCCAGCCCGCCCGCAAGCCCAGGAAAAAGAAAATGGACAACTCGCGCATCATCTACCTGCACGGCTCCGACAGCAACAGTCAGAGCGGCAAAGCCCGCCAGTTCGCCGAAAAATTCCCCGGCATGGTCACGCCCGACTTCACCGGCGGGTTCGAAGAGCGCATGGCGCAACTCAAAAAAATCATCGGGCGCAAAAAAGGCTGGACGATCATCGGCTCTTCTTTGGGCGGATTGATGGGAACGGTCTTCACCTGCAAGAATCCGGATCGAGTCCGCAAACTGATTCTGCTCGCCCCGGCTTTGATGAAAGACCCCTTCGCCTCCTTCCTTGCGCTCGAGCCTGTTTCTGTCCCCGTAGTCGTCGTGCACGGGACGGCGGACGACGTCGTCCCGCTCGACGAAGCGCGCGCCTACGCCGAAAAATTATTCACCGACCTCCAATACATCATCGTGGACGACGGACACCGCCTGCAGGAAGCGTTCAAGGAATTGAACTGGGAAGAAATATTGGAATGAGAGTTATAATTCTCACCACCCCAAGCCGCCGCGAAGGACAGCCTGCATGCCCACCATACTTCGAGTTGGACGTTTCCGCTTTTACTTTTTCAGCAACGAAAATAACGAACCTCCTCATGTTCACGTCAAAGCGGGCGGCGATCAGGCAAAATTCTGGCTGCAGTCCATGGAACTGGCTTCGAATTACGGCTTTCGGGCGCACGAGTTGAATGAAATCGAGAAAATCATTCGAGAACACGAGAAGGAATTACTGGAGGCATGGAATGAGCATTTCAGTTAATCAAACGATCAATAAGACCAGGGTTCGCCGCGCGTTTGTCCCCAAAACAGCCCTTGCAAAAAGCGTCAAGTTTTCCAATGAAACGATGGAAGTCATTTTCACAGACGGGCGGGCGCTCGGCGTACCTCTAATTTGGTTCCCGCTATTACACGAAGCAACCCCCGAACAAAGGGAAAAATATGAAATTGGCGGAGGAGGCGTAAGCCTGCACTGGGAGGAAATTGACGAGGATATATCGATAGCCAGCCTGTTGGCGGGCGGCGATCTACAATCGGCATAAAAGCGGTCGCTTGAGAAGAGGTTCTTGGGGATGAAAATGCAGAGTCCAAAGCCTTGCCCTGAACTTGTCGAAGGGTTCCTGGCTTTGGACTCTCTCGCGTTCACTGCAACGTCAGGAGACGCTGCAGTCCGAGGACATAATGAAACAACACATCTACTGGCACACAACCGTCCAAATGCCGGGGGATTCAAATCTCACCCCCATCCCCTCCAAAGTGGACGCGGCGATCATCGGCGGCGGGTACACGGGGTTGAGCGCGGCGCGGACGTTGGCGAAGAGCAACCTGAAGGTTGCCGTACTGGAGGCGGAATCCATCGGCTGGGGCGCGAGTTCGCGCAATGGCGGCATGACGCTCACCGGGTTGAAGCCCGCCATGCAAACCGTCGTCAAAAAATATGGGCGGGAACGGGCGAAGGAATTGTTTCAATGCTCGCTGGATTCGGTGAGCATGGTCGAGAAAATCGTCAGGGAGGAAAATATTGACTGCGGCTTTGCGAGATACGGTCATTTGTTGACGGCGAACAAGCCCAGGCATTTTGACGCGCTCAAAGGCGAGGTGGATTTCATGGCGAGGGAGTTCAACCATGATGTGCGGCTGGTCGCTCCCGGAGATTTGCGCGATGAAATCGGGTCGGACATTTATCACGGCGCGCTGGTGGATGAAGTCAGCGGCGGGCTGAACCCGGCGCAATATGTGGCGGGGCTGGCGGGCGCGGCGGACAGGGCGGGGGCAACGCTCTGCGCGCGAGCGCGTGTCAACAGGCTTGAGCGGAGTCAGAACCGGTTCGTCATCCAGACAGAAAGAGGAAGTTTGGAGGCGGAATCTGTTTTGGCGGCGACATCCGGTTACACGGGCAGCGTCACAAAGAAATTGCAAAGAAGAATCATCCCGATTGGGTCGTTTATTATTGCGACGGAAAAATTATCGGACGACGTTGCGAAGGAGCTCAGCCCGAAGAACAGGATGATCTTCGATTACAAACATTTTTTGAATTATTTCCGGTTGTGGGGTGGGCGCATGATTTTCGGCGGGCGGGCGGCGTTCTTCCCGGAAAGCGAAAACACGGTGGCGCGAAGCGGCGAGATTCTTCGGCGCGAGATGATTCAGATTTTTCCGCAGTTGAAGGATGTCAAAGTTGAGTATGTTTGGGGCGGCACGCTCGATTTTGCGTTCGATCAGATGACGCACGTCGGCGAGGAGGATGGGATTTTTTATTCGCTGGGTTATGCCGGGCATGGCGTCGCGATGGCGACATATTTGGGGGCGACGGTCGCGGAGGCGATGATGAAAGGCAACATCAGGGATCATCCGTTTGCGCGGCTTGGTTTTCCGTCCGCGCCGCCGGGGTTGTACGACGGCAGGCCGTGGTTTTTGCCGCTTGCCGGGTTGTGGCATAAGATTTTGGACTGGGTCGAATAAGAGCGGCCCGGCAGGAGTCAGTCATGTATCAACGCATCCTCGTTCCCCTGGACGGTTCCATTTCATCCGAGGCGGTTCTCCCTCACGCCGAGCGGCTGGCGCGCGAATTGAACTCGGAGATCGTGCTGATAAAAGTGCGGGTCACGCCCGCGCCTCAATTCGAGATCCGCGTCTCGCCGCTTGCGCCGGAATCGAAGAGGGTTCAGCAGGCGCGCGCCGACGATAAATTCTATATCAAGTCTGTGTGCAACCGGCTGGAGGACGAAGGGTTGCGGGCGACGTATCTATTGCGCGACGGCCCCGTCGCCGAGACGATCATCGAGGCGGCTGAGGTGATGCAGGCGGATTTAATTGCCATGTCCACGCACGGAAAATCGGGCGCGAAACTGCTCCTGTTGGGAAGTGTCGCCTATCAAGTCGTTCGTAATTCTCCCAAGCCGACGCTGGTCATTCGCTCAAGCGCCTAACGATTGTTTCTTAGGATTCGTAAAAATATAATTTCCCTCTTAAAATCAGGACGCGGACGAGCGCGGAAAACGCGGATTCAAGGAATTTTTTCAGGCGTTTTGTCAAAAAAATCTGCGTTCATCCGTGTTTTCCGCGTCCTAAAACAAAGTGTAAGGTAATCAAGCGTCTGGTCTTTTTCATCCCTCCTGAGTTTGGGACGGGCGGGCTTTGTAAACCTTTGAGTTCGTTTTTCAAAAATGGGATTAGAATAACGAAATATTTTTACAACCCAGGAGGCACGCATGGCGAAGAAGAAGGAAATGGAAGGCGAAGTCTATTATCCGTCCGAGCAGGTTGTGGCGCAGGCGCGCGTAAAGGATTGGGACGCGCTGGCAGAGAAAGCCGACAAAGACCTGGAAGGCTTCTGGGCGGACGAAGCGTCTGAATTGGAATGGTATAAAAAGTGGGACAAGGTTCTGGACGATTCAAAGGCGCCGTTCTTTCAATGGTACACGGGCGCGAAGGTCAACATCGTCCACAACTGCATTGACCGGCATCTCAAAACGAACCGCAAGAACAAACTGGCGCTGATCTGGGAAAGCGAAGACGGAAACGAACACCGCACGTTTTCCTATTTTGCAATGAACCGCGAAGTCTCGCGCATGGCGAACATCATCAAGGCCATGGGCGTGCGCAAGGGCGACCGCGTCACCATTTACATGGGACGCATCCCGGAGATCGTCTTTGCCATGCTGGCCTGCGCCAAGATCGGCGCGGTCCATTCGGTCGTCTTCGGCGGCTTCTCGGCGGACGCGCTTCAGGGACGCATCGAAGACAGCCAGTCGAAACTGGTCATCACGCAGGACGGCAACTTCCTCAACGGCAAGATCGTCGAACTCAAACGCACGGTGGACGACGCGCTCAAAAAATGCCCGACGGTGGAGAATGTGCTGGTCGTGCGCCGCACGGGGCAGGATATCCCGATGGACCCGCTGAGGGATCACTGGTATCACGAGCTGTCAAAACTGCCCGTCGCCAACGGCAAATGTCCCACCGAAGAAATGGACGCGGAAGATCCGCTCTACATCCTTTACACCAGCGGCTCGACCGGCAAACCGAAAGCCATTTTGCACGTTCACGGCGGCTACATGGTCGGCACATATTCCACGCTCAAATATGTCTTCGACCTTCAGGATGAAGACCGCTTCTGGTGCGCGGCGGACCCGGGCTGGGTGACGGGACATTCCTACATCGTCTATGGTCCCATGCTCAACGGCGCGACGTCGTTCATGTTCGAGGGCGGGCCCGCCTACCCCTACCCGAACCGCTGGTGGCAATGCGTCGAACGCTACGGCATCAACATTCTTTACACCGCGCCCACCGCCATCCGCGGACTGATGCGCTTCGGCGAGGCGTGGCCCAACAAACACGATCTTTCGTCCCTGCGTTTGCTCGGCAGCGTCGGCGAGCCGATCAACCCCGAAGCGTGGAAGTGGTATCACCGCGTCATCGGCAAGGAGCAATGCCCCATCATGGATACATGGTGGCAGACCGAGACCGGCATGTTCATGATCACGCCCACGCCGTCGGTTCCGCTCAAGCCCGGGAGCGGCACAAGACCCTTCTTCGGGCAACAAGCCGAAATCGTGGATGAGGCGGGCAACCCGGTCAAGGATGGGGATGAAGGATATCTCACCCTCAAGCGGCCGTGGCCCGCGATGCTTCGCACCATCTACGGCGACCCGGATCGTTACGTGAAGCAATACTGGTCCAAGTTCCCGGGCCGCTACCTCGCCGGAGATTCCGCCCGCCGCGACTCGGACGGCTACTACTGGATCATCGGGCGCGTGGACGATGTGATTAACGTCTCGGGGCATCGCCTCGGCACGGCGGAGATCGAATCGGCGCTGGTCAGTCATCCCGCAGTGGCGGAGGCGGCGGCGATCGGTCTGCCGCACGAAGTCAAGGGGACGGGCATCCACGTCTTTTGTCTGTTGCGCGCGGGCTTCGCCCCCTCCGACGCGCTGAGCGAGGAACTGCGCCAGCACGTCTCGAAGGTCATCAGCCCCATCGCACGCCCGGAGGATGTGAAATTTCTCGATAAACTGCCCAAGACGAGAAGCGGCAAGATCATGCGCCGCGTGTTGAAAGCAAGAGCGCAGGGATTGCCGGAGGGGGATGTGAGCACGCTGGAGGAGTAGGGGGGGTAGAGATTAGTGAATAGTAATTAGTGAATAGTAATTAGTGAATAGTGAATAGTGAGTGGTGAGTGGTGAGCGCCCCGCGGCGGTCCTGACCGAAGGCGAAGGACAGGCGGCGGGGCAATTTTGTATTCGGCTCTCTTTACAGAATAAGCCAGGGTTTTGCCCGCGCCATCAAAAAAGCCTCGGCGGTCAAGCCGTAGCCTGAACGCATTTCCGGCAAATACGCAATGATGTGGAAGAACGCAAACACGAAAACCGATGTTGTTGTTGCGATTGTCAGGATCGTTGTTGTTGCGGTACGGGCAGCGCGCGTTCCTCTGATTGTTGTTGAAGGAACCGCCGCGCAGGACGCGTCTTCATCGGGCAAACCCTTCGTAACGAACCGTCCTGCTACTGCCGCTCAGGACGGTTCGGGTACTACATATTTTTTCCATCCGCCAAGCAAACGCCCTATCTCAGCCGCCATGATCGAGGCGTGTTTGTATTGGCTTGTAGTCAGCCACTTCCATTTCTCGCACAACCGCAGATAAAGCCGCGTCTTTCGCAATTCAGCATCCGCAAGGTTCAATTTTTCAGCCCGCCGCGACCCGCGCAGGGAATTGGCTTCGATCAGCAATTCTTGAAAGTTCAGGACGGAGTTTTGAAGCCTTTGGGTTATGACAAACCGCTGGCTTTTCGGGAATTTTTCAGACAGGGGCAAAAGCCAGGTAATGAAGTCGTATGTGCGCGTAAAGATGACCAAAGATTCAGACATTCGAGACTCCCAAAAGGTTGAATTGACCCAGGATTGACTTTCTCAGTCCCCAGGTATCCCCGTAGCGTAAATGATTGATCCAGCCGCGAAGGGAAGACGACAACCGTTCGCCGTTCCCCGCCTTCGTCAATTGTTTCAATTTTCTTTGGTAGGCAAGGCCCTTCTCCCTTTTCAACAGCCTTTTTTCGGGGAAGATCACGAAGCCTAAAAACTTGACGCCGTCCGTCACAGGGCGGGGAATTGCCCGTTCTTCGTGAATCACCAGCCGCATGGATTGCAGTTTTTCGATGATCTGCTTGCGCCACGACCATAGGGTCTGCTTGTCGTCGGCGAACAGGAGGAAATCGTCCACATAGCGGAGATAAGGCCTGCATCCCAGTTCCCGCTTTACAAACTGATCCAACCGGTTCAAGTAGCAATTCGCCCACCACTGCGAAGTCAAATTTCCAATGGGCAGTCCACGGGGACGATTCATGGCGAAAAGATCGTCGTTCGGAAAGTAGGTCATTTCGTATTCCTCCGACAATACCCCAACGCCGCTTTTCAATATTTCGTCAATCAACCACGCCGCGCTGTCGTCCGGCAACATGTCCAAAAGACATGCCTTCAACAACTGATGATCTATGCTCGGAAAAAATTGCCTGACGTCGCATTGCAATACATATTTATGGCGTCTCACCTGTCTCTGACATTCATCCAGCGCGCGATGCGTCCCTTTGCCCTCGCGGTTGGCGTAACTGGTCGGGATGAAGAGGTTTTCAAAATATCTCGTGGTCAGGTTACACAGGGCGTGATGCACAACCCGGTCGCGGAACGGCGCGGCGGAGATCAGGCGCTTCTTGGGCTCATGGATGTAAAAACTATGATACCCGCCCGGGCGATAGGTTTTTTCGCTCAGTTCCTCCTGTAGGGCAAGCAGGTTGTCCGCCAGGGAATATTCGAATTCGGCGGCAGGCGCGCTCCCGCGCTTTCCACGCGACGCTCTTTGATAGGCGAGGTTGAGGTTGCGCCACGTTGTCAATCGTTTTTGCAATTCCATGTTGATCTCCTTGAAGAGATAAGATTCGCACCCCTTGCGGGGCGCAAAGAATCAGATTACAGATTCCAGATTGTCAGATTCCAGATGTATGATGGGGAAGAACGCAAACACGAAAACCGA
>CAADGT010000035.1 GCA_900696595.1 uncultured Chloroflexota bacterium
AATCTCTAATCTCTAATCTCTAATCTCTAATCTCTAATCTCTAATCTCTAATCTCCAATCTCTATTCCTCTTACACCTTCGGTCCCGCCGCGATCACATCCTGCGAAGTCTCCTCTGCAAATTTGGCGAAGTTCTGGACGAAGCGCGAGGCGAGGTCTTTGTAGCGGCGGTCGTATTCCGCCTTGTCGCCCCACGAAGCGGACGGATCGAGCACGTCGGCGGGGACGTCGGGGCAGGTCGTCGGAACTTCAAACCCAAAAACGGGGTCCGTCTTGTATTTAACCTTGTCCAATTTTCCATTCAAAGCGGCGCTCAAAAGCGCGCGCGTGTGTTTGATCGAAATGCGCTTGCCCACGCCGTACGGTCCGCCCACCCAGCCGGTGTTGACCAGCCAGCAATTCACGTTATATCGTTCGATCTTATTGCGAAGCAGTTCGGCGTATCTGGATGGATGATGAACCATGAAGGGCGCGCCGAAACAGGCGGAGAAGGTGATCGCCGGTTCCTTGCCCAGCCCCGCCTCCGTCCCTGCGAGTTTGGCGGTGTAGCCCGAAATGAACTGGTACATCGCCTGGGGCGTGGTCAGTCTTGCGATGGGCGGCATGACTCCGTTCGCGTCGCACGTCAGGAAGATGATGTTCTTCGGATGCCCGGCTTTTTTCTCCGGGACGGCGTTGGCGATAAACTCGAGCGGATAGGAAGCCCGGGTGTTCTCCGTGATGGAATCGTCGTTGAGGTCTATTTTGCGGGTGATCGGGTCAAAGGGGACGTTTTCGAGAATCGTGCCGAACATTTTTGTTGTGGCATAGATCTGCGGTTCAGCCGCTTCGGAAAGCCCGATGACTTTGGCGTAGCATCCGCCTTCAAAGTTGAAGACTCCGTCGTCGCTCCAGCCGTGTTCGTCGTCCCCGATCAGGCGGCGGGTTGGGTCGGCGGAAAGGGTCGTCTTGCCGGTTCCGCTCAGCCCGAAGAATAAAGCCACATCATTGGAATCCTCCGGGTTAACATTTGCCGAGCAGTGCATGGACATGACTCCCTGCAAGGGAAGCAGGTAATTGAGCAGGGTGAAGATGGATTTTTTCAACTCGCCCGCATAAGCCGTGTTGCCTGCAATGGCAAGTTTGCGCTCATAATTGAGGACGATGAAGGTTTCGCCGGGCGTGCCGTCCACGGCGGGGTTGGCTTTGTATCCCGGCGCGCTGACCACCGTAAATTCCGGCACGAAGCGTTTGTATTCCTCCGGCGATTGCGGCGGGATGAACATGTTGCGGATGAACATGCTGTGCCAGGCGTGTTCGGTCACGAAGCGGATCGGCAGGCGGTATTTCTCGTCCGCGCCGACGTAAACGTCCTGGACGAAAACATCCTTGCCCTGATAATAGCCCAGCAATCGCGTAAACAACCCCTCGAATTTTTCGCCGTCGAAGGGTTTGTTGTGCGTCCCCCACCAGATATGGTTTTCCGAATCCGCGTGTCTGACGGTGAATTTATCGTTGGCGGAGCGCCCGGTATGTTTGCCGGTGTGCGCCACAAACGCGCCGCCCGCCGCGGTGACGCCCTCGCCGCGGAAGACCGCTTCCTCGTACAACGCCTCCGTCGGCAGGTTCCAGTAGGCAAGCCGCAGGTTGCCGAATCCGTGATTCGATAAATTGAAATCCGCTTTCCTGACCTGCGCGACGGACTCGGCAGGCGTCTTGATATTTAACAAGTTGCCCATACGCTCTCTCCTATTTCTGCTTTTACCATCATCCTCATGCGATGTTTTTGGAATTCCATCAAGGCGATGCGCCAAAATCGCGCGAAGCCTCGAAACGCAACGAGGGTCGCCCCCGCGCCGGAATTTTTGCGTTTACATCCAGTCGCGGGTCATCTTCTTGTCGCCGATATAAATCTCACTCGGCGAGGTCGGGTCGAGCGCCCAGCGGATGCGCGCCAAGCCTTCGGTCACTTCCGTCGCCGACCCGGCGAACGAAATGCGAATGTGTCCCTCCATGCCAAACTCCTTTCCGGGGACGGTGACCACCAGCGCCTTCTTCAGCAGGAAGCGCGACGCATCCACAGAATTATCCTTGAATGCGCGCAAGTCAGGCAGGGCGTAGAACGTCCCCTGCGGCTCGATCAGCCGCGCGCCTTTGAAGGATTTCATTTCCTGCAATAACACGTTGCGGTTGTTCTCGATTTGCAGACGGAGCGATTCTACAACGGATTGCAACCCGTTCAAGGCGCCTTCCGCCGCCGCCTGCGCGATGGGCGAGACGCACGACGTCGTCTGCGCGATGACGTTGGTCATGACCCGAATCAACTCGCGCGGGGCGACCACCCAGCCGACGCGGAAGCCGGTCATGCCGTAGAGTTTCGCCACGCCGTTGACCACGATGATGTTCGAGTTTTCGATATCGTCCTTTGTAAAAGCGTAGGCGGGCGTTGCGACGTTTCCATCGAAGGTCAGTTTGTGATAGATGTCGTCGCAGATCATGAAGATGCCTTTTTTCTTACACAAGTCCGCGATCTTCGCGATCAATTCGTCCGGATAGATCGCGCCGGAGGGGTTGTTCGGGCTGTTGACGACGATCGCCCGCGTAGACGAGGTCACCGCCCGTTCGATCTCCTCGAAGCGCGGGGTGAAGGTCCCGTCTTCGGGCGTGACGACGACGGGAATCCCCATGCACATCTTGATCATCTCCGGGTAGGAAACCCAATACGGCGCAATGATAATCGCCTCGTCCTGCGGATTCAGGATGGAGTAAAAGATGTTGAACAGCGATTGCTTCGCCCCGTTCGTGACGATGACGTTATCCGGCGAGACGAGGCGGTCGTAATTTTCCTCCGTGTAGCGAATGACGGCTTTTTTCATCGAAGGCAGTCCGTCGGGCGGGGTGTACTTCACTTCGCCGCTGGAAAGCCTCGCGCCGGAAGCCAGCACGGCGGAGATGGGTGTTTTGTTCTTCGGTTCGCCGATCCCCAGATTGATGACCGCCTCCCCGCGTTGTTTCAACTGCCGCGCCTCTTCGTTCAGGGCAAAGGTCGGCGATTCGGCGATGTCGCTTGCCAGTTTACTGAGTTTCATAATACTCCTTGAGAACTCTGACAGGTCTTGCGGACCCGACAGGTTTTATGGTATTGCTCTTTAAAAACCATGTCCATCGCGAAGATTTTTCGCGGCGCTGCAAACTTTTTCAGATTAACAATTAAACCGGGCAAAAACATCAACGCGAACGCTTGCGCAGCGCGCCAGCGCGCCGTTGCGCGAAAGGCGAGTCTTTCGACAGGCTCAAGGCAGGTTTTTCGCGCAAACTCGCCCGCTTCGCGCCTTTCGCGTTGAAAAAAGGCTGGCGAGGATTGCCGGGTTAATTTGGAAAGGTTCAGTTGACTCTCGCGCAGGCGCAAACTAAAGTTTGCGGCACAAACCTCGCGATGGATATTAAATAAAATCTGGTCGGGAATTCTCCTCCGACCAGATACGTTCGCAGACCCGCAGACAGCGGCTGACAAGGGCATTGTCAGTCATTGCGATCATGCGGTTATTATACCGCTAATCGCAGGTAAACGCCCCGGCTTGCACGTCCGCCGCCGCCGCCCAGTTTTTTTGATATTCCTGCAAATACAACGCGGCGATTTCGGCGTTGTCCACGATGACGACGTTTTCTTCGTTCTCCTCGTCGGCGCTGGACGAGAAATTGAGCGAGCCGGTCACGACGATGCTATCGTCAATGACGATGATCTTGTCGTGCAGGAAACTGCCGTTGCCGTCCTGCCGCGCCGGGACCCCCGCGCACCAGAACGTCTTCAACTCGGAGCGCGGGCTGTTGCTGCCAAACGTTTCAAAGACGCCCTGCACATCCACGCCTGCCTTTGCGCGTTCGATCATGGCTTGCGCCAGCGGGTAATCGGTGAAGGAAAAAGCCAGGAAGCGGATGCTGGTTTGCGCGTCGTTGACGAGCGCGATCAGGTTATTCACCGCGCCGTCCTCGGGGGAAAAAATCACCTGCACGGGCGTTCCATCCAGGATTGCCCATTGTGTATTCATCGTCGAAGGCGCGCGCGGTCCCAGTTGCCCATTCCATAATTCCTCCCATTCGCGTTCGTAGATGAGCGCAATCTCCGGCGAATGAAAGACGATGACGTTGTTGTTCTGCTTATAAATTCCATTGACTGTGATGTTGGTCGAGCCGGTCCACAGGATTTGGCGGTCGAAGATCCAGAATTTATTGTGCATCAAGGCGGTCCGCCCCGCGTCGTCCTTGACCTCGACTCCGCCAGCCGTCAGACGGGCAAACTGCCCCCGACCCGGATTCGCGTCAATTTTCAACCCGGTCTCGTCGTCGGTGACCCAGCGCACATCCACGCCGCGGGCTTTGGCGGCGATGAGCGCGTCCGTCACTCTTGGGAGGTTGAATTCAAACGACGCGATGTGGACGCTGACTTGCGCGGCATTGATGAAGCCGATCAGTTTTTCCTCGATGGAACCGGCGGGATTGTTCGGGTCGTTGAGCGTCAAAGGATCCGTGAAATACACCTCCCACCAGGCGGCCGGGGCAGGCAAAGTCGGCGTTTCGGTAACGGCAGGCTGATCGAAGGAAGGGGTTTCCGTGATCGGCAGGATGATCTGGGGCGTATCCGTAATGGGAATGATGAACGGCGGCGGCGTGTCGCTCGCAAAGAAGGGAATTTGCGTGACAGGCGCAACGGGCGTTTCAAACTCAAGCGGGGCGCAGGATGCGGCGAATATGCCAATCAGGAATATCGCGAGTTTCTTTTTCATATTCGAAGCGGCGCCAGCAGGTCGGATTGACAATCCGACCTACTGCAACGCGGCGAGGTCCTGCGGATTCCCCAGCGGGTAATTGGTTGCGCCGCTGAGTATGCGCTTGATCAGCCCGCCCAGAACGGTTCCCGTCCCGGTTTCGACGAACGACGCAACGCCTCTTTCGCTCATGGCTTTGACGCTTTCCGTCCAGCGCACGCGCGATTGCATCTGCGCTTTGAGGTCGGCGCGCAGGTCGGCGGCTGTTTTCAGCGCCGAGGCGTGGACGTTGCCGATGATGGGGATCTGCGGGTCGTTCATCGCCGCCGCATCCACCGCCCGATTCCATTCCTCCTGAATGGACGCCATCAACGGCGAATGCGCGGCTATAGAAACGGCAAGCGGCAAAGCGCGTTTTGCGCCTTTGGCTTTCGCCCCCGCCATTGCGCGTTCCACTGCGGCTTTCGCGCCGGAGACGACGACCTGTCCGGGGCAATTATCGTTCGCCACTTGCACAATTTCATTTGAGGCGCTGGCTTCGGCGCAGATTGCGTCAAGCGTGGGAATATCCAAGCCTAAAATCGCCGCCATGCTTCCCGGCGCGAGTTCCCCGGCGCGTTTCATCAACTCGCCGCGTTTGCGGACGAGTCTCAAACCGTCGGCGAAGGATAACGCTCCGGCGGCGGAGAGAGCCGATAACTCGCCAAGCGAATGTCCGGCGACAGAATCAGGTATAAATTCAGGAAAGAGGCGGGAAAAGGCCTGGAACGAGATAAAGGAATGAAGGAAGAGCGCGGGCTGGGTGTTGATCGTGTCGTTTAAGTCGGCTTCGGGTCCCTCCCACATCAGCGTCGAGAGGGAAAATCCCAGAATGGAATCGGCTTCGTCGAAAAGTTGTTTCGCTTCGGGGAATTCGTCGGCGAGCGCTTTGCCCATGCCAACGGTTTGCGATCCCTGTCCGGGGAAGATGAAGGCGGTTGTTTTTGGGTTGAGTTTCATTTGAATCCTTATCGGCATTCCTGGATATTCTGTCATTAAAACACAAACGGGCCGCGATTGTCACGACCCGTTTCAAAACCAGCCGCCGTCCCCGGCGGCTGGAGCGGCTTATTCGGACGATTTCTTTTCCTTCTTGACTTCGTACACTTCGCGCCCCTTGAAGTGGCCGCAGTTCGGGCAGACGACGTGCGGCAGGCGCTTGTTGCCGCAGTTGGAGCAGGCGACGAGGTTGATCGCGCTCAGGGCGTCCTGCGAACGGCGGCGGTCGCGGCGGCCCTTGGAATGTTTGCGCTTGGGATGTGGGGTCATGAAACGTTCTCCTTATAGACAGACATCAGACGGGCGCGCGCCCGTCTGGTTAATATCGAAGCGGGCGGATTATATACGCGGGCGGCGGATGCGTCAAGTTGACTCGCGGGTGTACAATGAAAGTATCCGTCATACGAAACAAGAAGCGCGAACCGGGAGGTTGCCATGTCCCGCATATTTTTCCGCCGCCTGTTATGCCCTCTGATCGCCGCGGGGCTTGCCTGCGCGCAGGGGAACGGTTCAACCCCTTCCGAAGCGGGGGACGCGCCTCCGGTCCCGCCGTCTGCGACTGTCAGTTCGTCGAGCGCGATCTTTTACATCCGCACAGATGGAGGGAACGCCGAACAGTGTAGCGGGCTGGCGGATGCGCCCTACCCGGGAAGCGGCTCAAATCAAGCCTGCGCCTGGGATCACCCCTTCAGGGCTTTTCCACCCGGGGGCGCGCCTCGCATCGCGGGCGGGGATACTGTTCTCATCGCAGGCGGGTCCTACCCAATGGGCTTTGGCGCGCCAGGCGCAGATGTATGCGAAGAAGGCGGATCATTCGACTGCCTGATGTCCCCCATCCCAGGCGGGCCCGATCCGACGCGCCCGACGCGCATCCTCGGCGCGGGTTGGGATGCGGGTTGCGGCGATCCGCCCGAATTGTGGGGAACGGGACGCCCGTGGTACATCGTAAACCTTGCCGATTCGAGCAATGTTGAAATCTCGTGCTTCGAGGTTACAGACCACTCTCCCTGCGTGGAAAATCACTCCGGCGGGCTGGCTTGCGAGCGGGAGACTCCGCCCTACGGCGATTGGGCGTCGTACGGGCTCTTCGCCGAAGATTCGTCCAATGTTGTCCTGCGCGATTTGAATATTCACGGGCTGGCTTCCGGCGGCGTCCACGCCGGGCGGCTGAGCGATTGGACGGTTGAAAATGTGCGCATTGCGGGGAATGGAAGCGTCGGCTGGGACGGCGATCTCTGGGATGAGGGCGGCGATTCGAATTCGGGGACGATGACGTTCCGTCGTTGGATCGTCGAATGGAACGGATGCGGCGAAACCTATCCCGCAGGAGAACCGGCGGGATGCTGGGCGCAGGAGGCGGGCGGGTACGGCGACGGAGTCGGCGTGGGCGAGACCGGCGGAGACTGGATCATCGAAGATTCGTCCTTCCTGCACAACACATCCGACGGATTGGATTTGCTCTATCACACGCTGGGCGGAAGCGTCGTCTTGAACCGCGTACACGCGGAAGGCAACGCGGGCAACCAGATAAAAGTCTCCGGTCAAATGCGCCTGACCGACAGCGTTCTGGTCGGCAACTGCGCCTTCTTTGAGGGACAACCCTTCGCCTACCTGGTGGATCATTGCCGCGCGCTCGGCAACACTTTGTTCGTGGCCTTTACCGGCGGCGAGCAGTCCTACATCGCCAATTCCACATTCTACGGGCAGGGGGACGGGCTTATCAGCGGAAGTCCCCGCGAAGGATTCCAATGCAACGGCGCGGAAACATTGATCGCCCGCAATAACATCTTTCTCGGCGGCGCGGACTTCTTCGATCCGTCTGACATCGCGTTCCTGTTCTACCAGGAAAACTGCGAGGGATTGAAACTCGATTCGGATTACAACATCATCCACAACGCGAAAAATATCGAATGTAATTCCGCGGGCGATTTCGTCGTTTCAGGCGCGCGCGATATCTGCGCCGACCCAAACCTGGCGGGGCCGCTTTCAGGCGCGGAGTATGGCATGTCGCCGAATCCGGACAGTCCCGCCGTTGACGCGGGCGATCAGGGCGCATGCGCTTCAACCGACATCACCGGCGCTCCCCGCCCCGCCGACGGCAACAAGGACGGAAATCCGGTTTGCGATATCGGCGCTTTTGAATTGCCGTAAACGCTTCCGCCATGCGCGCCTAAAAGCCATAGTAAAATGGAGCGCATGGAAATTCAGATCGCGGTCGCCAAGGTCAATAAATACGCGGTTTCCGAAAGCGGGGATACTCTGGAGGTGATCGAGCGTCCCACCGGGGGGCTTTCGGTGGTGCTTGCCGACGGGCAGACCAGCGGGCGCGGCGCGAAGGCCGTTTCGATGATGGTCGTCCGCAAAGTGATCAGCCTGATCGCCGAGGGAGTCCGCGACGGGGCGGCGGCGCGGGCGGCGTCGGACGCATTGTTCGCCGAACGCGCAGGGAAAGTCACCTGCACGCTCAATATCGCCTCGGTGGATTTGCACAGCAACACCATCGTCCTGACCCGCAACAACCCCTCCCCCATGTTCATCTGCCGCGGCGAAGAGATAGACGCGCACGCCGAAGACAGTTCCTCCCTCGGCGTATCGCGCAACGTGCGCCCGGTCATCACCGAGCTGACCATCGAAGCCGGGCTGACGATCGTCATCTTCACCGATGGAATCAGTCACGCCGGGGAACGGCGCGGCACACCGCTGGATGCGCGCCAGACGATTCGCTCGATCATCGAAGACCAGGACCCCTCCCCGCAGGAACTGGCGGACGCCCTGCTCTCGCAAGCCGTGCGCCTCGACGACAACCGTCCCGCCGACGATATCAGCGTGCTGGTTTTACGCGTCTCGCCCCATGCCAGCGACAACGTGCGCCGCATGACCGTGCGCCTGCCCCTGCCCGGCTAAAAAAAGAAAATGAACAAGAACCCTCCTTCTCCCGTGGTCGGCGTCGTCGGACCGTGCGGGGCGGGAAAATCCACGCTCATTCGGGGGCTGGAGCAACACGGCTTTCGCTGCCGCCACATTGCGCAGGAACATTCGTACGCCAAACAGATGTGGAAGATCGTCGCCAACCCCGACCTGTTGATTTACCTCGAATGTAATTACGAAAACTCCACCAAACGCCGCAACCTGAACTGGACTCCCGCCGACCACGCAGAACAACTGCGCCGTCTCGAACATGCCCGCGAACACGCCGACATTCTCATTGACACAAATACGCTGGACGAAAGCGGAGTCCTCGCCCAGGCATTGGCGCGCCTGCAAAGCCGGATCTGACTCTCAAGCCCGCCCCGGCTCGGGCGTGGACCATGCCCGGGTTGCCCGACCAAGCCTTTCCCACATCCTGAAGCGGGCTGAAAAGTCTCCAGGTTTTGCATAGTCCAAAGTCAGGAGACTTTGGACTCCAAAACGGGGGTATAATCGCGCCCGCGTGGCGCAAAAGCGCCACATTTTTATGGATGGAGAACTCCACAGCATGATCCGAAATTTAACCAATCGCATCATCCTCATCGCGCTGATCCTCGCGCTTGCGTTATGGATAGACCTGAGCGATGAAATCGCCGTTATCAATCCGGCGAACAACGAAACCCTCTTCCTGCGCAGCGTCGAGCCGCGTCTCGGTCTCGATTTGCAGGGCGGTTTACAAGTCCTGCTCGAAGCCGATATTCCCGCCGACCAGCAGATTGAAAGCGACGCCATGGAGATCGCCCGCGACATCGTCCAGCAAAGAACCGACGCGCTGGGCGTGAACGAAAACGTGATCCAAATCGCGGGCGACCGCCGCATTGTGGGCGAATTTCCCGGCTTGGAAGACACTGAATCGGTGCTTGCCACCATTCAGCAGACCGGCTTGATGGAATTCGTGGACACCGGCGATTATGGTCCCGAAGAGGGGACGATCCTCGTCACCGATTACAGCCCGACCGGCGAACCGGCGGAAGCGGCTGAAGGAGAGACCGTTTACCACACCATCATGACCGGCGCAGAACTCGACGGCGTGACCGTCGGCACGGACTCGCTCGGCGTGGAATACGTGATCAACTTCAAACTCAAGCCGGAAGGCGCGAAAATCTTCGCCGAACACACGGCGGCAAACACCGGCAAATTCCTCACCATCACCCTCGACAAAATAGTGATCTCTTCGCCCGTCATCAACGACGCGATCACCGGCGGCGAGGGATCCATCAGCGGCAGCTTCACGCCCGAATCGGCGAACGCCTTTGCCGTGCAATTGCGTTACGGTTCGCTTCCCGTGCCTTTGAAAATCGTCGAAACGCGCATCATCGGCCCGACGCTCGGCGCCGATTCGCTCGACAAGAGCCTGAAAGCCGGTCTGATCGGCATGGCGATCGTGGCGTTGTTCATGATCCTTTACTACCGCCTGCCCGGCATCGTGGCGGTGTTGTCCATCGTGATCTATGCCGCCATCGCCTTCGCCCTTTTCAAATGGTTCCACTTTACGCTGACGCTCCCCGGCATTGCGGGTTTCCTGCTCAGCACCGGCGCGGCGCTCGACGCGAACATTTTGATCTTCGAACGCATGAAGGAGGAATTGCGCAACGGCAAGAACCTTGCCCAGGCGGTGGACCAGGGCTGGACGCGCGCCTGGTCGTCCATTCGCGATTCGAACCTTTCGGCGATCATCACTTCGTTGATCCTGTTCTGGTTCGGCTCCACATTCGGCGCGACCATCGTCAAGGGCTTCTCGCTGACCCTCGCGCTCGGCGTGGGCATCTCGCTCTTCACCGCCATCTATGTCACGCGCAGCCTGCTCGCGCTTTTCCTGCTGGGTTTCAAACCCAAAAATTACGAACTGTGGTTCGGCATTTAGGACTCTCCCATGATTGACATTCTCAGCAAACGTTATCTGTACTTCCTGCTCTCGCTCATCGTGATCGTGCCGGGGCTGGTCTTCCTCGCCATGGACGGATTGCCCCTCTCGATTGACTTCACGGGGGGGAGTTTGTTCGAAATCTCTTTCGAGGCAGGAAAAACCCCCGATACGGAATCCATCATCTCGATCTATGAGGATGCGGGCATAGACGACGCCCAAATCACCGTGACTGAAAGCGGATCGGTACAAATCCGTTCCTCCTTCCTCACCAACGAAGCCCGCGACCAGATCGTGACCGCCCTGACGGAGGAATCGGGCGGCGGAGTCACCGTGATCAGTTTCGACAGCGTCGGACCGACGATTGGGGCGCAGGTGGCTTCGCGCGCGGCTCTCGCGGTGGGAGTCGCCGCCCTCGGCGTTGTGGTTTACATCACGCTGGCGTTTCGCAAAGTGCAAAACGCCTTCCGCTATGGCGTGTGCGCGGTCATCGCCATGATCCATGACGTGGCGGTGGTGTTCAGCATCGCCGGCATCGGCGCGCGCTTCTTCGATTGGCAGATGGACGCGCTCTTCCTGACCGCCCTGCTGACCGTGATCGGCTTCTCGGTGCAGGACAAAGTCGTGGTCTTCGACCGCATCCGCGAGAACGCCAACATTTTGCGCAGGCTGGAATATGAAACTCTGGTCAACCACTCCATCGTGCAGACGCTTCAACGCTCGATCAATACGCAGTTGATGACTGTGGAATTCCTGTTGTTGTCCCTTGCCCTCTTCGGCGGCGTGACCTTGCAGGAGTTCGCCGTGATCCTGCTCGTCGGCTTGCTAAGCGGGACATATTCCTCGATCTTCGTCGCGGCTCCCATCCTCGTGTTGTGGGAAAAGCGCGAATGGACGACCTGGTTTGGACGCGGCGCGAACGCATAGGATAGAGACAAAAACGCGGACAGCCATCCCAGGATGGCTGTCTTTTTTATAATACGCCTCTTTAGCGCGCATCCTGAGTTTTTGCCGCCGGAAAAACCTCGAAAATTTTGCGGTTCGACTTTACGTCTTTGCGCGACAGCGAATAACATGCCAAAGATTCTCAATCCCATTCTTACCCGGTTAAATCTCGCCTTTCTGGCTGTCCTCTCCGCTTGCGGAAGCAACCATCCGTCCGCGCCGGAAGTGGATACTGAAACGGCAACACAAATTGCGCCTTCTCCAACAGACGCGACCCCTCAATCTGACTACGCGCAAAATCTGGAAAGTTCTCTCCCCCTCAAAACAACCTGGCAAATCCAATACTCCGGCAAGATGGATTACTCGCTGGATGTGGATATGTTCAACCTCGACCTCTTTGAGACGGACGCAAAAACGATCCTGGCGCTCAAAGAGCGGGGAATATTCGTCATGTGCTATTTCAGCGCCGGCTCCCACGAAGACTGGCGTCCTGACGCGCAGGAATTCCCCGCCGAGGCTTTGGGCAAACCAATGCAAGGCTGGGAGGGCGAAACATGGCTGGACATCCGCAGTCCAAGCCTGCGCCCCATCATGGAATCGAGGCTGGACCTGGCTCGCGCCAAAGGCTGCGACGGCGTGGACCCGGACAACGTAAACGGGTACGAAAACGACACCGGCTTCCCTCTCGTCTATGACGACCAGATTGCGTTCAACATCTACCTTGCGAACCAGGCGCATGAACGCGGGCTGTTGATCGGGCTGAAAAACGACCTCGAGCAAATTCCCGATCTGCTCCCTTTCTTCGACTGGGCGTTGAACGAAGAATGTTTCGCCCACAAAGAATGTCGCCTGCTGTTGCCGTTCGTCGAAGCGGGCAAGCCGGTCTTCATCATCGAATATGATCTCACGCCCGGGGAATTCTGCCTACAGGCGCTGACCATGAAATTCAACGCCCTGCAAAAAAATTACGAACTGGATGCCTTTCGCTTCCCATGTGGTTAATTTCCATGAACAACATTCTCCCCACCCTCATCAAAGGCTTCGTCATCGGCATTTCCATCGCCGCCCCGGTCGGTCCGATCGGCGTGTTGTGCATCCGCCGCACGCTGGCAAACGGCAGGCTGGCGGGCTTCGTCTCCGGCATGGGCGCCGCCAGCGCGGACATGGTCTACGGCGCGATCGCCGCCTTCGGACTGACGGCGATCAGCGGATTATTGGTTGAGAACGCCTTCTGGCTGCGCGTCGGCGGCGGGGCTTTTCTGCTGTATCTTGGAGTTAAAACGCTTCTGGAAAAACCCTCCGATAAACCGGCGGAAGCCAAAGCGGGCGGATTGGGCGGCATGTATCTCTCCACCTTCTTTTTGACCATCTCCAACCCGATGACCATTCTCTCCTTCGCCGCCATCTTTGCCGGGACGATGATCGGAGAAACGAACGCCTCGCCGCCCGTCATGGTGGCGGGAGTCTTCGCGGGGTCGGCGACCTGGTGGCTGACGCTCAGTTTCGGCGTTGGGATTCTGCGCGACAAATTAACCGCAACCCACATGGCGTGGATCAACCGCATCTCCGGCGGAATCATCATTGTCTTCGGAATTTACGCCCTGACAAGCGCGTTCGGTTGAGCGATTAAACCCCTTTTGCGATCATCCCTTTGCGCACGGAGTAGACCGTCATGCCGATGAAGAGCAGAATGGCGATTTCATTCAGCAACCCGCCCCACATGCGCAAGGGGTGTTGATTCGCAAAGTCGGCGGCGACCCTGACGGCGAGCGAGAGATGCAACAGCGCCAGGTGGATGTAGAACGCGGGCTGGAAGTTTATGGGAATCCCAAGTATGGCGGGAAAGATGATGGGCGCGTGACCGAAGATCATCGAGATGATGAAGCCGACGAAGACGACGTGAAGGATCGCATCGTAACGCGGACCTGCGACCTGCGCGCCAAACCCCAGGCTTAATCCTCCGCCGATTCCGAGCCAGATGAAGCCGAGCGCAAGACACCATGCGATATAGCGGGTCAGCGGCAGGTTGTGACGGATGTTCCGCCAGGCGATGTCGTTGGGGAACGACCAAAGCGCAAGCAGGAGCAGCCCCAGCCCGCTGACGCGAGTCCCCAGTTGAATGTCGGCGAGCGTGAGCAGGACTCCGGCAAGGAAGATGGCGGCGATGACCGAGAATAGAATCCGCTGGGGTTGGGAAGGGCGCAGAACCCGGCTGAGTTCCAGCCGTTCGCCGGCGAGGGTGAGGACGAGGAACGCCATCCAGAAGAAAACGACCTGGTGAATTTGCCAGCCGAAGAGCCAGAGTAGGTTTCCCGCCAGCCACGCCATCATGCCGACCAGCATTGTGACGGTGTGGAGGGCGGTCTCGCGGCGGGTCATTTCGGCGAGGATGGCGACTCCGCCGAGGCTGGCAAGCGTAAGCAGGATCAAGCCAAAGGGAGGAAAAACCCCGGAAACGCTGACCAGCCATCCCAGTCCGGAAAGAAGCGGGGGGAGGTACATCCACTTTAGTTTTATGGCGACGGCGCGTTCGAGGGCGATCAACGTCCCCAAAAATCCTGAGATCATGAGCGGACCGTGAAGCATGGCGAGCGAGGGGGTGAGCGCGGGCAGGCTCCAGCCGAGGCGCATCAAGCCCGCCCATAACGCGGCGAGCAGTCCGAGGATGGCGAGGAAGAGGAATGGCAGCGGAAAGCGGTTGAGTTTCATGCGCACATTGTACGGGGAAAAGGGATTTCCGTCACTGTAAAAATTACGGGGCATCATGTAGAATCGAGGCATCTTATTACGGAGATGAAAATGCCAAGAAAAATTTTTTTCCTGCCGTCCGCGCTTCTCGCGCTGTTCGTCGCGGCGTCTACATTCGCGGGGGGCGAATTCGATTATCTGGCCATTGAGGGACCGGGCATCATCGGCGAACTCAACGTGACCAACCCCGCGCTGACGCGGGATTTTTTCGCGTTTGCCGATTTTTCACAGGGCGAAGTTCCCGCGCCGGCAGACCCGGGTCAGGGGTATCAGATCGCGCGCGTGTACGTGGAGGTTGCCGACAGCAAGCCCACGGACCTGCCTTTCGACGTGTTGGATTATTATCCGTACACGGGTTATGTGTTCTATAAGGGGCTCGTGAACGGCGTTTCTGAATACGACGGCAAATGGTATGCCGCGAACCCCGCCGCCGAAGCGCCCTTCCGCAACGCGCTCTTCCAGCGCGCCCTGCTGACGTGGATTCCGTTCGGCGTGTTGGTTGTGATGTTGATCTGGTTCGCGGTCGCGTATTACAAGAAGCCCGCCGGTTGAATTCCGGCGCGGAGTGTTATATGATGGAGGCGCGGGCGCAAGTCATTCGTTCGATCCACAGGACGCAACCTGAAAGGAGAATCTTATGAGCCACAACCGCGACAAGGAAAAGAAGGAAAAAAAGAAGAAACCCAAACACGACATCAAGGAAAAGCGCAAACTGAAGAAGGCGAGGAAAGGGACGAAAAAGCCCTTCGCCCTGCCGGGTCAATAGCGTGATCGCCCGCCGCCCCGCGACTTCGCCCAGGGCGGCGGGTTTCATTCTGTTCAAGGAACAAAATAGAAAAATCGGTTCAGGTGACAGTTATTGGAGGACCCGAATGCGCTCATGAAGGAACATGGTGGGAAGTGCGCACAGAATATGGAGACGCCGGTTGGATGAGAGAATTCACCGACGACGGCTATTTCTTGAAATGAGGCATAATCGGAAGAACCCAAACAAAGGAAAAAGCCAGTGAATTTGAAACCCATCCTTATTCTCCCCATTGTCTTCGCCCTCGTCTCATGCAATCTTGGCGCGCCCGCCCCACAGGATCAAACCGAAGCCGCGACTGCCGCCGCGCTCACGGTTCAAGCCGCGTTAAGTCCCGCCGCATCTCCCACCGCCGAAGCGCAAGCCGCGCAAACCGCAACGCCCGTCCCCGACGGCGCAACGGCGGAACCCCAGCCATGCGAAGAAAAAGCCGAAATCGCCGCCTGGACCCGCGACGGAGTCGCCTACGATAAAGCCGAAGCGGATAAACCCCTCAAGCCGGGCGCGGGTTTCGTCATGTCGTGGGAATTCAAAAACACCGGCGACTGCACATGGAACGACGGCTATAAAATGGTCTTTGACTCCGGCGAAAGACTCACCCAGGCAGATACCTTCGGCGTCATGCCGGGCGGGCACACCGTCAAACCGGGCGAAACGCTCACGGTCACGATCCAGATGACGGCTCCGTCCGCGCCGGGGACGTATCAGTCCGCTTTCAAACTGATTGATCCCAACGGGAAACGCGTCATCATCCCCGGCGTCGCCACAAAAGTCGGCGCGCCCTCCAGCGGTTCCCTGCCTGCGCCCGGCGACTTGCGTTACGAATACAGTTGTTCGCCCGGCGTGGTCAACATCAAACTGACGTGGAAGGATAAATCGGATAATGAAGAGGGATTCCGCGTCTACCGCGATGGGACGAAGATCGCCGACCTGCCCCCCGGCTCGACCACCTACGACGACGTTTTATCCGCGCCCGGGTCTTATGCCTACGCCGTAGCCGCGTTCAACTCCGGCGGCGAATCGCCCGCCAACGTCGTCGCGACGACGACGAATTGTCAGTAAAACGCGGAGCGCAACCGCTCCATGTTCGATGGATTAAGCGACGAAACTACGCATCCGTATCTCCATACACCCGCCTGACCGCCGCCTCGACCTCGGCGTCCTTGTGCTTTTCGCACGCCACAAGCGGGCGAGTCGGATGCGCGGCTTTTTTCCCGTCCGCGCTCATGATTTTGAAGTCGAACAAACGCCCGTCCGCTTCATAAACGACGATCATCTGGTGCAGTTTGCCGCACACAATACATCCGTGAGTCTCGGCGCGGGAGGTTCGTTCGGTCATGGCTGCTCCATAAGCAACAGGGGCGACCCTTTTCGTGAGCCGAAGCCGTTTCCAGTCCCGGACGGGTCGCCCCTACATTCACTTATTCTTCCGAAATCACAACCGTCTTGATCGCGTCGCCATCGAAATCGGGGTTCGCATCCGGGTCGCGGCGCGTGATCGCATTCACTGTGTCCATGCCTTCGATGACCTGTCCAAAGATGGTGTACCCGCCGTCCAACATTGGCTGGGGGGCAAAGGTGATGAAGAACTGGCTTCCGTTCGTGTCGGGTCCCGAGTTCGCCATCGCCACCACGCCTTCCTTGTCGAAGGTCAGGTCGCTGTTCTCGTTGACGAATTCATAACCGGGTCCGCCCATGCCGGTCCCGGTCGGGTCGCCGCCCTGCGCCATGAAACCTTCCAGCACGCGATGGAAGGTCACGCCGTCGTAAAAGCCCTTGCAGGCGAGGAAGACAAAACTATTGACCGTGATCGGCGCCTTGTCGGGGTATAACTCGATCTTGAACGTCCCGCCGTTCTCCATTTCGAAGTTCGCAAAATAACTCTTCGACTCATCAACCTTCATCGGCGGCGCGGAGTCGTACTGCCCGGCGGCGGGGATGTCCGCAAACAATTCGCAGACCGGCGAGTTCGAAACCGGGGAACTCTTCCAGGGAATATATTGCCAGGCAAAAAAGACAAGCACAAGAAGCACAACGCCCCCGGCGGCGTATTGAATATTCGCATTGAACTGACTGGATTTCGGCGGGCTTTTCTTTACAAGTTTCTTCTTCGACATGTTCGTCTCTCCAAATGAATTTTTCTCCGATTATACCGGGAACACCTTGCGCGGGCATCCGTTTTCCTGTATCCTTGCGCCCGATGAAAGCCTACTTCAAAAAACAAATTGCCCTGCCGCAGGATCACGGTTCGTGGGTCTTCATTCTAAGCCCCTTACTCGTCGGCGTCTTTGCGGGAGGGGTTTTCAACTACGCATCCTTCAACTTTATCGTCGCGGCGATGTCGGCGTTTCTGATTCGCCAACCGCTGACGGCGACGGTTAAATCCCTGAGCGGACGACGCTCCGCCGCGGATCTTCCCGCCGCCCGGTTCTGGTCGCTGGTCTATGGCTTTATCTCCGCCCTGGCCTTGCTCGGACTCATCCTCGAAGGCTTCGGCTACGTCCTTTACCTTGCCGCGCCGGGAATCCCCGTCTTTGCCTGGCATTTGTGGCTGGTGAGCAGGCGCGCAGAACGCAGACAGGCGGGGGTCGAAGTCATCGCCACAGGGGTACTCGCGCTTACCGCCCCCGCCGCGTACTGGGTTGGGATCGGGCGTTATCATCCCGACGGCTGGTGGTTGTGGCTGTTCTGCTGGCTTCAGTCTGCGGCGAGCATCGTGTACGCCTACCTCCGGCTGAGTCAAAGGGAAATGGAGCCGCGCCAAGCCCAGGTCAGGACGAGAGGCGAGTGGATTCGGATGGGAAAGCGCGCGCTGTTATACACATCCTTCAATTTGATTCTATCCGCCGCTTTGGGTTTCGCGGGGTTCATCCCAAAATTAACCGCGATCCCATTCCTAATTCAATGGCTGGAAACGCTCTGGGGCGTTTCAAACCCCGCAGTTGGGTGGAAACCGACCCGCATCGGCGTCCGTCAGTTGATCGTCAGCGTCCTGTGGACGCTTCTGTTCATCCTCGTTTGGAGATGACATGGACGAATTGAAATACGCATTGCTGACAGAACTGCACAACCGCATGAAGGCGGATCTGCTGGAGAGCTACCTTGAAGCGCACGACATTGACGTGGAGTTGATCCAGGAATCGGTCGGGCATACGGCGTTCCCCGTCACAGTGGACGGGCTGGGGCTGGTGCAGGTCTTCGTGCCGAAGGAAAAATTGAAACAAGCGACAAAATATCTCGAAAAATTCGACGAGGAGTAAAAATGGATTTCGACCTGAACGAAGAACAAAAGACGTGGAAGAAGATCGTGCATGACTTTGTAGAGAAGGAACTGCGCCCAAAAGCCCGCGAAGTGGACGAGACGGAGGAGTTCAATTGGGAGGCGGTTCGCAAAGCGGGACCGGTGGGACTGCTGGGGTTGAACATCCCGGAGGAATACGGCGGCTCGAACGTGGACGCGATCTCGAACGCCATCGCCATGGAAGAATTGGGCTGGGGTTGCGGCTCGACCGCGCTGGCGTTCACGGCGCATAACTCGCTCGGTTGCGCGCCCGTCTCGCAGTTTGGGAGCGAGGAATTGAAAAAGAAATGGCTTCCGGTCGTGGTGAGCGGGAAGAACAAACTCGGCTCGCTCGCGCTGACCGAACCCGGCACAGGCTCGGACTTGCAGGGCGGCGTAACCACCCGCGCCGTAAAAGACGGCGACGAGTGGGTCATCAACGGCGCGAAGATGTGGAACACAAACGCGGGCATCGCGGAATACATCGTCACCCTCGTCCGCACCGACCCGCAGGGCGGCTCGAAGTCGTTGAGCATGATCCTCGTGCCGACCGACTCAAAAGGACTCACCATCCACCCCGCCGAGAAAAAGATGGGCTTGCGCGGCTCCCCCACCCACGCCGTGACCTATGAAGATGTGCGCGTGCCGCTTGGGAATTTGATCGGTCCCGAAGGCAGGGGTTTGCATCAGACGCTCGCAATTCTCGACTCGGGACGGCTGAGCATCGGCGCGATTGCGATCGGGCTGGCGCGCGGCGCGATGGAACTGGCGATCCAATATGCGAAGGAACGAAAAGCCTTTGGGCAGTCCATCTCGGAATTCCAGGCGATCCAGTTCAAGATCGCGAACATGGAGATGGAAATTGACCTGGCGCGGACGTACATCTACAAAGCCGCGTGGCTCAAGGATCAAAAACGTCCCTACAGCAGGGAGGCGGCGATCGCCAAGTTGTACGCCACCGAAATGGCGGAGCGCGTCTGTTATGACGCCATCCAGATCCACGGCGGGTACGGCTACAGCCGCGAATACCATGTCGAGCGCATGTACCGCGACGCGCGCCTGATGACCATCGGCGAGGGGACGAGCGAGATTCAAAGACTGGTCATTGCGAGGCAGGTCTTGGCGGGATGAATAAATCAGACCCCGGAGGCTGTGAGACTTCCGGTTTCTAGAGCCTATCCGGTTAACCCTGCTTCCGGCGGCGCGAGCATATCCTAAAGAGAGCGCCTATGATGAGGCGGGCGATAAATCATTCAAACCTTCGGGGCGGCGCGCAACATCGGTTGGCGCAAAGCCGCCAGAAACGGGAAGGAAACGCCAAATGAAAACGAGGACTGAGCCATGCCGCTGACCCCCTGGAAAATTCTCGAATCCCGCCATCCGCTTCCAAAATTCCGCATGGACACCTGCGAGTTGCCGAGCGGAAAACCCTACAAGGCGTTCGTGCTGGAGTTCGACGCGTGGGCGAACGTCGTCGCTTTGACGAAGGACGATAAGATGGTTTTGATAAAGCAATACCGTCACGGCGTGCGGGAGATTTCGCTGGAACTGCCCGGCGGCGTGGTGGACGCCGGCGAAGATCCGCTGGAAGGGGCAAGGCGCGAGTTGATGGAAGAGACGGGTTACTCGGCGGGGGAGATGATCGAGGTGGGGAGGATTTATCCCAACCCGGCGATTCAGCAGAACACGTTGTATTGCTATCTCGCCACAGGCGTGGAATGGGCGGGCGAACAGCATCTGGACGAATCGGAAGAGATCGAAGTGGCGCTCGTCCCATTGGACGAAGTGATCGAGTTGGCGCGGCAGGGCGGGTTCAAACACGCCTTGAACGTGGCGGTGTTGTTCGAGGCGTTGATCCATTTGGGGCGGGTAAAGTAATTGGATTCGGCTTGGGCGAAAGTCCATGCCCGAAGCGCCGAATCAATTCAAAGCCCAGGAAGAGGCGCGGGGTTTCATCCGAATAATCCGGTTGTGGAATTTCATCAACGGGCGTAAAATGGGCGCGGTTGAATATCATGTATCACACTGACGAGAGCGATTTAGGTCCTTCCGATAATAAGCCGCCAAGTATGCGCGGGCGGCGCGCGTTTATATATGTAAAATTCGACACGTAGGCGCGCGGCATGCCCCTGCGTGAAAATCCACGCAAGGAGGCAGGCATGCTGAACATCTATAAGACAACGGAAAACGGGTTGGAGACGCTCGACGCCATCGTCAACGGCGCGTGGGTCAACGCGGTGTCTCCAACGCCGGATGAAATGGAAAAATTGGTCAACTGGGGGATGGAAATGGACTACATCCACTATTCGCTCGACCAGGATGAAATGCCGCGCATGGAGCGCGACGAAGACTACACTTTCATCCTGCTTCGCATTCCGGTCCACCAGCCGGAGAGCGACATCCCCTACAATACCGTGCCGCTGGGGATTCTGATCCTGGGCAACAAGATGATCACCGTCTGTCGTTACGATAGCGACATATTCAAGCCGCTCACAAACGGAAAACATCGTTACTTAAAGACCGGCAAACGCTACCGCCTGACCCTCTACATCTTTCTCGAAACGGCGATGCGCTACCTGAATTTATTGCGCGAGATCAATCGCGCCACCGAGGCGGTCGAAGACCGCCTGCAAAAATCCACCCAGAACCGCGAACTGCTCGAACTGCTCAAGTTCCAGAAAAGCCTGACCTACTTCGCCACCGCCCTGCGCGCGAACGAAGTGATGATGGAGCGCGTGCAAAAAACGCAGCTCTTCAATTATTATGCGGAAGACCAGGACCTGCTCGAAGATGTGCTGACCGAAAACCAGCAGGCGATCCAAATGACCAGCATCTACGCCGAGATTCTTTCGAGTATGATGGACGCCTTCGCCTCGATCATCTCGAACAACCTGAACGTGGTTATGAAGGCGCTTGCCGCGCTTACCATCATCCTCAACGTGCCGACCATCGTCGCTTCGTTCTACGGCATGAACGTCGCGTTGCCCGGCGAGGGACATCCCTTTGCGTTCCTCTCGGTCATTGGGTTGTCGCTCGGGTTGACCGCGCTGGCGACGATAATTTTCTACAAGCGGAATTGGTTCTAATGAACGCCGAACTTCTTTTCGACGCAAAGGCGACTCTCGGCGAAGGACCGGCATGGGATGAAAAGACTCAAACGCTGTATTGGGTTGACATCCTCGAAAAACGAATCTACGCCGGAACGGAACCGCTCGCGCAGGTGGACGACTTCATCGGATGCCTTGCCCCGCGCAAAAATGGAAATTTGATTTTGGGAAAGCGCGCCTCCTTCGTGGATTTTGACCCGGCTTCGTCCCGGCAAACCGTTCTTGCATCCCTGAGCGAATCTGCCACGAACCGCGTCAACGACGGCAAATGCGATCCAGCCGGGCGTTTCATCGTCGGGACGATGGACATGAACGAGAAAGACCCGGCGGGTTCAGTCTATTCATTTGACGGAAAATCGACGCGGGCGTTGTTCGGCGGCGTAACCATCTCCAACGGCATGGCGTGGAGCCCCGACCATAAAATGTTTTATTACATAGACACCCCCACCCGGGAAGTAAAAGCCTTCGATTACGACTTGTCCGCCGGGGATCTTGCCTGTTCGCGCATTGCGTTTCGCGTCCCCGAATCTCTCGGCTGGCCCGACGGCATGACCTCCGACGTGGAAGGCAACCTGTGGATCGCGTTATGGGGCGGGGCGCGGGTGACGAGATGGAATCCGAACACGGGGAGATTGCTGGAGCAAATATCCGTCCCAGCCCTCCAGCCTTCCTCCTGCGTCTTCGGCGGAAGGAATCGCAACGAGTTGTTCGTCACATCCGCGCGGAAGGGCATGAGCGCGGCGGACTTGCAAACATACCCGCTTTCCGGCGGGCTGTTCAGGGTGGAAACGAAGGTCGAGGGGATGCCGACGTTCGAGTTTGGGCGTAACCCGTAGGTCTTGCGCAAAACAGGCAGGATGGCGTCAGCATACGCTCCACGGAACGATACACGGGCGACTTATGCCCGTCGCGGCGAAAATATAGTCGCATCGGCGTTTTGAACAAGTCCAGGTCATCAAAAAGTTCGGCGGGCTCTCTTAATGCCCATCAAGAAACGAGATGATTTCATCGAAGTAAAGCGCGATGAGCCCGTCTTTATCGTGACCGTAGCCTTCGCCGGTGAGAAGCGTCGCTTCGACGCCGGAGGCGCTGAGCAGCGCTTGAAGTTCGACGCTTCCCTCATAAGGGACTGTCTCATCATTAGCGCCGTGGATGATGAGGAACGGCGGATCGTCTCCGCTGATGTAATTGTCAATCGGAAGTTTGGCTCTATCTGGGCAAGATGTGTTGGTTTGGCATCCGAACAATTCATAGGTCGTCGGGATGATCGTCGGTGAGAGAGTGTCGAGGATATTTTTTGTGACAGACCCAAAAAGGTCAACGACGCCGGCGACCTCGCTCGAAAATGACTCGTTGCCGCCCGTTGTCCCCACATAAAGTTCGTCGCCCGTCACTCCGGCGAGCGACGAGAGCAAGCCTCCCGATGAAGCGCCAAGCAAATAGATTCTGTTCGGGTCAATATCAAGGGCGGCGCTTTCGCTTCGCAAAAATCTCACCGCGCCCTTGACGTCCTCGATCTGTGTTGGGAAGAGTCCGTCCAACATACTTCGATAAGCGAGCGCGGCGATGGCATAACCCTCGCCGGTGAAATCGTCTTCGAATCCTTTGGCGGCATTAAGTCCGCCCGGACCGAACCCGCCGCCGTGAATCCAGATGATGACCGGGAAGTTCGATCCGCTCGAAGGCTTGATGAGATTGAACTGGAGCGGACCCGAAGGCAGTTCGGCATAGGTGACTTTCGTCGTGGTGTATGAACCGGCGTTTTGTGTGTCGCCGATTTCGCTTGTGGATGTGCCGCCGTCTGACGCCTCTTCGTCGCTCTGACTCGCCGCTTCATTCCCAGTGGCGGCTTGGCTGCTTTGACCTTCTGCCTCCTCGCCCGCCCCAGCGGATATGTTGTCGCGCACGAGTCGCGCACAGCCATACCCAAGCGCGAGCGCTCCGAGCATGAACAGCAACAGATAATTTTTTTTGATCGTCATGGGCTTATTTAACTCATGTTACGCACTTTTGCCATCCTCACGAACCGTCCACGAATAAAGTCACGAATTCGCGAATGCTGGCGCGCCTATTCGTTTATTCGTGGACGGTCACAGACTCATCGGCAAGCGCATTTTCTAACCAAATACCATCTTGCGTAAGGTGAGTTATTTAAGTTTCAGAATTTCTCCCACATCTTGACTGGGCGTGAGGGGAGCGCCGTTGGCGTCGTAGAAAAAAATCTCATACGTTCCCGGGCTGAGAAGTTCGTTCAAGTTGGCGTTTGCGCGATACACGTCGTCAATGCGGAGAAGTTCTTCGCCCGTCTCCGGGTTTTGCGCGACCAGCGTGAGAACCGTGTCTTCGCCGTAGAGACGTTTTAATTTCGGCAGTTTGTCTTTGCCGTTCACCATGTAATAGTAACCGTCGGCGTTCTTGCCCTGCGAAGGGGTTGAATCGCTTGCATCTTCGGCGGCAATTTCCGTCGGCATCGAAGCGTTTTCCGTCGCCGTCGGCAAAGGAGATTCGCTCGCGCCGTCCTGAGGCGGGATGACGAATCCCAGCGCCCCGCCAATGAGGAAACAGCCGACAAGGATTCCCGCAAAGACATGTTTTTTCATAAATAACATGTTTGCCTCAACTCCGAACAGGATTTCGCCGAATCTTATAACTCACCTTACGCGATTTTGCCTGACATTGCGTAAGATGAGTTTATAGACCGCGCGTTGCCTCCCTGTAACAGGCTTGTAAAAGTATCGTAAAAAGTAATGATGAGCGGTCGGGCGGTAGGAGGTCGCGCCAGGAATCGTCCGCGAAGCAAAACTTTGGAGGGGCGGACCAGCCGTCCCGGAGGAAGAGGCGGGGAGGTAGCGTCGGAGGCTTGCCGCGCAGGGTCGCCCGCTTCCCGGTCATGTCGGGGGATTTTCTTCGCCGTCCTCTTCTATCATGCGCAGGAATACCTCGGTCACGGCCGGGTCGAAGTGGCTCCCGGCGTTTTCGCGAATGTACGCGATCGCCTTTTCCTTTTCCCATTTGTCGCGGTAGGGGCGGTCGGATGTGACGGCGTCGTACACGTCTGCGACGGCAAAGATGCGGGCGGAGAATGGAATCTGCGCGTCTCTCAAGCCGCGCGGGTAGCCCGTTCCGTCCCATTTTTCATGGTGGCAGTAGGGGATATCCACCGCGTCTTTCAGGTAGCGGATGGGCGAGAGCATCTCGTAGGCGAACAGGGTGTGACGCCGCATGATGGACATTTCTTCGGGGGTCAACGATTCTTTTTTGAAGAGGATCGCATCCGGCACGCCCATTTTGCCGATGTCGTGCAGCAAGCCGCCCCAGCGCATATATTTCAGCTCTTCGTCGGAGAGTCCGAATTTTTTCCCCAGCCGGATGGCCATATCCGTCACGCGCTTGGTGTGTCCCTCGGTCTCACGATCGCGCAGGTCGAGGGCGCGCGACCAGCCTTCGATGGTGGCGTCGTAGGCGTGGAGCAATTCAAAATTGGATTGTTGCAGGTTGTTGAATAATTGCGCGTTTTCGATGGCGATGGCGGCTTGTCCCGCCAGGGTGTGCAGAAAGTCCAGCCAATCCTGGTCGGGGTTGAGCGGCGAGCGGTGAAATATCTCCAGCACGCCCTTGACGACTCCTTTGGAGACGAGCGGCATACCGAAATAGCAGACGAACTTTTCCTCTGCCAGAAAGGAGGCGCGCGGGAATTGTTCGATCTGTTCAGGCAGGGCGTCCACACGCACCAAGCGGCGTTCGATGACGGCCTGCCCGGCATATCCCTCGCCTGTGAGCAGGTTCGTTTTCGTAATGCCGCGCGCGCGGAACCCGTATCCGGCGGCGTATTCGAGGCGGTTCAAATTCGGGTTGAGCAGAAGGATGCTTGCCGCGTCCGCGTTCAATTCGGAGGCGGCGTGCATCAACAGCGTCGTCAGGTTTTGCCGCATGTCGAAACCCGAACTGATGATCTTGTCTATTTCACGCAGAGCGCCCAGGTGGCTGAACTGCCTTTGCAGGTTTTTCTCCGCCTGCTTACGTTCGGTGATGTCCTGCGAAATTCCGATTAAGCGCGCCGGTTTACCCGCTTCGTCCCGGACGACGACCGCCTGTTCATGAACGAACTTCACCGACCCGTCCGGCAGGAGGATGCGGTGATCCATGTTGTAGGGCGCAATTCCCTGAAGCGCCTTGCGCACCGCTTCGTTCACCGCCTCGCGGTCGTCGGGATGAACCGTCCCGAGGAAAATTTCAAACGCATTATTGGATCTGTCCACATCCGCCCTGTTCAACCCGAAGATGCGAAAGATTTCATCCGACCATAGGACGGTATTAAGCGTCACGTTCCATTCCCAATTGCCCAGGCGGGCGATCTTCTGCGCTTCCGCCAGGCGGGCTTCGCTGCGCCGCAAAGCGCCCTCTGCCCGTTTAAGTTCGGTCGCATCGCGGATAAGGGCAAGAGCCGCCCGTTTTCCCGCGTATTCGATCAGCGAGCAGTTGATCAAAACCTGGATGTCTTCGCCGCTCCGGTTGAGATGCACGCTTTCGAAAATGCTGGACGCCTCGCCCCGGATGAAGGCTTTAAGGTAGTCTTCGCCGCGCCCGATGTTTTTCGTCAGGTCTTTCAGGCTTTTGCCAATCAACTCGTCGCGCTCAAACCCATACAGGCGGCAGGCGGTGGCGTTGGCTTGCAGGATGATCTCGTCCTCCAGCTCAAAGATGACGATGGCGTCGCCGGCGTTGTTGAACAGGTCGCGATAATCCTTCTCGGACTTGATCAGCGCCTGCTCTGCCTGTCCGCGCGCGGCAATCTCTTTTTCCAGTTCTGCGGCGTGATTCCTGGCTTTCTCGTAGAAGAGCGCGTTCCGCAGGCTGATGGATGCGGCGACCGCGATCGCCTCAAGAAACAGGGATTGCTTCTCGAAATCGCGCTCGTCCACCGAGGCGATGCCCAGCGCCCCAAGGATTTCATCCCCGCTCGTCAGCGGCAGGGAGGCAAAGGAACGCAAGCCAGTCTGCTTGCAATGCGCCAGCGTGCAGCGCATGTCGGTATGAATATCTGCGGAATAGACCGGCTTCTTTTCCCGCACCGACAATCCGCACAGACATTCTCCGACGCGCAAAGTGGAGGATGGATTGTGTCGGAATTTCGAGTCGGCCGGGCCAAACCCCCGGGCGCGCAATTCCGTCCCATCCGCCAGAAAGAACATCACGATGTCCGCCCGGACCGCCTCCGCGATTCCATCCACTGCGGCGCGGACGACCTGGTCGAGGGAAATATCGGAGTTTAGTTTCTGTCCGATATTGTGCAGGGCGGTCATTTCGCGCAGGTTTTGCGCGATCTTTTCTTCCGCCTGTTTTTGCGCGGTGATGTCTTCGATAATTCCCTGAATAAATTGCGGCTGTCCGTCCTCGCTGCGGATCAGCGTGGACAGATCGCGCCCCCAAATCCAACGCCCATCGAGGGTCTTTATTCGGTATTCCACAGTCGCGCGGCCGTCCTGCAGCGTTCTACGGATCGATTCCGCCGCGCGCGGATAATCGTCCGGGTGGATCTGCGCCTGCCATAAGAGTGGGTTTTCGGCGTAGGCGGAGGGCGGGTAGCCGAGAAGCGCCTCCGATTGCGGGCTGATATAGAGACTTGCGCCGGTCTCATTCACCTCGTCCATGTACACCAACGCGGGGATGTTCTCGATCAGGGCGCGATATTTCGCCTCTGCCAGCCGCAGGGACTCTTCAGCCTGCCTGCGGTCGGCGATGTTCCTTTGAATCGCCAAAAAGCCGGAAATGTTTCCCTCTGCGTCGAAGAACGGGCTGACCGTTTCTTCGATGGGGATCAAACGCCCGTCCTTTGCCCGGTTGATCACCTCGCCGCGAAACAGCTCGCCGCGCAAAATTATCCGCCAGAAGCGCTCGTACACTTCGGGACCCTGCTTTCCGCTCTTTAAGACGCGCGGCGTCGCTTTGCCGACCACTTCTTCGTGTGTGTAGCCGTACAGGTTGGTGAACTGGGCGTTGATCGAAAGGATAATGCCCTCTCTGTCGGTCATGAACAACACGTCGCCGGAGGCGTCTATCGCCAGGGAAAGGTTCTTCAGCAATTTCTCCGCTTTTTTACGTTCGGTAACGTCGCGGATGGACGCCACTCTCAGGCTGCGTCCGCGGTATTCATACATACGGCCGGACGCTTCGACCGCGAAGGTCGTCCCGTCCTTGCGAAGCCCAAGCGCTTCATAAGGCTCGGCGCTTCCCGATTGAACCTTTTGCAAAACCAGTTCGCGCGATTCCGGCGCGACGAATTCCAACAACCCGCGCCCGACCATCTCCGCGGCGTCTTCACAGCCAAACATGGAGATCAGCGCCGGGTTGACGTCCACGATCACACCCCGCTCGTGAAAGACCACGCCTTCGCCGGTAGCCCCCGTGAACGCGCGGAAGCGCACCTCGCTTGTCCGCAGAGCCGCTTCCGTCTCCTTGCGGTCGGTGATGTCCTCCGTCGAAACGATCACACGCGCCAGGGATTTTTCGTATCCCGGCATAACGCTCCAATGCACATGCACATGACGGAGTCGCCCGTCCAGCGTCCGCACCATGCTGTCCATGGCAAGTTGTTTTTTGCCGACGGCGACCGCAACGATCTGTTCCCGGAGCGCTTCAAGCGATCCCTCGGCAACCAGGTTTTCCACGCCGTCCATCAAAGCGCGCTTGTCGGGCGCATTGAACAGGGCGAGGCAGGCATGATTTACATTGATGACGCGCGCCTCCGCGATGCACTTACCGATGATATCGGGGTTGTTGTGAATGTATTTTCGGACAACTTTCTCGCTTTTGCCGTATAGCCCCAACTCCTTCAGGTGTTGTTTCACCCCTGAAAAATCCTCCTCCCAGATCGGGATCGGGGAGTTTTCAAACAAGCCTTCCAGTCGTCCCGCGTTTTCCCGCAGGATGTCTTCTGCCAGTTTCTGTTCGGTGATATCCCGATAGTTGATGACGACAGCGCCGACGGCGCGATCCTCGAGCAGGTTGACGGCGGTGATGTCCAGCCAGCGCCATTCCCCATCTTTGCGGCGAGCGCGCGCCTGCGCGCTGACCGACATACGATGCCGTTTCACGATCTTCCCGAAAAGCCCGCGGACTTTATCGAGATCGTCCGGGTGGAGCAGGTCAAAAGCGTTTCCTTCAATTCGCTCCTCGGCTGAAAACCCTGTGATTCGCAATCCAGCCGGGCTTTCATAGACAAGCCGTCCCGAAGCGTCCAACAACGCGATGGCGTCCTGGCTGTTTTCGATCATCGAGCGAAAGCGGAGCTCACTTTCCGTCAACGCCTCAGTCGCCCGGATTCTCTCGGCGATATCGCGAATATTGACCTGGACGACCCCGCTTCCACCGACCTGATACGCGTTGCAAACACACTCCACCTGCGCCAGCCGCCCATCCCTGCCCTTCATGGGCAGGTTGTCGAAACGGATATAACCTTTCTGCCGCAAGGCGTCGAAGTTTTTTTGGGCGGCTTTGGAATCGGCGTACAACTGCCAGGCTTTCTGCTTCAAGATTTCATCGCGCGTATAACCCAGCAAATCGAGCAGGCATGGGTTGGCGTCTTCGATCTTCCCCGTCGCGGCGTCGGCGATCAGGATGCCGTCGCGCGCGGTCTCGAACAGGCGGCGATAGCGCAACTCCGATTCGCGGAGGTCGTCGTCCAATTTCGGCGCGGACGACCTTTGCGCCGGGACGCTCCCTGGTTTCTTCGATTTTCGTGAAGCGTCGTTCATAACACACCTTTTCCGTTGAGGGTCTCATCCGCAATCTGCCTGGAAAACGACGGCGCGGAAAGCCAACCAAGGCATGAAAAGGAAGTCCGGTTATTTTCTGACAATCCCCTCGACATTCGATATTAATGTTCATTATACGGTAAATTTATGCGGCGCGGATATCATCCAACTTACA
>CAADGT010000036.1 GCA_900696595.1 uncultured Chloroflexota bacterium
ACGACCCGATCTTCTTATTAACCGATCTCGGAAAGACGATGGCGGAATTGGACGCGGGGGAGAAGAATCGCATCAGTCACCGCGCGCGGGCGGCATTGGCGGCGATGCCGATATTGAATCAATTATTTGTGAAATAACCGTGGGGCGAGTCCGCTTGAGCGGGCTTGGTAGGAATAGCGCGGGGGCTTGTCCCCGCGCGGGTGACCGGCGCAGTAAAAAGCCCGATGGTCAGAACCAGCCTCAAATCAAGCTTGCATTGAGTCTTGTTGAGATGAAAGAGGCGGAAGCCCGTCTAAAAAGTCCTTTAACAACCTGGCAACAACTTCAGGTTGTTCGAGCGCGAGCATATGACCGGCGTTTTCGATTAAATGCAGGCGCGCGCCGGGTATTTGCTCCGCGAGGAATTTGGAAAACTTCGGCGGGGTCATCGCATCCCGCGTCCCGCACAGGATCAGGGTTGGGAGGCGGATTGAAGCGACCCGCTCCATCGCGTCGAAGGAATCGCAGGCGAGGAAATCGCCGTGAAAGGTCTGGGGATCCGTCTTCAGCATGTTTTCATTGGATAGGCGCGAAAGGTCTTTGGGGGCATCCGGGCTGAAACTGTTTTGGTTGACCAATGCCGCCGCTTCGGGGAACGTGTCTGGAGATTTTGTCTTTTCAAGGATCAAGGGCGAGACGCGCAGCTTTGCGCCGGCGCCGAGCAGGGCAATTCCCGAAAGTTTTTCCGGCGCGTCCAGCGCGAGGTCCAGGGCGATGGCGCCGCCCATGGAATGTCCCGCAATTACGGGCTTGTGAATCCGATTCTCTTCAATGAACGCCAGAACGTCCCGCGCATATTCTCCGATTGAATTTTTTCCCGCGCCTCCCGACTCTCCATGTCCGGGCAGGTCGGGCGTGTAAACGGTTTCGCCTGCCAGCCTGCGGAGGCGCGGATGCCAGGATAAAAAACTGCCGCCCGCGCCGTGAATGAGGATCAACGACGGACGGCGGTTCGGATTCTGCGGGGCATGAAAAATGTGATGCATCACGGTCATTTCCGCCGGGCATGGTGCAGGCGGTCGGCGGCTTCTTCGGTGAGCGGGATGTAGACTTGCACGTTGGTGCCTTTGCCCTCCGCCGACTCGATGTTGAGCAAGCCGTTTACCAGTTCGGCGCGTTCGCGCAGGTTGACCATGCCGAGACTGCTGGAGGAGCGTTTTTCGTAATTCTGCGTAACATTTTTTACATCAAAGCCCAGCCCATTGTCGGCAATTTCCAACAACACGACGCCGGTTTCCACCTGGCGCAGGCGCACCGTGATTGTATCCGCCGCGGCGTGTTTACGCGCGTTGTTCACCGCTTCTTCGATAATGTAGAAGATTACGCCCTGTTTGCCCATTTCCAACTGTTGCACGGCTCGTTCTTCGATCTCCACGGCCACGCGCTGGGAGAAGGTCTCCATCATCTTATCCGCCATGGATTGGATGGCGGCGCCCAGTCCCTGCGATTCAAGGATAAGCGGGCGCAGGGTGAAGAGCATGTGACGAATCTCTTTCGTGGTGCGGTGCGCCAGTTCCTCCAGTTTGATGAGTTCCTCGTTTGCGCTTTTGGGGTCTTTCGCCAACATGCGGCGCGAGATGTTCAGGCGCATCGCCATCGCCGCCACGGACTGGGTGGGTCCGTCGTGCAGGTCGCGCGCCAGTTTTTTGCGGGCTTCCTCGTACACTTCCGCCATGCGTTCTTTTTCCTCCACCAGGTCCTGGTAGAGGCGCGCGTTTTGAATGGCAATGACCGCCTGCCGTCCGATAATATCCAGCAGATTGGCGCGTTCGATGGTGAAATAGCCCGGCTCTGGATGCGCGAAGATTAAAACGCCGTAGACGTTGAATCCGCTGCGCAGGGGGAAGATGTATCCGCTTGTGCAGTTGCGCAGCGCGACCACACGCCCCAGTTCGGGGTCGTAACCGATGTCGCTGAACTTGACCGGCTCGCCCTCCTCGATGGCTTTTTTCAGGATGCCTTCAGAGCCGTCGAAGGTGATGCGCATGTCGGCGTTGGTGAAGCGCCGCGCCGAACCGATGCGCAGTTTGCCCGCGTTGAAGAGCATCACCGCGCCGACCAGGGGGTCGCTGGTCGTTTGTTCGGGGTCCAGGTTCGGGCTGAGGGCCGACGCGCTCATATCCAGGGCGGAATCGAGCACGCGCTTATAACTGAGGGTCGAGGAAAGCGTCGAGGTCAGTTCGTAGATGGCGCGCATGCGTTCATTCTGGATGGCGCGCTTCCTTTCCTCCTCGTCTCCCCACAAGGAGCGGATCTTGCGCATGCGATCCATCAACCGGCGGCCGAGAAATCCAAATAAAATTCCCAGCAGGCTTAAAATCCCCGCAATGAGAAAGGATAGAGTCAGGGTGTTGCGCTCCAGAAAACCCGCATAGAACACCAATCCCGAAAAAACGACCGCCGCAAAAACCGCGCCGGTAATCTCAAAATAAATGGACCCCGTCAAAATAGGCAACAGTCCCGCCCAGAACGCCGGTCCCCGCGCGCCGCCTTGTGTCCAGAAGAATGCGCCGGTCAGAAGTAGATCCACCCCGATGTTTAACCGCCGATGAAAAGAAGTTCTCAGGTTCAGCCCTGCCAGCCCCGTCATCGTTAAATTCCAGACGATCAGCAGACCCAGCGTCCAGGCTGAGCGCATCTCCAGTTTTCCCCCCAGCCCAAGCGAAACGATCAACCCCACCAGCATCACCCAACGCAGGGAGATGGCAAACCAGTCGGCCATGTAGGGGGTATCGAACCGCTTCATCATTGTCTGCCTATCATAACGAAAAAAACCGGGTTATACAATACGCCCCGACGTTACAGTCAGATTACACCTAAACTGTTTCGTACCCCATGCGCTCCAGGTATCCGACCAGTTTGGACAACATGATCCTTTTTTGTTCGTTTGTGTAAACTTCCCGAAAACGCCCAATTCTGCCTTTGTAAAAATGCAACCCCTGCTGTCCTTCGCTGGTCCCCGGGCGGTACGACTCAATCACCTCTTGCACCGCCGGGCTGTCCTCCTTCAGCCCCAGGTATTTCACCAGTTTGGCGGTCTCAACCGCGTAATTCGTCTGCAAATCTTCATAGCGCGCAACCAGCACATTCTTTTCCGCCATCCACTTCTCCCAAATGCGGACGTATTCCATGATGAATTCCAGGCTTTTCTCGAAATCGGAGAGGTGCGAGAAGGCGTTCGGGCGTCCCTTGGCGAGCGCGCGCTGGCCGAAGTCGAACGCCGAGAGCATGGCGTCGCGCGGGTCGCGGTAGATGTAGGCGATCTTTAACATGCCCAGCGAAGAAAGCAACCGCGAAGAGCGCGACGGGCCCGCGTGAGCCTTGATCACAAAGGTATTGCCCAACAACGCCGGGACGGAGACCATCGCCAGCCGCCGCGCCGAAAGCGCCCCGATGTTGCAATTCACCTCGGTCAGGATCTTTTGCAGTTTATATTTTTCGCGAATGTCGCGCGCGTCGGCGCATCCCGTCGTTTTCATCAGGTCGTGGATGAGGTTGTAGTGCCAGCCCGACCCGGCGCGCGGCATTCCCACGGAAAGAACGATCATGAAATTTCCTTGTTATTTTCAGAGTGTAAAGTCTCCAGGTTTTTCTGCCCAGACTTTGCCGCAAGCCCCGCCATGATCCCCGGCACAAGCCAGATGTTCGGGGCGGTCAGCGAATCTTGCGTGAAATTATACAGGGCGATGGACAGCCACGCAAATACGCCCGCAATCGCCGCAAAGCGCGCCCAGGGTTCTGCGCGCCGAACCATGAAGAGCGCGTCTCCCAGCAGGTAAAGTTGAAACGCAGCAAAAAGAAAAAAGCCGATCAAGCCGGTTTCAGCCAGCAAACGCGCGTAAAGATTCTTCGGGTTTGGGTACAGTCTGTTGGATGGGTTGAGTTGTTTTGCGATTTCGGGAACGGTGGTCAGCGCCCAGTCGGGTAAATTTTGGTAGATGTAAAACCCGCTTCCGCCCAAGCCGACGCCTGTCAGCGGGTATGCTGAAAACGTCTCCCACGCCGCGGCTGTGTACGCTCCGCGCGCGCCGGCGTTGATGTCCACAATATATTCGTTCAGGCTTTCGGCGTTGATCTCCCACAAACGGCGGAAGTAATTCTTCTGACCGAGAAAGGCGAACGCGCCTGCGGCAATTGCGATGAAGGCAGCGATGATCGAAAGACGAAGAAAGAAAGAGGCGAGGTTTCTTTCCCGAAAGCCGTTGATAAACCACATCCACATCCGGCGCAGGTGATCGCGCCCGAAAAGCAGGAGCGTCAACCCCGCAACGCCGAAGGTGATGAGCAGTCCGCCGCGCGAGTAGGTGGCAAAAAGAGTCAGCGTGGATAAGATAAGAAGCGCGGACTCGCTCCAGGTCCAGGGGGTGAGGCGGAACTTCGTCAGAACGGAAGCGAAAAGAAACGGGAGGAAGAGCGTCGCCAGTTGCCCGGCCAGCCACGCCGGTTCATACGCCAGCCCCGAAATGCGATTCGTGCGCACGAGTTCGCGCATCGAAAAGGCGAGTTGCCAGTGTGTGACCATTTCCTTATCCAGCCAGCCGGTGTAGAAGGTGACGGCTTGCAAGCCGCTCCAGGCGAGGTCGAGGCAGAGTCCGGCGAAAACCCATTGAACGGTGAAGCGCAGGTCGGTTTCGTTTTGGTTCATCCACACGGCGGCGAGGAAGAAGGCGGCGCCGATGAATAACGTGACGAAGGCGCGAACGGCGCGTCCGTCGTAGGTTTGCCCGCGCAAGGGAATGGGGTCGAGCAATGCGCCCACGCTGGAGGAGAAGGCGGCGAATAAAACAAACGCGCCAAGCGCGATGAACGCGCCGGAAAACGGCGGCGGTATTTTTTTGCGCCGCGCTTGAATGAGGAGAAGCGGGAGCAGGATTGCAAGCGGGTATAAAGCCAGCGGGCGGACGAGCGTCCCCTCGCCCAGCCCGGGAAACCAGCGAAAACTGGTGACAGGCAGGGACAGCAGAACCAGCGCCCAAAGAATTCTTATTACAGATTCCAAAATCTCCCGGCTTTGGATTTGTTTTCTAAAATTATCCTGCGCCATAAAAACCCTCCAACATCAGGAGACGCCGGAGTCCTTTCGGCGAATGAATAACGCGGCGAAAGCGGCGATGAAAAGAAATCCGCTTGCGCCTGCAAACAGGTAGTTACTTAATGGAACGCTTCTTTCTATCGGCAGGTTGGCGGATTGGGCGACTTCGAGCCGGACGAATGGGTTGATGTCGCCGGATTCAATCTTCTCTTGAACTTTTTCGACGAAGGCGTTTGCCCATGCGGAGGCGAGTTCTTCGGCTTTTTGCGGGTCGGCATCGTCGGCATAGAAATGCCAGCCTGCTTCGGCGGGCTGGGAGAGGTTCAACTTCCCGTCGCGGAGTTCTCCGGCGGGAGCGTTCAGTTGAGACAGCGCTTCGTCAGACCAGGCGATCTCTTCCATCTTGCGGGCTTCGCGCTCGAGGTAATAAAAATCCTGCCGGTCGCTGTTTTCAGGGAAGGCTTCCTCGAAGTTGAAATCCACGTTGACGGTGGCTTTGGCGCGATAGGGCGGCGGGGCAACGGCATATAACGCCGCGCCGAGCGCAGAGCCGAGGAGGGCGCCCAATACCCAAAACCGCCAGGCTTTGAGCAGGCGGACGAGGTCGTCGAGGGAGGGAGGGGAGAGGAGGAGGTTCATGGGGGGTGGGAAATTGGGGAATTGGGGATTGGGAAATTGGGGAATTGGGGAATTGGGGA
>CAADGT010000037.1 GCA_900696595.1 uncultured Chloroflexota bacterium
ATGCAGAGCCAGTGGGCGATCCTGCGCGTGCGCGTGCGCGTCATGTCGGCTGTGCGCGAGTATTTGGATGGTCAGGGCTTCTTCAACCTCGATACGCCCATCCTCACCCCCGCCGCCGCCGAAGGGACGACGACGCTCTTCGAGACCGAATACTTCGACGAAGGCTCCGCTTTCCTGGCGCAGACCGGTCAACTCTACAATGAGGCGAATATTTTCGCGTTTGGGAAAGTCTACTGCTACGGTCCCACCTTCCGCGCGGAGAAGTCGAAAACGCGCCGCCACCTGACCGAGTTCTGGATGCTCGAACCCGAAATCGCTTTCTGTGACCTCGACCAACTAATGGATATCGAAGAAGGTCTGATTGTCCACATCGCCCAATCTGTTTTGAAGGATTGCGCCGCCGAGTTGAAATTCCTCGGGCGGGATATTTCGCAACTGGAAAAAGTCATAGGTCCCTTCCCGCGCATGTCGTACGACGATGCCGCTAAATATCTAATTGATTTATACGAAAAAGAAACCGACCCTGAAAAGAAAGAATTACTCAAATTTGAATGGGGCATGGACTTCGGCGCCCCGCATGAAGTGGAGTTGACCAAACTTCACGACAAGCCGGTCTTCGTTTACGGCTATCCCTCCGCAGTCAAAGCCTTTTACATGGAACCGTGGCCCAACCGCCCCGAAGTCTGCAAGTCTGTGGACTTGCTCGCGCCGGAAGGCTACGGCGAGATTTGCGGCGGCTCCGAGCGCATGAGCGACCCCGATAAACTTTTGGCGCGCATTCAAAAAGAAGGCTTGCCCGAAGAAGCGTTCAAGTGGTATTTGGAATTACGCAAGTACGGTTCCGTCCCCCACGCTGGCTTCGGCATGGGCACCGAACGCGTCACCGCCTGGATGTGCGGCATCGAACACATCCGCGAGGCGATTCCGTTCCCGCGCACGATCAAGCGGATATATCCTTAACATGAGACCTGGCAGGTTTTGGAAACCTGTCAGGCTGTATAAGTTTCCAGAAAACCGAACCAGTCTCCCCGTCCCGAAAGAGGCGGGGAGGTTTTCATCCCATAGCATAAAACCCGGCGAATGGCAATCGTTTCATGAGAGCGGGCGTTAATCCAATGCTTCTCTTGTCCTTGAGAATATGGTATAAGAATCATGCCCTGCGGTGTTCGCGATATTGCTTCTACGTTTTGAGCCAACACCCCTCAAACGGGTCCTTAACTCAACGGAAATAACGCGATAGGCCTGAGCCAAGGCGGCGTTTCCCGGTAGGGACCCACCTGCGAAAGCAGGTTCAAAACCCGGCAGTACACGGCACAGGCGGGGCATGTATTATGAACCGCGCACTCGGATGAATGCGCGATTTTTATTTTTCGGTCAGCCAAACAATGGGAGGGGCGATTGTCGTCCGCCGCTTTTTATTTCAGGCGATTCGCGATCCCCAGGTCAATCTGCGCGTCCACCGCGGGCGAGCGGAGTTGCGCTTCCATGCCGCCGTCCACGACGATGCGTTGGCCGGTGATGTACGCGGCGTCGTCCGAGGCGAGGAAGGCGGCGGCGGCGGCGATATCGGCGGGCGCGCCGGGTTTGCCGAGCGGAATGGTCCGCCCCGCGGCTTCGGGAGCGGTCGCGCCGCCGAGCGCGTTATCCACTGTGATGTTGCCCGGCACGATCGCGTTGACGCGGATCTTCCACGGGGCGAGATCGAGCGCCATGGCGCGCGTCGCGGCTTCGATGCCGCCTTTGGTTGTGTCGTACGCCATCAGGTGACGATGCGCGCGCGTCCCGCCGCCCGAACTCATATTGACGATGACTCCGCCCGCGGATTTGCCTTCGGGGTTTTGCTTTACAAAAATTCGCGCCGCGCGTTGACTGCAAAGGAACATGCCGGTCAGGTTTATTTCCAACGCGCGCTGCCAGGCTTCGGGCGCGAGTTCGAGAAAGTTCTTATTGGAGGCGGGATGATGCACAAGCGCGGCGTTGTTGACGAGAATATCCAGCCTGCCGAAACGCTCAATGACCTTATTGAAAAGATTCCCCACTTGTTCCGCGTTCGAGACGTCGCACAGCACATACGAGGCATGGAGTTGACCGGCAAGCGCCTGCGATTTTTCCTCGTCAATGTCGGCGACGACGACCTGCGCGCCTTCTGCGGCGAAGCGCGCGCTGATGGCCGCGCCGATGCCCTGCGCGCCGCCGGTGACGACGGCAATCTTGTTTTGTAGTTTCATGGAGTTTCCTTTCGAGTATTCTGTCATTGCGAGGAGGGCGTTAGCCCGACGAAGCAATCTACTCGCAAGGCGGGGGATTGCTTCGTCGCAAAGAACAGGAACGCTCCTCGCAATGACGGTAATTTTTTATATCTGTCCCGACAATCCCCATTGGCGCAGGGCTTCCTGATATTTCGGGTCTTCGTAACGGCTCAATAAAAACGCCGGGGCATACGAAGGCAGTTCTTGATCAAGCATGTGTTTTGCAAGCAAATCCCCCGCGCCGCATGAGACCTGCATCCCAAAACCGCCGAAGCCGCCGATGATGTAGGCGCCGTCAACAGACAACGGACCGATCAACGGGCGGTTCTCCGGCGTGCGCGCGTAATATCCGCCGTCAATGAATGGCTTGGGAATTTGGTTGAAATATTTCGACATGCCCGGCAACGCGCGAGCCATGCCTCGGATGGCGATCTCGGGCAGTTGCGGATCGAGTTGAATCGGATAGGCAGGTTCATCCAGCGCGCCTGCATGATAGCCCCACTGCAACAAAATCACATCGCCGTCGCCTTCGGGCCTGCCATGCACGCCCGCGGGGAATTCCTCCACAAGCCGGCGCGTCCCTTCATCCTCCGCAAGCGCGGCGCGTTCTTCGTCCGACCACATCAACGTCACCGGGTCGTTCCAGATGAACAGCCCCATATCGCGCGGCATCACGCGCCGATGATCGCTGAACATCGCCTTGAGATGCGGCTCGCAAACGATGGGCAGTTCGAGTCCGATCATCCTCCCGACCGATTTCTGCATGGGACCCGCCGCAATGACGAAGCGATTCGTCGCGATGACCTGACTCCCCTCTTTGGATTCTACGGCGACGGATCGAACCCCGCCTCCCTCCACGCCGACGCCGGATACCCGTCCCGAAATGTGTCGTACGCCGGAAGCGATCGCCCGCTCGAACATATACATCCCGAACTGTTGCGCGGCGAACCATCCGCAGCGCCGCGTGTGGATGAGAGCCAGCGCGTCCTCAGTGACGTATGGAAAATAATTTCGGATCAACGATTGATCCAAAAACAAATCCGCGCCTGTGGGCGCGTCGAACAATCCGTGCTCACGAACAGAAACATACTGCGAGTCATCCCCCGCCTTTCGATACACGCGCAAATCGCCCGCGCCCAAAGCGGTGATCTCCTTCGCATTGGCGATCATCGCTTCAACGCCAGCAGGAGTGGCGGTCGCGTACATATATCCGCGCCGATTCATCGGCAGGCGGTTCGGCGCCTCGCGATGCAAGCCCTCCATGATGTCAATGCTGCGATTCATCAGCCGCACCATGTCGTCGCCGGGGCCGGGCCACCAGTTGCGATAACACTCCGTGGATTTATCGCTGGTCAGCGTCAACGGCGGCAGTGGGTCAACGATGACGACGTTTTTCATTCTGTGAACAACGGCAAGTTGATATGCGGCGGAGACTCCGGCGATCCCCGCGCCGCAGACGACGATCTCGGCGGTTTTGGCGTTTGTCATAACTACTCCGTCAACTCAGCCCAAGCCCTCATTTTTCTTCTTTCCTCTCTCATCCTTCCTCTCTCGTTCTTCATCCTTCATCCTTCATCTTTCATCCTTCATCCTTCATCTTTCATCCTTCATCTTTCATCCTTCATCCTTCATCTTTCATCCTTCATCCTTCATCCTTCATCCTTCATCCTTCATCCTTCATCCTTCATCCTTCATC
>CAADGT010000038.1 GCA_900696595.1 uncultured Chloroflexota bacterium
AGGGACAAACTTAAGTTTGTCGTACCGCAAACTTCAGTTTGCGCTTTGCGCAGGGACAAACTTAAGTTTGTCGTACCGCAAACTTCAGTTTGCGCTTTGCGCAGGGACAAACTTAAGTTTGTCGTACTGCAAACTTCTTTGCGCCGCATGGCGACAATCAAGTAATGGGATAGTCACGCAGGATTTATGACATCCGTCCGCCTGCATACTCACGGCGGATTAATGTCATTATGTGAAAATGGACACAGATTGTTCGATTTTGGCAATACTCCCACTGGAGGCAGATATGCAAAGAAAAAAATTCATCATCGGCGGCGTGTTGATCCTGGCGGCTGTCGTGTACCTGATCGCTTCGTCCACCTCGGCAAATGCGGAATATTTTATGACTGTGGACGAACTGAAGGCGGATGGCGCGGCGGCGATTAACAAAAGCGTGCGGCTCTCCGGCGCGGTGTTGGGCGATACGATCCAGTACGACGCTTCGACGCTGACGCTGACGTTCGAGGTCGCGCACGTCCCCGGCGACAACGACGAGATCGAAGCGCAGGGCGGGCTGGCTCTCGTGTTGCACGAGGCAGTCAGCGACCCGGGCCGCGCGCGCATCAAGGTGCAGTATGAAGGCGTGATGCCCGACCTGTTGCGCAACGAGGCGCAGGCGATCATGACCGGCACACTGGGCGAAGACGGCGTATTCCATGCCGAAGAATTATTGCTCAAATGCCCCACCAAATACGAAGAGGCTGTGCCGGATCAGTCGGCGTCGAATTAACCAATTAACCTGATGGGTGTGACAACCATCAGGTTTTGTTTCTAAACCCAACCCCTCCCCCTCCCCTCCCCTAAAAGGGAGGGAAGATTGAGGAAAGAAACCATGCTCCCAGAATTTGGATACGGCGTTTTATTGGTAAGTTTTATCGTTACGGTATATAGCGGCTTTGCGGCAGTTTTTGGCGTTACGAGAAAGTCCGCCACGCTGGTGGAAAGCGCGCGCCGGGCTCAACTGCTCACCTTCCCGCTGCTCACCGCCGCCTCGGGCAGTCTGATCTACCTGCTGGTGAACAATCATTACGAAGTTTCCTTCGTCTATGAAGTGACCAGCCGCAGTATGCCGACCTATCTCAAAGTGACGGCCTGGTGGGGCGGACAGGCCGGTTCGCTGTTGTTCTGGTCCTGGCTGTTGGCCTTGTTCACCTCGGCGGTCACGCTCCGCAAATGGGATCGGGATTTGGAATTCCTGCCCTGGGTGATCGTAGTCTCATCCGTCACGCTGACATTCTTCGTCGGCATGGTGGCCTTTTACGAGAATCCCTTCACGCGCTTTTGGGATATCGGCGGGCAGGTCGCGCCGAGTCTATTCGCGCCGTCGGCGAACGCAGTCTTATTCACGCCCGAAGACGGACGGGGATTGAATCCGCTTCTGCGCCACCCGGGCATGGTCATCCACCCGCCAATGCTGTACCTCGGCTTTGTCTCTTTCGTCATCCCCTACGCCTTCGCCATGGCCGCGCTCATCACCGGGCGCACCGACGACCGCTGGATTCGCATCACGCGCCGCTGGACTCTCTGGGCGTGGCTTTTCCTCTCGCTGGGGCTTGTCCTCGGCGGGCGCTGGGCGTACGATGTTCTGGGCTGGGGCGGCTATTGGGGCTGGGACCCGGTCGAGATCGCGGCCTTCATGCCCTGGCTGACGGGAACCGCGTTTCTTCATTCAGTCATGATTCAAGAAAAGCGCGGCCTGCTCAAACACTGGAACATGGTCCTGATCATCCTGACCTACGCGCTGGTGATCTTCGGCACCTTCCTGACCCGCTCCGGCGTGCTTTCCTCCGTTCATGCCTTTGCAAACAGCCCCATCGGCCCGCTGTTCATGTCATTCGTTTCGCTGACCCTCATCGTATCCGTCCGCCTGCTCATCCAACGCTGGCCCGAACTGAGAAGCGAAACCGAAATGAAATCCATGCTCTCGCGCGAGGCATTCTTCCTTTTCAACAACCTGCTCTTCATGGGCATCCTCATCGTCTGCTTCTGGGGAGTCATCTCGCCGCTGGCTTCGGAACTTTTCACCGGCACAAAGATCACCGTCGGCCCGCCCTACTATGAACGGGCGACGGGCCCGCTGTTTGCCGGTCTGCTTTTCCTGATGGCAATCGCGCCGCTTTCGGCATGGGGACATTCCACGATTCAGACCCTCGGCCGCGCCTTGTGGAAGTCGGCTCTCGCCGCCTCTCTCCTGACCCTGGGGCTGGTCATCACCTACACAACCAATCCCTACGCCCTGACCGGGTTCTTCCTCATCGCCTTCGTGTTGTTTGCCACTTTGCATGAATTCTGGCGCGGCGCAAACGCGCGGATGAGATCGCAGAACGAGAACTTCTTCGCCGCGCTGGGGCGATTAATGGGACGCAACCGCAGACGCTACGGCGGATACATCATCCACATCAGCATGGCGTTGATGGCCATCGGCATCCTCGGCATCGAAATCTTCCAGATCGAAACGCAGGGGACGGTCGCGGCGGGAGAGTCGCTCAACCTCGGCGATTACCGCGTGGAATACCGCGAACTGGCTTCGTGGGACGATTTCGGCGCGGGCGTGAACTACACGCGCTCGGTCGTGGATATTTACGAGAACGGCGTTTACATCGGAAAACTCCACCCGCGCATTGATTATTACTACGAATCCCAACAGAACATGACCATCCCCGGCCAGCACGCCACATTCAAAGACGACCTTTACATCCTGCTGGTGGACTGGCAGCCCGTCTCCCACGAAGGAGCGACATTCAAAATCTTCGTCAATCCGCTGGTCAACTGGCTGTGGATCGGATGCCTGGTCTTCCTGTTCGGGCTGATCTTCGCCGCCTGGCCCGACAAAGACCCGGCCGATGAACCCGTCCGGCGCAAGGTTGGCGTGGCGGGCAGGCAGGCGAGCGCGGCGGATTAAGGGTAATGGATAATTGGGAAATAGTGAATAGTGAATAGCGGATAGTGAATAGTGAATAGTTAAATAGTCATCGCTGATTGGCGACTGATGACTGATAACTTTGACAAAGGTATCAATGAAAAAAACGCTTATTATCCTTTCGATTGTTCTGGCGTTCGGCGCATTCTTTACTGGCGTTGCCTTCGCCCAGGACTCCACCCCCAGCGACGACGAAGTGAACGCAATTGCCAAACAGTTGTACTGCCCGGTCTGCGAGAACACGCCGCTGGATGTCTGCCCGACCGAGGCCTGCCGCCAATGGCGCGAGTTGATCCGCGATATGCTGGCGGAAGGCAAGAGCGAGCAGGAGATCAAGGATTATTTTGTGGCGAACTACGGCGCGCGCGTGCTGGCTGAACCTCCGCGCAAGGGATTCAACTGGTTTGTTTATATCGTCCCGCCGGTGTTGATCTTGATAGGCGCGGTCATTCTCTTCAACTCGTTCCGGGCGTGGACCAGGCCCAAATCCGCCGCGCCAGGCTCAGGTCGGGAAAAAGAGGCGGGGGTTTCCTCCAGCGACGACGAATATATCAAACGTCTGGAAGAGGAATTGAAGAACAGGAAGTAACATCCTAAGACCTGACAGGTTTCCAAAACCTGTCAGGTCTTGTTCTCGGAGAATGGAATGACAGAGACAACAACTCCAGCGAAAAAAAGCGTGCCGCTGTGGGCGCAGATCGCCATTTGGGCGTTTCTGGCGGGTTTGCTCATCCTGGTTCGGTTCGGGCTGAGCCGCGCCAGCAACCCAATGGCGGAGATCGGCCAACCTGTGCCGGATTTCGATCTTGTGTATTTTGAAGGCTACGAATACAACGGCGCGGCTGAAATGAAACTTTCAGATCTGCGCGGCAAGATCGTGGTCATTAACATCTGGGCGTCGTGGTGCAAACCGTGCGAGCAGGAAGCGCCCGAGCTGGAGGAGGCATGGGGGTTATACAAGGAACGCGGCGACGTGGTCTTCATCGGCGTGGATTATGTGGACACGCCCGAAGGCGCGTTCGGCTATTTGAAAAAATTCGGCATCACCTTCCCCAACGCGCCCGATTTGGAATCCGCCATCTCCAGCATTTTGAACAGGCAGATGGGCGTGCCGGAAACGTATTTGATAGACCGCGAAGGCGTTCTGCGTCAGATCAAGATCGGGCCGTTCGCATCCATCGCGGAAATTCAGGCGTTTGTCGCCAACGCGGAATAGGGGAAAAATGGGATTGGGTTCTCTCTTTCTTCTCCTGGCGGTCTTCATCGTCGTCGGCGTCTATCTATACGCGCCGTTCATGTCCAAGCCGCGCAAACTTTCCACCGATGAAATGCACAAGGCTTCGGCGTTGAAAGCCGAACGCGACCGCGTCATCAGTTCGCTTCAAGAACTGGACTTCGATTTTAAGCTCGGCAAAATTCCAGAGGAGGATTACCCCGAACAACGCGCGGAACTTTTAAAAAAAGGGGCGGAGATTCTACGCCAACTGGATGAACTGGAGTCAGCCTCTCCCACACGGACCGCCGAAGCGCGCATCGAAAAAGCCGCCGCCGCCAAACGCGCCGACTCCGCATCCGACGGCGCAGGGTTCAGCGACGACGAGATCGAAGCCATGCTCGCCGCAAGACGTAAACAGCACAAAAGCAAACCCGCCGGGTTCTGTCCAAAGTGCGGCAAGCCTGTCCTCGCCGCCGATAATTTCTGCCC
>CAADGT010000039.1 GCA_900696595.1 uncultured Chloroflexota bacterium
TCGTACTGCTGGCGGATGTCGTCGGCGTGGTCGGCGGGCGCGGTCATTGCGTCTGCAAACTTGAGGGCTTCGAGATATTCCATCGCCGCATCGCGGAAGGCGCCTTTGCGGGAAACAATATCCCCGATCAGGAGCCGCGACGCCAGCCCGTAATCCGCATGTTTGACCGAGTTCTGCAAGACCCGCTGGGCGCTTTCGTAACGCTCCACCTTGTAGCGCAGGTAACCGAGGTTGAAATACAACGACGAACTGGTAAACCCGGCGTTGAGCGCGGCTTCCATTTCCTCAGCCGCCATCGAGTCGTTGCCCTTCGATTGCGCGTCTATGGCTTGACCGAGATGCAGGATGACCTTGACCTGCTCGGATTGCGCCGAAATGGAGCCGGTGCCTTTCATAATGGCGGAAATGCCGCGGCGGTCCTGGGCGGCGGGGCTGCTTTCGTCGGAGAAATCGAAGAGCAACTCCGCCAGCTGGGTCAAAGCCTTTTGACGCGCCTCCGCTATCGGGTCCATGCCCGAAGCGGCTTTTATCCGCGGCTGGGTCTCCAACTGCTTGACTTGCGCCATGCGGATCGGTCCCGTCCCGCCTTTGGCGCGGATCGGTTTGGGGAGCAATTGCCCCGTCCTCAATAGGGTCTGCGCCTGTTTGACTTCGACGCTGTTCGGCACGAGCGAGAGCGCCTTGTCCACCATCTCCTGCGTTTTTTCGGCGTTGCCCGCGCGCTGCAGGATGCTAGCGATGGCGAGATATTCCATGGCGGCTTGCGGTTTGTGACCGAGCGCCTCATGCACCTGCGCGAGGCGCGAATGGGCGATGGCGTGTTCGGGGTTGATGCTGGTGACGTGCGTCCAGTTTTGAATCGCCTTTTCGGCGTCGCGTTGCTTCAGGAAAAGATCGCCCGCGCGGATGGCGGCTTCCATGGCGGTCTTCAGATCGCCGACGCGCTCCGAGAGTTGCGCGACTTTTTCCATCGGCACAGGGTCGTCTGGCGAAACCTTCACCGCGCGCGAATAGATCTGCAACGCTTCATCCACCTGGTTGAGTTGATGAAGCGCCTGCCCCAAACTGCCCAGGGCTTTGGGGTTGTCTGGGGATTCTTCGAGGGCGCGCCGATACGCCGCGACGGCTTTCGACCATTCCTGGTCCCACGCGGCGGAATGTCCCTCGTTCATTGCTTTTTGGAAGATGTCTTCTCGTCCGGGCATTGGGTTATTTTACTTTAAAACAGTCATTTCTCCCCAGTTCAAACCGGCTCTTGCTTCGGTCTCCAATGGGATGCTCATCGGGTAGGCGTTTGCCATCGTCTCGCGCACGACACTCGCCGTTTCATCAATCTCTTTTTCCGGCGCTTCCAATACAAGCTCGTCGTGGACTTGAAGGAGCATCTTCGCCTTCAATCCCGCATGCTTCAACGCGGGCGGGATTTTTAACATGGCGATCTTCATAATATCCGCCGCCGTGCCTTGAATCGGAGCGTTGATCGCCTCCCGTTCTTCGCGGTTCTTCATCTGGACGTTGGAGCGGGTCTGCAAAGCCGGGAAGTATCTCCTGCGCCCAAGCAGGGTCTCCACATAGCCGATCTCCGCGGCGTCCCGCCGGATCTTTTCCAGATATTTTTTAACGCCGGGGAATTTTTGAAAATAGGCTTTTACAAAATTTTCCGACTCCGCCAGCGTCAGCCCTGTGGAATGCATTAACCCAAACGCAGACATGCCGTAGATCAACCCAAAGTTGATCGCCTTGGCGTGGCGGCGCATATCCTTGGTGACTTCCGTCAGAGATACATCGTACACCGCCGCCGCCGTTGTGGCGTGGATGTCTTCCCCGGCGCGAAAAGCCGCCAGCATGGCTTCGTCTTCCGCCATGTGCGCGACAATGCGCAGTTCGATTTGCGAGTAATCCACCGAGAGGAGCAGGTTGCCTTTATCCGCGATGAAGCCGTTGCGGACTCTTCTTCCCGTCTCCGTGCGGATGGGAATATTCTGCAAGTTCGGGTTATTCGACGACAGCCGCCCCGTCACCGCGCCGATCTGGCTGTAGGAAGTGTGGACTCTTCCGGTGGCGGGGTTGATCGCGGCGGGAAGCGCGTCCACATAAGTGGACTTGAGCTTCGAGAGTTCGCGCTGTTCAAGGATGAAATCCATCACTTGATGTTGCCCGCGCATCGCGTCCAGCACGTCCGCCGAGGTGGAATAAAAACCCGTCGCGGTTTTGCGCCCCTTGTCGGGCGGTTCGAGCCGCAGGTGGTTGAACAGCACATCCGATAACTGTTGCGGCGAGTTGATGTTGAATGTCTTGCCCGCGTGGGCGTAGATTTCCCTTTCGATTTCGCCGAGACGCGCGGCGAGTTCTTCTGACATCCCGCTGAAGAATTTTGTATCTATCAACGCGCCGGTCATTTCCATCTCCGCGAGGACGGCGGTGAGCGGCATGTCTATCTCGTCGAGGATTTTTCTCCCGTTGACGCGCTCCAATTCCTTCTCTTCAAGGGGCATCAAACGCAGAGTGTTTTCCGCGTCGGCGGCGGCATAATTTGCGACGGCTTCGATTGAAACCTCCGCCATGCTGACCTGCTTCTTGCCCTTGCCGATTAACTCTTCGATGTGGGTCATCTCTTCGCCCAGCCTGAACTGGGCGAGATTTTTCAAGCCGAGGTTGCGCGAGGACGGGTCCACGATGAACTCCGCCAGCATGGTGTCGAACGCAAGCGGCGAGACGGTCAACCCGTGACGCGCCAGTACGATGTAATCGTATTTGGCGTTATGCGCAAGTTTGCCGATCTTCGGGTTCGTCATCGCGGGCGCGAGCGCCTCGATAACTTTTTTAAGCGGAAGGTTGTTGCCAGCGTTATGCCCGACCGGGATGTAATACCCCTGCCCTTCCTTGACCGAGAGCGAGATGCCGACCAACTCTGCCAGCATTTCCTCCGTGCCTGTGGTTTCGGTGTCGAAGGAAATGACTTTGGCTTTGTCGAGTTCCTGCGCGAGACTTTTCAGCTTTTCATGCGTATCCACGATGACGACTTCGATCTTCGATGGTTTGATCTCGACAACGATGGGTTGAGCCGCTACCTCGAACATCGTCATCTGCCCGGCTTTGCCTGCGCCCTCCCCGCGCCGCCCCCTGCCTGCCTGCTCCTCGCGCCGTCCCCGGCGCGAGGTTTCAGTGGAAGATGATTCCTGAATCGCCCCGCTGATGACCGGAACCTTCGCCAACAGCGTTTTGAATTCCATCTCTTTAAAGAAGGCTTCCAGTTTCGCGCCGTCGAACGGAATGACCTTGGCGTGTTCGAAGTCGAATTGAATCTTCAAATCCGTGCGGATGCGCGCCAGGTCGCGGCTGAGATAGGCTGTCTCTTTGTTCGTCTCGAATTTTCCCTGCCAGCGTTTTTCCACCTGGCTTAGATTCTCGTAGATCGCGTCCAGCGTGCCGAACTTTTCGAGCAGCGCAACCGCGGTCTTTTCGCCCACGCCCTTCACGCCGGGAATGTTGTCGGACGTGTCGCCGACGATGGCTTTGTAATCCACGATCTGATTTGGTTTTACTCCCAGTTTCTTTGCCACATCCGCCTCGGTGACATAAGACCGGTCGTCGCCTGCGAGGTGAACCGCCGTGCGTTCGTTGACCAGTTGCAGCAGATCGCGGTCGCCGGTGATGATCTTGACTCCCAGCCCCTTTTCCGCGGCGATTTTTGCCACACTGCCCAATACGTCATCGGCTTCGTAGCCGTCCATTTCGAGGCGCGGGATGTTGAAAAAATCCACCATCTCGCGGATGCGCGCAATTTGCGGGCGCAGGTCGTCGGGCATTTTCTCGCGCGTCGCTTTGTATTCGGGAAAAATCTCGTCGCGGAAGGTTTTGCCGACGTCGAATGCCACGGCGAGATATTCCGGTTTCTCCTGTTCCAGCACGCGGATGAGTTCGCGCGCAAAGCCATAAATGCCAGCAGTCGGCTCGCCTTTGGAATTTTGCCAGCGTTGACTGCTTCCGCCCGCAGTCAGGGCGAAGTACATGCGGTAGGCGAGGGCGTGTCCGTCTATGAGGTAAAGGGTGGGGGGCATGTCGGTGTCCAGGAATTTGCTGAATGGCAGATTGCAGGTCGGCTGGAAAAATAAAACGCAGAGCAAATTATACTCTGCGTTTTTTATTTTAGAACGTATGTTTTGGGGGCTTATCTCCCCGACGGCATATCCTCCAGCCCCTGACGCTGGCGGGTCTGGCGGATGTAATCGCGGACAAGCTGCGGCGGGTGGGGCTGCGATCCGCCCATGATGAGATAGCCGGGCGCCCAGAAATCGCCGGAAGGATTTTCCCTTTTAATGCGCGGGTGATTGCCGAATATTTTTTCCGAGGTCTGTTGACGCATGATGCGCATCAGATGACCGGGCGAGGTGTTCGGCTGGACGTTCACGACCCACTGCAAATATTCGGGTCGTACGGCGAGATATTCCAACCGCCAGCCGAAGGCGATGCAAATATTCGGCAGCCACTCACTGAGATGGTCTGAGAGATCGCCGGTTATGTAATGAGTCGAAAAGCGCGGCACGAGCAGGCAGGCGTACGTCAGGTGATACAAACCGGCGGAAACCGGTTCCGGGATTAGTTTGCGCGCGGCTTCGGTGGTCGGGCTTTCGCGGGTCGTGTCGTTTTCGCCTGGCAACGGACGCGCGATGGGAGTCTCCGGTCTCGATTTGGGTCGTGAGGGGGCGGTCACATCCACTTCGTCGAAGGAAATCTGCGCCCTGTTCGCCGGCTCGATCTCCACCCGGGGCTGACGCCTGATGGCGGGAGACGGCTCACGGCTGAAGACCGAAGCGTCGGAGAGCGAATCCGAGACGCGAGTCTGGTTTGGGTCGAACTTTTCCTTTTTATGGGGGAGGTTGAAATCGCGCGTGGTCAGCGGCTCGGGGTTGGGGGCGGGGATGTCTGCCAGGATGTTCGTGATGGGCGGGATGTCCGGCTCGGCTTCGTCGGGGTAACTGTCCGCGACCTGGGTTTGATTGCGCGCGTCGGGCTTTTCGCTGCCGAAATCGCCCAGCAGTTTGCCCGCCTGGGCGCGGATCGTGCTAAAGGGAGTCTCCGCGTCGAAGACCAGAGCCAGAACCGAGTCCGAAGTGAGCCGCGTGGCGTACAGCATGTGTTCGGCTTTCGTGCTTTCCAGCCGGATGAAGCGCAGCAGGTCCGATCCCTTTTGCCCGTCCCAGTTGCGGGTGACGGTCTGCGCCACTTCCTTTGCCGCGCCTTGAGAAAGTCCGCCCGCGTATGCCCATAGGTCGTTGCGCTGGGTGATCAACGCGGCTTGCGCCGAGGATTCCAATGTCAGCCGCGTGAGATGTTGCGCGGCTTTGTTCGGGTCGCTCAACCACGGCAGATACTGCATCGTGTTTGACGACATCGAACCGGAAGGCGTGGAAGGCTGGGGTTGGCTGAGAGCGTTCATAAAATCGGACATCCTGAACGGTTTTCGCACCATAATCCATGGGCGAAGCGGATCGAGCGGCGGGGGAGCGCCGGTTTCTTCACAGAGCAGGACCAGGTTGATGCTCGGGCTGACAGTCCGCAGGGCGGCGCCGATCTCAAGCGCCCACTCTTCGCCGAGGGCGAGGTCGAGCAGGGCGATGGGCGCGCCGATCTGGTTCGCCTTGACGATGGCGGACGCTTTGTTATTGACGACATGCACCCGGTAGAACTTCGTATCCTCCAGCGAACGACGAATCGCTTCGCCGAGGCTGGCGGAGGGGGTGACGACCATTAAATCTGCGGGCATCTCTCAAAGTGTAACACTTCTGCAATGTCGGGGCAAGGACGCCCTGCCGCGTTTTTCTGACAATTCAGTTAATCGTAATCCCCCGCAATGTCCTTGATACCAAGCAATGCCATCAACGCCTCCAGCGGGATGTCCGCTTCGGGCAGGTCAACCTTGTACAACGGTTCGCTCTCAGCCCGTTCACGCAGGCTTTTCCAAAGCAGGTTTCTTTCTTCGCCTTCGATCACGAGATCGTTAAGCGTTTTTGCGTTCAGCAGGTATTCGCCGGTCGAATAGAGGAAAGTCAACCGCTTCCATTTGTCGGTGTGAATCGGCTCGGGCAATTTCTCCAATGCCCCCAATTGAATCTTGAAATATTCTTCCCTCGCGCGCGGATGATCTGCCTCGTCTTTGAGCAGTTCGCCTCTCGTTGTCAACTCGTGCCCATGAACCGGGGCGATGAACTCGACCCGCCCGCCTCTTTCGCCGAAGGAGGCGGGTTGGTAGAACGCGAGATAATCCACGCTGACAACTTTGGGCGCGCTCCGCAACGGGATCCTGTACCATCCCAGCAGGCGGGCGATCTCTAAATCCCGCGGCGCGGGAATCAGGCAGACCAAAACCAGATCCGTCGGTTTGAGCATGGGCTGATTATACGGCATTTGATTTTTCGGTTCTTTTCCCTTATAGTGTGAACATCAACGAAAGCGAGCGCCGAATGACGAAACCGAAGGATACAATGGGCGAGTTGATCCGCGTCCTGATTGTGGACGACCACGCGATGGTGCGCCAGGGACTGCGGACGTTTTTGGAATTGCAAAAAGCCGCCGACCTGTCCATCGAAGTGGCGGGCGAGGCGGGCAACGGCGTGGAGGCGGTGAAACTGGCGAAGCAGACCCAGCCCGACATCGTCCTGCTCGATCTGGTCATGCCCGAAATGGACGGGATACAAGCCGCATCGAAGATCATGGAAGCCAGCCCAAACTCGCGCATCATCATCCTGACCAGTTTCGGCGAGGAGGAGAAAGTCCTGCCCGCCATTCGCGCCGGGGCGCAGGGATATTTATTGAAGGACATTCCGCCAAACGAATTGGTTCAAGCCGTGCGCGAAGCGCATCTGGGCAGGGTGCAGTTGCATCCCGACGCGGCGAAAAAATTGATGAACGCCGTCGCGGCAGGCGAATCTTCCGCGACGAGACGCGCCGCCGACTCTGAAACCGGGCTGACCGAACGCGAGCGCGAAGTTCTGCAACTCATCGCCGACGGGATGAACAACCGCGACATCGCCGCGAAACTGGTCATCAGCGAAAAGACCGTCAAGACTCACGTCAGCGCCATCCTCGCCAAGTTGAATCTCGACGACCGCACGCAAGCCGCCGTCTATGCTCTGCGGCGCGGCATCGTCACAGACAGGGATTGATGTTGACTGCTCAAGCCGCCGTCCTGTGCGAAGCCCCCTATGGGCGGCGGCGTGTCACGCGGGAAGCCCAGCGCCGAGGACGGCGCTGGGAGCAACTTTGCGATGTAATGGTAGATAATCCCGGATAAACCTGATGCGAACCCTCGGCGTTTATTTGATCTTCGCCGCAGTCGCCTTGCGCGGCGCGGGGTTGTTTTGGGGCAACGTCCGCTTCAGCGCGGTGATGGGTTTGCTCGCAGCGTATGGCTTATTGCTTGTCGTCAAAACCCTTGCAACGTCGGGTTATCCTTCGACAGGCTCAGGACTCCGCGTTGCGTTCCTTTGGGCGGACTCCAAAGTCTCCCGACTTTGGGGCGGCGCGATCTATCTGCTACTTCAATGCACCCTCGTCATCTTCCTGCTCGACAAATCCACCTACGAAGATTTTTTCAACCTGCTCTTCATCCCGCTCAGCCTCGATGCGGTCGTCTTTTTCGGCAGGCGCTTTGGGTACGCGTGGATTGCGGCATTTTCAATCGCCATCCTCGCCGTCATGCAGTTCTCCGAGGAAGGCCGCCTCTTCGGCCTGGCGATGGGAATTCTCTACAGCGGCATTTGCCTGCTCTTCGGCGGTTATGCCTACCAGGTTCTGAAAGCCGAATCGGCGCGCGCGCAAAATCAACGCGCCTTCGACGAACTGCAAAGCGCCCATCGCCAGCTTCAAGGATACGCCGACCAGGCGGCAAACCTCGCGGTGGAACGCGAACGCAACCGCCTCGCGCGCGATTTACATGACTCGGTCACGCAGACGGTCTTCAGCATGAATCTCGCCGCGCAATCCGCCAGTCTTTTATTGGATAAAGATCCGCTTCGTTCTTCGGGACAGTTGGTCCGCCTCGAGGAACTTTCGGCAAACGCTTTGAGCGAGATCCAATCCCTCGTCTCGCAGTTGAAGCCGCGCTCGCTTGCGGACGAAGGCCTGCCCTCCGCCCTGCGGCGTCTTGCGGATGAACGCGCGGCTCGCGACGGGTTGCGGGTTTCGCTGGAAATACAAAGTGAAGCGGTTCTCTCCGAGGCGGAGGCGCTGGGGTTGTATTCCATCGTCAACGAGGCGCTGACCAATATCGTCAAACACAGCGGCGCGCGCGAAGCGACGGTGCGATTGAAGTTGCGCGGCGAAAGTTCTTCGCTGGAAATCGAAGACCGCGGCAGGGGATTCGATCCGCAGGCAGTTTCGAACCAGCGCGGGCATTTGGGGCTGGCCGGCATGGCGGAGCGCGCGGCGGAGATGGGCTGGCGGTTTTCGGTTGAGTCGAATCCGGATCGGGGGACGAAAATTTTCGTTAAGCAGAATCAGGCTGGGGGCGGCGAATGAAGCGGGCGGGCTATCAGGGCAGTCACCTGATCGGGTTCATCATCATCGCGGTGGTGGCGGTCCGCGCATTGATCCACTTTCAGGGGATGACCGCGCTCGGCGTTCTGATCTCGCTTCTTGCGCTGTACGCGGTTTTGTATGGAATGGAGCCGTGGCTGTCGAGGCGCTTCCCGCGCTTTGCGTTGATTTACATCCCCGTGCAGTCCGTCGTTGTGATTGCCGCCGCCAACCTGCGGCCGTTTACCGACATCACCTGCCTGATGGTTGTCCCGCTTGGGTTGCAGGCGGCGCGCGCTTTTTCGCGGCGGACGGCGGCTGTGTGGATGACGGCGCTCATCCTTTTGCTGTCCGTCACGCTGATCGTTGGAATGGGCTGGCTGGGCGGAACGGCGTTGATTCTGCTTTACCTTGCGGTCGGCGCATTTTTGATCTCGTACGATTTTTTATTTGCGCAAACGCAGTCCGACGAAGCCGAAAGCCTGCGCCTGCTCGCGGATTTGCAATCCGCTCATGCGAAGTTGCAGGAACACGCCGCGCAAGCCGAGGAACTGGCGGCGGCGCGCGAACGCAACCGCCTCGCGCGCGAACTGCACGACTCGGTCAGCCAGGCGGTTTTTTCCATCACGCTTACGTCGCAGTCCGCGCGTCTGTTGTTGGAGCGCGACCCTGCCCGCGTCCCCGAACAATTGGATCGCCTGCAAAAAATGACCGAAGACTCCCTCTCCCAACTGCGCTCGTTGATCGCGCAGTTGAGACCGCCGCAAAACTAATGAGTACCGCAAAGTTCACTTTGCGCCCTTTTCAACGCGAAAGACACAAATTGGGCGAAATTGCGCGAAAAACCTGACCTGAGCCTGTGGAAGGATTCGCGTTATTCGAATCTTTCGCGTGATTCGCGTTGAGGTTTTTTTGCTCGACTAATTTGAGGCGGCGCTCCATCTTCAGACCTACTCCTACATCTTAAGACCTAGTTCGCAAAACCGCCCTCCAGACGAGGGCGGTTTCATTCCCGCGCCAGATGCGCCAAAGAGGGGAAATGCTTATAGTGGGGACATACGAAAAGGAATTTCCCATGAACGCGCAAACCCTGACCTTCCCCATGACGCTTTGTAACTTCGTCCTCGCGCCCGACGCGCCGATCTTTGCCGACCCGCGCGATTACGGCTTCGACTTCGACGAAGACGAACTGGAGCGGGAATTGCTCGCGCCGCTACCCCGGTTCGTTCAATCCATCCCCGAAGTGGATGAATCAAATTACGCCCCCCTGTATTTTCTCGCGTGAGGGTGACTCATGGCCCCCGTTCGAGTCCTGCTCGTGGACGATGCCGAAGAAGCAAGGCGCGACCTCCGCGCAGCCCTGAGCCTCTTTGACGGGATCGAGATCGTCGGCGAAGCCCCCAATGGAGCCGAAGCCCTGCGCCTGACCGAATCCCTCCAACCCGACATCCTCCTCATGGATTTGGAAATGCCCTTCATGGATGGATACGAAGCGGCACAGCGGATCAAATCGAAATACCCCGCGCGCAAAATCGTCGCGCTCACCGTCCACGATTACGAATCGGCGCGTGAGAAAGCAAAACAATCCGGCGTGGACGCCTTTCTCGTCAAAGGCGCGCCGGTGAAAACAATCGTTCAAGCCATTTTGAATTCCACGTCCGTCGCGTAACATGCGTCCTCGGTGGAAAGGAAAGTAGAAAATGAAGTTCACCCAATCAACCCTGCAAAAAGCGGGAGGAGTCGCCGCCCTCGTCAACGCGGTTTTGGCGCTCGTCTCCCTGATCGTCGCCTTTGGCTGGATCGGCCCCGCCGCGCTGATGGATAAGGCAGTTCTCGCCCGGCTTGCGCTCGAGAATCCCGCGCCGCTCATCTTTCAGGATTTGCTGAAGTTTGCTTCGGCGGTTACCGCCTCGGTTCTTGTGATCGCCATGTACCATCGCCTGCGACGCCAAGCGCCTCGCGGCATGAAAACCGCCCTGTTTTTTGGGCTGTTCTCCATTGCCCTCCTGCTTGCCAATGCCAGCCTGAGTCTGTTCGCCGTATCGCAAGCCTCGACCTTCACATTGCTTCCATTGGGGGCGGGAGGTCAATTGGGCGGAACGTACAGGCAGTTTGAAATAACCGCCTATGTCTTGCATGGACTTCTAAACGAATTGATTGGGCTTCTTGGCATGGCGGCCATCTTCGTCAATGGATTTTGGTATTTGCCGGTGAACTGGGCGTTCCTCAAGACCGCCAACCTGCCGCGCTGGCTTTGCATCCTCGGCTTGGCGATGGGCGGCATGAGCCTGCTCCCCCCGCTTGGGATCGTCGTATTGACGCTGTCCATTCCTTGGGCGCTGGGGCTGGGCGCAACGCTTTTGAGAAAGGAAAACTGATTTATGAAAATGACTGTGAATAAAACGTTCGACTGGAAGGTCTTTTTCGCACTCTGGTTTGCGGCCATCTTCGCCGCGATCGCCGTCCTTCCTTACGCGCTGGCGCTCCAAAGCGGGACGGGACGCCCACTGCCGCCTGTCTTACAGGCTTCGCCCGGCGTCCAGATTCTGCGGAATATCTTCGTACTCGGAGTTTCCACAGCCGCCGGGCTTTTGCTTGCAAAACGCATCGGGCTTGGAGCGCCGATCCTGGAGGCGTGGTTCGGGGGCGAATCCACTGCCGACAAGATTCGAGCCGTTCTTCCCGTCAGCGTCCTGTTGGGAATCGCAACGTCCGTTTCCGTCATCCTGCTGGAAGCCTTCATCTTTCAGCCTGCCATGATGCGCGAACTGGGCGCTTCCGCCGCCGCGCTGAATGTGCCAGCCGCCCAACCCGCCGCATGGATGGGATTCCTCGCCTCGTTCTACGGCGGCATCGTGGAGGAGGTTTTGATCCGCCTCTTCCTCCTCTCCCTGCTGGCGTGGCTTGGGTCGTTCATCTCGAAAACAGCCGAAGGAAAACCAACCCGCCTCGTTTTCTGGATTGCGAACATCCTCGCCGCTGTCGTTTTTGGGCTTGGGCATTTACCCGCCACAATGGGGCTGGTTCCCCTCACGTTCTGGGTGACGCTTCGCGCCATTGCCCTGAACGGGCTGGCTGGCATCCTATTTGGGTATCTCTACTGGAAACGCGGGCTTGAATCCACAATGATCGCGCACTTCTCCGCCGACATCGTCATACATGTGCTGGCGGCTTTGTGAAAACCAATTTGCAAATCGCATACAAAAAGGAGAAATATCATGTCCGCTTCAATTCGCCGTTACGACCTCGACTGGTTGAGAATTATCGCCATCCTCTCGGTCTTTCTCTTCCACTCGATCCGCTTCTTCGACCACTGGTACTGGCACGTCAAGAACCCCGTCACCAACGACGCCGCCACCGCCTTCGAGAGTTTCATGCTCGTCTGGATGATGCCAATCGTCTACCTGATTTCGGGCGCGAGCGCCTTCTATGCCATGAACAAGGGCGGCGCCGGGACGTTCTTCAAAGATAAAGCCCTGCGCCTGCTCGTCCCGCTCGTCGTTGCCGTCTTCACGTATTCGCCCTTGCAGGTTTACCTCGAACGCATCACGCACGGACAATTCAACGGCTCGTTCTTCGCCTTCCTGCCGCATTACTTCGAAGGTCCCTACCTCGGCGACGGCTCTGCGGGCAACTTTGCCTTCGTCGGGATGCACATGTGGTACGTGTTCTTCCTGCTGATCTACCTTGTGATTTTCTACCCGCTCTTTTGCTGGATGAAGGGAAGCGGAGGCAACGCGCTGGATAAGATTGCGAACCTCATCGCCTCTCCCTGGACCTCGTGGCTGGTCCTGTCCATCCCGATTCTGACCCTCCACCTCTTCGTCTCCGACACGGACTGGGAAGCGGGCTCGGGCGGCTGGCCCTTCCTCTACTATCCGTTCTTCCTGATCTACGGCTTCGTCATCGCCTCATCCGACCGCCTGCAAGCCAGCCTCAAGCGGATGCGCTGGTACAACCTCGCTGTGGGCGCGCTCCTCACCACGATCTATATGCTTCTCATCGCCGTTCCCGCCCTCGCCGAACCTGCGGATGCTTTCGCCGACGCCTTCTGGATCTTGAGCGCCTGCTCTCTGCTTCCCGCCTTCCTCGGTCTTGGAATGCAATACCTGAACTTCACCAACCCCTTCCACAAATACGCCAACGAAGCGGTGATGGGATTCTACATCCTGCATCAGACCGTCCTGTTGGTCATCGGTTACTTCGTCGTCAATTGGGCGATCCCCGACTTCGCAAAATGGGCGGTCATCTTTGTCAGTTCGTTCGCCGCCATTATGACGATTTACGAATTCCTCATCCGCCGCGTGAACGTCGTCCGCTGGCTGTGCGGGATGAAGCCGCTCCCCAAATCCGTAGCGGTGAACGTGAAGGAGGCGGCGACAGCATAAGGGCTCCTGTTAAATGAAGTAACTCACCTTGCGCGCCCAGCGCCGACCCCGAAGGGGTCGCATGATTATAGATTGGGCGATTTTGTATCATCCAACCCCGAAGGGTGTCCTATTCGGCAACAAGCCATATCATCCCTTCGGGATTGGCCGCGTAAGGTGAGTGAAGTAAGTCGGAATGCCATTCCGACTTACAGCCGCCATCATTCCATTTGAGTTGTTACCGCAACTGCGTAGGGGCGACCCGTCCCAATTTGACAGAACCTCGTTGCGCCAAAGGAGGGTCGCCCTTGCAAACCACTGGGCGACCCTCCCTTTACATTCCAAGGTTCTCCAGGACTCTGACGGGTCGCCTCTGCGGTATTACTTCAAACCCACTTCCTTATTGAACTCCACGATCAACTCGTCAATCTCATCCGCCTGCTTCTGGACGTTCGTCCAGTAATCGGGCTGATACCATTGCGCCTGAATTTCATCGTACGTTTTGCCCTGCTGTTCGACCCAGGTGTAGTATTTCAAATTATGCACGCGGCGGCGGTCGGTGTAGCGGAGTTCAAGCATGTTATCCGTGGACTGACCGTGCAGGTAGCGGGCGAAGTCGGCGGCGGCGTTGGCTTCGCTGTATTCGCCGAATTCCTGATGCATTTCATGCAGGCGGGAGCGATAGAGTTCCATCGAGTCGGTCAGGATGGTGAGCATGATATCGTCCTCGCCCATCTCGTAGTATTTGGCGGCTTTGATGCAGGAAAGCACGTTCGAGATGCCGGAGAAACCCAGTAAGTCGAGATTGGAGATTAGAGATTCGGGAACGCCCTGTTTGACGAGATGGGCGCGTCCGTTTTCTTCGTTGAACAGACGCGCAATATTCACAACGGCGTTATCGTCAATGGCGGTGACCACGTCGGTATTCTTGACGTTATGCACCCAGGGCACATGCTTGTCGCCGATGCCTTCGATGCGATGCGCGCCGAATCCGTTTTCGAGCAGGGTCGGGCATTGCAGGGCTTCGCTGGCGACGATCTTTGAATCGGGGAATAACTGCTTCATGTAGTCGCCGGAGGCAATCGTGCCTGCCGAGCCCGTCGCCGAAGCCATGCCGCGATATTTGCCGTTCTTCCCCGCCACCTGCCTGAAGACTTCCTCCATGGCGTGGCCGGTGACTTCGTAATGCCAGAGATAATTGCCAAATTCCTGGAACTGGTCGAAGATCATCAAATCCTGCCCCGAGTTTCTCAACTCCCAGCATTTGTCGAAGATTTCTTTCACGTTCGATTCCGAGCCGGGAGTCTTGATCGTCTCGCCTGCGACTTTTTCCAGCCACTCGAAGCGTTCCTTCGACATGCCCTCGGGTAATATCGCAATGGATTCGCAGGCGAGCAGGGCCGAGTCATACGCGCCGCCGCGGCAGTAATTGCCGGTGGAGGGCCACACGGCTTTCTGCGTGGTCGGGTCGAATTGTCCGGTGACCAAGCGAGGCACAAGGCATGAGAACGCCGCGCCGACTTTATGCGCACCGGTTGGAAACCACTTGCCGACGATGGCGACGATGCGGGCGCGGACTCCCGTCAGCGAAGATGGAAGTTCGAGAAAATTGACTCCGCCATAAGCGCCGCCTGAGGCGGTGGGTTGATTCTTCCAAGTGATGCGGAAAAGATTCCGGGGGTGAATATCCCACAACCCGATCCCTTTCAATTCCTCTTTTATTTTCGCGGGAATTTTTGAAGGGTCTTTCATCTGGGCGTAGGTGGGGATGATGATGTTGCGTTCCCTGGCGCGTTGAACGGCGCGGGCGCGGCGGTCTTTGTGGATGGTGAGGTCAATTGTGGTCATGTTGATTTCCTGAAATGTGTCAGAATTCCGGCGTTTCTTTGCGATCACAGTTTTCCGAACGCCACGCCCTTGTATCTCCAGCCGCATGCCGCGACCGCCTCCTGAATCGGTTTTTTGATCTCATTGGTATTGAAGCGATAGTTATAGACCATGCCGGGTTTGAATTCCTCGGTAAAGGCGTAGGCGGCGCCGAACTCCACCGAGGTCATCTGTCCCTGAAATTTGGAGGCGGACAGGGAAAGCGCCGGGATGCCCGCATTCCACGTTACCGTAAATTCCTCGTCCTTTGCGCGCACTTCATGTTTCGCCGGGTCGAACTTCATGTAGATGCGGAATACCTTTGTCAGGTTTGCCTTCGCAAAAACCTGATACCAGCGCGCGTCCACGATCTTCCATTCCGCGATCAGGTCCGCGCCTTTCTCCGCGCCGTCAATAATTTGATACGGCGCGGTATCGCGATTCAGTTCCAAAATCTTCGCGCGCGTCTCCTCCGCGGAGAGGACGGGCGCATTCTTGTTTGCTTTCTTGCCGAAGCCGAAGAGTCCCATTTTGTTTTCCTTTCGAGGCGAATACTGAGCGGCTTTTCCGCCGCAGGCTGATTATAATCCGGCAAATTGGATTGGACGCCGCCGGAAATTTGATTCCCATCCCAAAACCGATCCCCGCCGCAAAACGCCTCATCCGCTTGATGCTGGAGCATGATACAGGGCGTTCTTGCCAAGATGAAGTTTTGGGCTTGCCATGCTTTTTCCCTTAGGGTTCATAAAAATATAATTTCCCTCACCCGCCGCCGAGCCATGTCTTTGCGAGGGCGCTCTTGCTCTTCGCCCGAAGCAATCCCCTCGCTGATATGGAGATTGCTTCGCCGCCAAAGACCAA
>CAADGT010000040.1 GCA_900696595.1 uncultured Chloroflexota bacterium
CGACCCGCGCGTGTATTTCACCCATTACCTGATCCTCGAGCGGATGGGGGACGAGAAGGCGGCTCGGGCGTTGAGATGGGCGCGGGATACCCTCTGCTTTCGGGCGCGGACTCTGCCGCCGCGCCTCAGGCGGAATTATCTGCGGCGCGTGCCGTCCAACCGGGACATTTGCCGTTCACGGTAACTTCTTACCAGTAGGGGCGACCCATCCACATCCCTAACGGCCTCGTTGCGCAAGAACGGGCCGCCCCCTGCCGTCGGGCGCAACCCTCCCTTCGAGGATGAGCATCCTGTCGAGCTTGGGCGGGTTTCCGCTACGATAAATTGTGTTGGTGAGAAAATAACTCTCAGGGCTTCCATGAAATTGGAAGCCTTTTTCCTTGTGAGAGTTTTGTGAGGGTCTCCGTGTATCGTATTTGCAAGATACCAGAAAAGGAGGCTCGTATGAAATACAAAACGATCTTTTTTGCATTATGGGTTGGGGTGGTCTTGATTGTCGGTTGCGGGCCGACGGAGGAGGAAATTGCCACGATGACCGCATCGGCATGGACGCCGACCCCGACGGTCACGCCTTCGCCGACGCCCATGCCCTACGACCTGACCGTCACCGTGACCGACGCGGAGGGAAACCCAATCACCGGCGCGAGCGCGGTCTTCCCTGAATCGGGGAATGTCGAACCTGTCCAGGTGGATGGCTCAGGCTCGGTCTCGTGGACCAATCTCGACGGTCCGGTTGGAAGCGTGACCGTCACCGCGCAGGGGTATTTCAAGGCGAAACAGGCTATCGAGTTACAGCGCGGCTTGAACGAAGTACCCGTCAAATTGGAGCGGGACCCGTTCGGGGTCCTGCCTTCGGAAGCGTGCGGCGCGGGCGAGTCCCTGTTGTACATGGACGATTTCCAGGATGGCGAGGCGCAGGGTTGGAATTTCGCATACAACACCAATGCGGGCGCGCATTATGTCGCTTCCGCCCCGGACGCAGGCACAAACTCCGTTTTGACGATTGACGCCAACAAGATCACCTATTATGGCGGCGACGCCTATCTCGGCGGAAACGAAGGCGAGACGTTCGGCGATTCCGTCTGGCGGATGAAGTTCATGGTCAGCCGCCCGACCGCGCCGAGTTTTGTCTGGCGCGGGTCGGGCCCGTTGGAAATCGGCGGACAGCAATTCACGCACGCGCAATACGGCGTTTATTTTCCGGGAGGGATAAGCCAGGTTCAATTGAATCGCAGTCTCGAGGGCGGTCCGAACGTCGTGGTGAGCAACCCAAGATTGACCACAGCATCGTTCCGCCAGACTGAAATGCAGTGGTATCAGATGGAGGTTTCCACTTATCAGGGGCATATCCAGTTGTGGATTGACGGTAAAAAGGTGATGGAGTACACCGACACCGTTCCCCTCCCGCCCGGCAACATCGGCATCTGGATCGGCGCGTTCACAGAGCCATCCACAACAGTGTTGTACTTCGACAACATCTCGGTCTGCGGGCTGGGCGCTCCGTTCGCTTCCATGTTCGGCGCCGCCCCTTGATTTGATGAACAGGGCGCCCATAAGTGGTTTCAATGCAACTCGAGATACGAACAAATCGCACCTTCATCCTCCGCGTGTGGCGCGAGAAGAACAACGGCGCATTCACCTGGCGCGGTTCGCTGACGGACGCTCGCAGCGGAAGGAAGACCTATTTTCAGTCCATACCCGGTTTGATGGAGTTGATCGAGAAATTGCTTGAACTCACGCAACAGGAGAAAGAAGGCAAACCCACCGGAAGAAAAAACTACAAGACCCCTCAGAGAAATCAATTGCCAAAGGAGAAGAAATGAAAAAGAAAATCACGACGACGTTGTTGATTGCCTTGCTGTTGTTCATTGCCGGATGCGGTCCCTCGCCGGAGGAGGTCGCCACTATGACCGCCTCGGCCTGGACGCCCACTCCCAAACCCACATCCACGCCGCCCGCGACGCCGACGCCCACGCCCATCCCGTACGACATGACTGTCAGAGTGACCGATGCGGATGGAAATCCGATTGCGGGGGCAAGCGTCACAGTCGGCGATGGAGACCCGATTTTGACCGATGCAAGCGGGGCGACTTCGTGGATAAACCTCGATCCCCCCGATGGAACCGTGAAGGTTTCTGTGACGGGGTATTTCGCCTCGGAGCAGACCTTCAGCCTGAATCGCGGACCCAATGAAGTGGTCGTCGCCCTGGAGCGCGACCCGAATGGTTTGCCCGCTTCGTTGGCTTGCGCGCCCGGCGAGACTCCGTTGTATGTCGAAGATTTTCAGGACGGGAACGCGCAAGGCATGGACGTTGTGAATTTCAAAGCAGGCGGCTGGTCAATCGGTCCCGCGCCCGACCTGGCTGAAAACTCGGTGATGACTCTCGCGCTCCCCGATTCCTACGGCGGGCGGGTCTCGGAAAACGAACAGGCGGGCGTGGCGGATGTGTTTCCTGAAAACGCTGTCTGGCGTTTCCGGCTTCAGATCACTGGACCCGGCACATATGTATTCTTCTGGCAGAAGGCGCAGGGACCTTACCCAAGCGACGCGGGGCAGGCGGATTGGTCGCGTTACATGATCCATCTCGGCACAACGGCAGGCGGCCGCGGAGACCGCGCTTCCGCGCTCATCCGGGAACAGCCTCCCGTGGCGCCATTCGTCATCGCCGACCGAATCGTGGATTATCTGCGCGCCAGCGTCTGGACGTTGGTCGAGATCAGCGCCTTTGAAGGAAACGTAAAGGTCTGGTTGAACGGCAAGGAAGTCTCGGATTATGTGGATCCCCAGCCGATGCCCGGCGGCGGGTTCGGCATTGGGACGGAACTGGTGAAATCCGGCGCCATCGCGTATTACGACAACATCTCCGTCTGCGGGTTGAGCGCACCGTTCGCTTCCATGTATGTTGCGCCATAACGGGGGATAAATAAAACGAGAGCCGTCAGGAAGATTGCCTGCGGCTCTCGTTATGCTTTTATTGGGGCTCACTTATTTATGGCAGGCGCAGCGGATTTTCCATTTTCGTAGTTTACCGGTTCGCCGGTCTTTTGCAACTCGCGCTGTTCGAGCGCGGCCAGCGGCAGGATGATGTGGAACTGGCTGCCGGGGAAGTTGACTTCGTCGTAGCCGGGGCTTTCGACCCAAATTCTCCCGCCGTGCGCCTCGACGATGCCCTTGGATAACGCCAGTCCCAGCCCTGCGCCGCCGCCCTTGAAGCGTGATTTGCTCGTGCTGTGTTTTCCCAGATCGCCGGGTTGATAAAACTTGGTGAAGATTGTTTCGCGCAGGTTCGGGTCCACGCCCACGCCGGTATCGCTGACGACGATCTCGACGCCGCCGTTGGGCAGGTTGACAATGGCGGGGATATGTTTTCCGGTAATATTGATCCACCCGTTATTGGGCGTAAATTTGATGGCGTTGCGAATCAGGTGGTGAAATATCTTGCGCAACAGGTGAGAATCCGCTTTGATGAGCGGCAGCGCCGGGAGTTTGACATTTATGTATTGTTCCCGTTCGCGGATGGTTTTGCTGTTTTCGACACAGACTTCGCGGATGAGTTGGGCGAGGTCTACAGGTTGAAGGTGGGGGATGAGCGAACGCGCGTCCAGTTGGGCGATGTCGAACATCGAGTCCATGACTTCGTGCAGGCGCAACGTCCCGTCGTGGATGCCCTTCATCATGCCCTTTTGATCTTTTTCGAGTTTGGGATCGTCCATCAGCATTTCGGTATAGCCTTTGATGACTGTCAGCGGCGTGCGCAGTTCGTGCGAGGCGATGCTGATGAAATCGGACTTCGCCTGGTCTATGCGCTGGAGTTCCTGGTTGTTCTTTTCGAGAGTGCGCCGCGCCTGCCTCAACTCGTTGTTCAAGCGCATGAGGTTATCCACGAGGCGGGCGTTCTCGAGGGCGACGGCGGTCTGGTTGGCGTGCGCGCTCAATACTGCCAGGTCTTCGCGGGTGTAGCGGTTGCCGCTCAGTTTCGAGCCGAAGGCAAGCATACCGATCCATTGCTTCTTGGCAAAGATGGGGATGTACACCTCGCAGCGCAGGTCGTCGAACCATGCCCGCTCGGGGTTCGATGCGGCTCGAAACGCCGTATGCAGGTCCAGGTCATATTGAAGAAGCGGTTTCTGGTCGCGGATAAAGTATGAGGCGACGACTCCGTCTTCGTCCAATTCCACCGCCACTCGTTCCCGTTCCTCGGGAGTTCGAGCGAACCGCACCTTGTAGGTTTTTCGCCCGTCGGGTTGTCTTTCGCCGTCCACGAGGAAAAGGAAGCCGCGCTCGATCTGCATCGCTTCGAGCATGATGTTGACGGCAATGCTCGAAAGACGGTCCATGTCGAGGATGTTGGAGATGCTTTCGCTGTATTGATGGATGGTCAGGCTGGCGTCGTATTGATCGCCCTTCATCCATGTTGTGATGGCGCGCGAGATCAAATTTGTGACCGGCGTGAAGATGGCCGCCACAAACAACGCCACCGCGGCGCCCGCCAGGAGCGGGTTGTATCGCTCGGTTTCGCCGAACAAAGCCTGGAGGACGAGAAACCCCCCGATGTAGATGCCGACGTTGGCGCTGATGCTTGCGACATGGATCACGACCCGCCGCGCGATGGCTTTTACGTCGGGGACGTAATGCGTGCTGATCACATAAGCCGCGCTGGCGGCGACGACCAATCGCATGGGCTGCGCCGCGATCAACAACCCTGAAAAAAGCAGGATGTCGCCCAGGAGGGTAAAGACGAGCGGCAGCCACCAAAACCCGAGCCGTCCGCGCAGGAGCGGCTGGCGGCTGTGGCGTTGCGCGTTCGATAGATCGAGGATCATCGCAATCGCCAGGATGATCCATCCCAATATCACCCAGACGGGTCCGAGCCGGGAGCGGTACAGGACCAGTTCGTCATTCGTCCAGATCACATCCGGCAGGTTCAAGGCGTTCGTCAGGATAAGCGCGAGACCCAGCCCCCAAATTCCGGAGAAGAGAATCCATGCCCACCAGCGCTCGCGTTTGAGAAAGATTTGAAGCGCGATTGTCAGGATGACCGCCAGGGTGAAGGAAACGTAGGTTTGCAATCCCTGAAAGAGAGAGGCATCGCCGCGCTCCCGCCAGAGGGCTTCGGCAAAGTTGATTGACATGGCGATCAACGCGTACAAAACCGCCAGCCAGATCGCGCCGCCCTGACCCTCCTCGCGCCGCTGGACGGCAAAAAAAACGACCGGCAAGTAGAACACGCCGAGTAATAACAGGATGACAACCTGCGCCAATGATGCGTTCATAATGTCGGCGGAAATTTTACTCGAATTCATGGATAATCGGTTATCATTATCGTATGTTGACCTCTCGCGCTGCCAGGTTGAAATATAATTTCCCGCGCGATTTCTTCCGCCCCGACGGGCGCGTTGTTTTTACCGACCTTTCCGCCGCCCGCGCGTTTGCCGCTCAGATGGGCGCATTGCGTTCCGCCCCGGTTCCCCCTTCCGATATTTATGTGATCGCCCTGCTGGATGAAGCGTATCGCATCCTGCTTCGCCAGTATTTCAGCCGCTACACCGGCGCGATGGCGCGCGCCATGGGTTCGCTTCAATCCACGCTCGGCTCGAAGTATGACCTGACGCTGACCAAATTCACCGAGGAGTTCCCGCCCATGCCGGTCTTTCGCGGCGAGATGACGGCCGGCATGTATCTTGCGACGAAGATCCCCAATGTGGGCGATGTGGGATTCGGCGTGCGCGCCGCCGCCGTCGAAGAGATGCTGTTGGTGGATAACGCGAATAAAAATCCGGCTCTCGATCCGTACCGGGATTTGTTCGATGCCTCCGTGATGGACGGCTCCGCCTTCAAGGATTTCACGGCTCATCTCCTCGACTTCTTCTCCCGCCAATCCGGGGTGGGAGTTGGCTCCGGCGGCGGCGAAACCCTTGCGATGATTCTGCGCGCGCCCATCGAAGCGTCGCCCGATTCGCTCGAAGGTCAACTGAATTACATCCTCGAACGCTGGGGTCATTTGCTTGGCAAGGAATTTTCCATCCGCCTGTTGCGCGCCATGGATTTTCTGCGCGAAGACATCATCCGCAAGCGCGGACAGGCGGAATCAACCGAGGCGGAAATCCCCATTCCCACATTCAAAGGCGGCGAGTACGCTGAATTTGAAAAATACAGCCCCGACCAGGATTGGATGCCGCGCCTCGTCCTGCTTGCGAAGAACGCCTATGTCTGGCTTCATCAACTGACTAAAAAATACAACCGGCAGATCGAGACGCTTGACCAGATTCCCGACGAAGAATTGGACCTGCTCGCCGCGCGCGGATTCACCGGCTTGTGGCTGATCGGTTTATGGGAACGCAGCCGCGCTTCGCAGAAGATTAAACAACGCATGGGGCAGGGAGACGCGGTCGCCTCGGCTTATTCGTTGCATTCCTACGACATCGCCGCCGACCTGGGCGGATGGGATGCGTTGGAAAATCTAAGAAGCCGCGCATGGTCGCGTGGAATCCGCCTCTCCGCCGACATGGTTCCCAACCACATGGGAATCGATTCTCAATGGGTGGTCGAACATCCCGACTGGTTTCTGTCACTCCCGTTTTCGCCCTATCCTTCCTACTCGTTCCGTTCCGAGAATCTCTCCGACGATCTGCGCGTGGGCATCTATCTCGAAGATCATTATTACGATAAAACCGACGCCGCCGTCGTCTTTCAACGGCGCGATTTGCAAACCGGCGACCTGCGTTACATCTATCACGGCAACGACGGCACATCCTTCCCGTGGAACGACACCGCCCAACTCGACTACAGCAAACCCGAAGTCCGCGAGGCGGTGATTCAAGTCATCCTGCACGTGGCGCGCAATTTCCCCGTCATCCGCTTCGATGCGGCGATGACTCTCGCAAAGAAACACATCCAGCGCTTGTGGTTTCCCGAAGCGGGCGCGGGCGGGGCGATTCCGTCGCGCTCGCAGTTCGGCATGAGCAAAGCCGAGTTCGACGAAAAAATTCCAATTGAGTTCTGGCGCGAAGTCGTGGACCGCGTCGCCGCTGAAGCGCCGGACACGTTATTGCTCGCCGAAGCATTCTGGCTGTTGGAGGGATACTTCGTCCGCACGCTGGGGATGCACCGCGTTTACAACTCTGCGTTCATGCACATGCTGCGCGACGAAGACAACGCCAAATATCGCATGGCGATCAAGAACACGCTCGAGTTCGACCCGCAGATCCTCAAGCGTTACGTCAACTTCATGAACAACCCCGACGAAAAGACCGCCGTCGAGCAGTTCGAGAAGGGCGACAAATATTTCGGAGTGTGTACTTTGCTCGCCACCCTGCCCGGCTTGCCCATGTTCGGTCACGGACAGGTTGAAGGCTTTGCCGAAAAATACGGGATGGAATTCCGCCGCCCAAAAATGGATGAGACTCAGGATGATGGTCTGATCCAGGCTCACGAGTGGCGCATCTTCCCGCTTCTTCACCGCCGCTTCCTGTTCGCCGACGTGGAGAATTTCCTGCTCTTCGACCTTCAAAAACCCTACAACGGGCTCGATGAAAATGTCTTCGCCTACTCCAACCGCAGCGGCGACCCTTCGACGGACTCAGGGCAAATCGAACGCGGGCTTATCATCTATCACAACAAATACGGCGACACCAAAGGCTGGATCAAAACTTCCGCCCCCGCGTTGGATAAATCGTCCGGCAAACTCGTCCGCCGCAGTCTTGCCGAAGGACTCGGCTTGCCGCGCCAGGGATTCGTCATCTTCAAGGATTACGCCTCGCAGTTGGAATATATCCGCTCGTGCAAGGACTTGTGGGACAAAGGCATGTATGTCGAACTTGGCGCGTATCAATGCCACGCCTTCATGGATTTTCGGTTTGTCTACGATAAAGAATGGGGCGAGATTTGCGATAAATTAAACGGCGCGGGCATTCCATCCATGCACGATGAATGGGGAAGGAGGTTTGGGGGGAGGGAAATTAAGGATGAAGGAAGAAGGATGAAGGATGAAGAAGGAAAGCCTGCCCGGAGCAAAGCCGAAGGAAAGAAAGCGAAAGTAAAGAAGGCTGGCAAGGCGAAGACGGTTAAGAAGACAAAGGTTTCACCGAAATCGGTTGCAACAAAGAAGACTCCCGTCGCCGCAACGAAGAAGCCGGTTAAAAAGACGACGGTCAAGCCGAAAGCCAGCGCGAAGAAAACCGTCAAGAAGACGGTGGCGAAAAAGAAGAAGTAAATAGTTCGCCGCGTTTGATAGGCGCGTTTACTCCAACCGTTGCAAAATATGACTCACTGCGGTAGATGCCGGACCCCCAAGCGATTGAATCAGCCCGAACCTTGCCTCCTTAATTTGGTTCGCCTCTGCCTGCCCCCGTAACTGGATTGTTGCTTCGACGGCTTGATACACGCCCGAGGCTCCGCCAGCAAATCCGCGCGCTTTCATCCCGCCCATCGTCGCGCAGGGGATTTTCCCTTTCAAGCCAATCGAACCGTCCGCGGCAAGTTTCCATCCGCTTCCTTTGATCGCAAATCCAACCGCTTCGAGTTGCAGGGTGGCAAAGATGCTGAATGCATCGTGATACTCGAAGAAATCAATTCCATCGAGAGTCAAACCGACCTGCTTCATCGCCTTGCCCGCGGAGATTTGCGCAGTGTCGAAGAAAAGCATATCTTTTCTGTCATGTAGCGCCAGCGTATCCGACGAAGCCGCCGAACCGGCAATCTTCACCAGCGGATTTTTGAAATTGGCGGGCAATAAATCGCGGCGAGTCAAGAGAACCGCCGCCGCGCCGTCTGCGTTGGGAGCCATGTCGAACATGTTGAGCGGATCGCTGACCATCTCCGCTTTGGCGTAGGTTTCTGGCTTGATCGCTTTCCTGAACATGGCGTTTTTATTTGCGACGCCGTTTGCGTGCGCGGTCAATGCAAAACCAGCGAAGCCGTCAGCGGGGACATCGTACTCGTGCATGTAGCGCTTCATCAACAGCGCGGCTTGCGCGGCGGGAGTCATCCCCTGCACGGATTCGAAATCCGCATCGCCTGTTGTGGCGAGAGCCGCGTCCACGCCCGCGCCGACTTTGTCAGTAAATTTCTCCACCCCGACGACGAGCGCGACGTCAACCAATCCGCTTTTGACGGCGAGATAACCCTGCCGCACCGCCGCGCCGCCCGAAGCGCCCGCCGCTTCGATAGTCACTGCTTCGATGCCGAGCAAGCCTGCATAATCCGCGATCAACACGCCGAGATGCGCCTGATTGGAAAGATTCGGCGCGAGCATATTTCCGACGAATAACGATTGCGGCTTTAATCCTCCAGAATCTTTAACTGCTTCTTGAATGGCGGCGAAGGCAAGGTCACGCAGACCAATATCCCAATGCTCGCCGACTTCCGTTTGTCCGATCCCTGCGATGATGATGTCTGTCATATTCGTTCGCTTCACTTCGATGAAAAAAGAAATTTTGGAAATTCATCCGAGATGTTGTAAGCCACCTCGGAGGGTCCGATTACCTTCAAGCCGCTGTCTTTTGGCGGATCCATACCCAACATGACGGGATAATCCATACTGCTGGGGATGAGAATAAAGGCGTACCCGTCCTTGTCGGTCGTCGCGGCGAACGCTTTCACTCCGTCGAGCGCCACATAGAACGTCGCGCCTTCGAGCGGCGTATCCTTCGCGTCGAGTTCGCCGTTGAAATTTGCATCGAGATACGCAGAGGCGGAAAAGGCGGAATCCGCAAGCACGCGTGCCGTCGGTGTGACGGGGGCGGGTGCGGTACAGCCCGCCAGCATCGCCGTTGTCAAGATAAGAAAGGCAACGATGATTTTAGAATAGCGCAATGAGGCGACCCAATGTTCGCCGACTTCCGTTTGTCCGATCCCTGCGATGATGATGTCTGTCATGTATGATTTCCTGATTGTGTCATAGGGAATGGTGAATAATTGGTTTTACTATTCTCTATTCTCTATTCTCTATTCTCTATTCTCTATTCACTGAATTTTCTACTTCATCGCCAACTTGCCGCGGAATCTTACATACGTCGCGTAATCAATCTCTGTCCGTCTTGCAATATACTCCCGCGTCTTCGTGGCGAGGTTTTGTCTGGCAGAGACTTTATCAGTGACGGTAATGTCAAAGGCGTCGGACCCGGCTCCGGAGCCGAAAGAGACGACGAGAATTCGGTCCCCAGGTTGGGCAATGTCAAGAGTCGCAGTCAAGCCGATCATCGCCGCGCCTGCGTAGGTATTCCCAATGATGGGGACTAAAAGCCCGGGCTCGATCTGATCCATCGAAAAACCGAGTTGACTTGCAACGCGCTGGGGAAATTTTGTATTCGGCTGATGGAAGACCGCCCACTTGTAATCTTTTGCTGTCGTTCCTGCGGCTTCCATGAGATGCGTGGCGGCTTCGGTGATGTGTTTGAAGTAGGCAGGTTCGCCGGTGAAGCGCATTCCATGTTCGGGATATTTTTGATATTCGCGCCGCCAGAAATCGGGCGTGTCGGTGACGTACGAATACGAAGCGTTGATGACCGCCAGCGACTCTTCGGCGGGACCGACGATGTACGCGCCGCCGCCCGCGCCTGCGGTGTACTCGAGCGCGTCGCCTGGCTTGCCTTGCGCGGTGTCCATGCCGATCGCCATGGCGTACTTGCCCATGCCCGAACCGACCAGACCCATCGCAGCGACGAGCGCTTCCGTGCCAGCCTTGCAGGCGAATTCCCAGTCCGCGGCTTGCGTGTTCGGGACGGCGCCGATCGCTTCGGCAACGAGCGTTGACGTTGGCTTGACCGCATACGGGTGGGACTCAGACCCGACCCAGACCGCCCGCAATTCGGTCGGGTCAATTTGAGCGCGCGCCATCGCATTCCGCGCCGCTTCGATGGACATGGTGATCACGTCTTCGTCCAGCCCTGGCACAGCCTTTTCTTTGATGGGAAGTCCGCCCGTCTTGCCGGTCCACACGCGGGCGACTTCTTTGGCGGGCAAACGGAAGCGCGGCACATACGAACCATAGCCAACAATGCCGACGGGTTTGGCGGGTTTGAGGAGGGTGGGGGAGGATTGAGGTAGTGACATTTATTGACCTTTTGAATTTAGTACTCCGGTAAGCGGCTTTCTTTTTTTCATAACTACAATTTTACCTGTCTGTTTGCCGCTTTTCTGCTTTTTATGCCCCCAATACCGCCTCAATAATCCCCACATACCCTCTCGCCGTCTTTGCAAGTTCATCGAGGCTGAGTCGCTCGTCCACCACGTGCGCGTCCCCTTCCGTGCCGGGGCCGAAGCCAATGGTTGGGATGCCCGCCATGCCGATGCTGTATGCGGCGTTGGTGCAGAATCGGTATGCGCCCAGCTTCGGGTCCAGACCGGAGGCGCGCAGTCCCTTCAAGGCTTTCTGCACGAATTCATGCTCTTCGTCCAATTCCCAGGCGGGGAAGAATTTATTCGCGCTCAAGGTTTCGCCGGTATAGGCGACGTGGTCGCTTTGCGCGATTCTTGCCGTGAAGTTCACATCCTTCAACGCGGGCAATGACGTGATTTCATTCAATACGCCTTCAGGAGTCTCGCCGGGCAGAAGACGGCGGTCGTAGGTCGCTTTGCATCGAGCAGGGATGACGGAATAGGCGGGGTACGGTTCCGAGATAATATCCGTCAGGGCGAAAATTCCCTGTCCCATTAAGGGATGGTCTTTGACTTTAATCTTTTCAATTTCAGCAATGACTTTGGTCATCAGATGGATGGCGTTGATTCCCAATTGCGGCGATGATGAATGAGAGGGCTTCCCGATGGTTTCGATGTGAATCTCCGCCCGTCCGCGCCCGCCGCGCGCAAGGTTGAGTTGAGTCGCTTCGCCGATCACCACATAATCCGGCTTGGTCTCGTCCATCACGGCTTTGAGCGCGCCGCCTTCGTA
>CAADGT010000041.1 GCA_900696595.1 uncultured Chloroflexota bacterium
GCCCAGGAATTGTGCCGGAGCCCTGAAAACACCCTCATGATAAGCGTTGTAAGCCTCTGGGAAATGCAGATCAAAATTCAATTGGGAAAATTGAAACTCAAAATGCCGCTTGCAGAATTGATCCGCGAACAACGGGAAAACGGGGTCGGCGTCCTTCCGGTTGAAGCCGCGCATATATTTGCGCTGGCATCCCTGCCCGATCACCACAAAGACCCGTTCGACCGCCTGCTTGTGGCGCAAGCGATTACCGAAGGGATGGTTCTGGTGAGTTCAGACCCGATGATCGCTCAATACCCTGCAAACGTAGTGTGGTAAAGCCGATAAAGTAACCATAGCTTTACAAAAGGGCGACCCTCCCTTTGCGCAACAATATCTGAAACGACCTTGACGGGTCGCCCCTACTTCATCACTTCACTCCACGCCTCGATCCACTTGTCACGGTTGGCGGAAATATCTGCATAAGTAATGGAAGCAGGTTGTTCAGCGACTTGGGCATATTTTGTGAACGCTTCAGGCAGTTGCGCGGACTGGTTGACGGGGTAGACGAACATATTGAGCGGCATATCTTCCTGGAATTGTTTGCCGAGCATAAAGTCCACAAATTTTTCGGCGAGGGCGGGGTTTTCGCCATTTTTTAGAATGCCCACGAATTCGATCTGGCGGAAGCACATGCCCGAAGCGACGATGGAAGCGGTCGGGGACTCGGTCAATGGCTCGGCGGCGAAGATCACTTCCGCGGCGGGGCTGGAGGCGTAGGAGACGACCATCGGCTGAGGTCCCTGCCCGGAGGAGGCGGAGAAGTTGGTGTAGTAGGCGGTTTCCCATCCATCCACCGCCACAACCCCATTGTCTTTGAGGCGCTGCCAGTAATCGAGATAGCCGTCGCCGAAGTAGGCGCGGGTGGCAAGCGTGAACGCCAGCCCGGGCGATGAAGTGGCGGGGTTTTCCACCACGAGCAAGCCGCGATATTCGGGCTTTGCCAAATCCTCAAACGAAACAGGCACAGCCAGGTTATTTTCCTCAAAATATTTTTTATCATAGTTGATGCACACATCGCCATAGTCCACGGGCAGGGCGCGGAAGGATGAGTCAAGAACAAACTCGGCGGGGATATCGCTCAGGGCGGGCGATTGATAAGCGTCGAAGATGTCCGCTTCGAGGGCGCGGGAGAGGAAGGTGTTATCCACGCCGAACATCACGTCCGCGAGCGGGGCGTCTTTGGCAAGGATGGCTTTGTTGAGCATCGTGCCTGCGTCGCCGCTTGCGAGAAAGACGACATCGGCATTGTTGGCTTGTTCAAATGCGGTTACAACATCTTCGCTAATTGCAAATGAATCATGCGTCATGACGGTGAGCGTGGCAGGTCCTTTGGGGGCGCAAGCAGAGAGCAGAAGGCAGAAGGCAGTCAGCAGTATGAGTTTTTTCATGGGATTTCCTTTTGAATTAAATTACGGATTACGAATTACGCATCACAAATGCTATGAACCACCAGCAGCAAACCGCTCTTGATCGAAACAGTTGCCACATCCGCGGTCATTTCGTTGCTGATGCCGCGAGTCTTGTCGGGGTAGAGCGTTTCGTGATGAAGATGCCAGCGCAGGTTTTCGGTGAATACGCCGGTCGCTTCGCCCTGCCAGGGGATGAGCGAGACGATGTCCCCGCTTCTTCCCTCGACTTGAACCTGGTTTCTGCAAAAAAAGATTTCTTCCACGCCGTCAGTGAGTTTTATGTTGAAGGTTGCAAGTTGAAGGTTGGAAAGAAGGGCGATGTTGGCGAGAGTTTGATCCATGCGACCGCCGAGGGCGGCGAGAATGAGGATGGCTTTCGGGTTGAGCGTTAGAGCATGGGCGACGGCAAGTTCGAGGTCGGTTTCGTTTTTGTCGGCGGGGAAGCGGATGAAGGTGGAAGGTGGAAGGTGGAAGGTGGAAGGTTCAAGGTTGAGGGTTGAAGGCAATGAATCCATGTCGCCGATGATGAGATTGGGGGTGAGTCCCAGCGCAAGGGCGTGGCGCGCGCCGCCGTCCGCGCAGAGGATGAAGTCGTCGGGGCGGAGGAGGGCGCGGGCTTTTTGGGGGTCGGGCAAATTTCCGTTGGCGAAGATGATGATTCTCATGGGCAATTTTTCAGTAGCGCAACCTCCCGAGGGGTCATGCCGCATACACAGGCGCAAAATGAATTTTGCGGTACGAATAACAAAACATCCTCCACAGCGGAGGATGCTTGCAGGCGTATTGGGGAATCCCTCCGCTGGCATGAACCAGATCAGGTAATGCGGGTCGAGCGCGTTCACGCTCCTCTCAGTCCCATCGGGCGGGACTCCCCGTTCAGTTGTGTTTTGAGTATATAACTGCGAGAATGGGATGTCAAGTAAAAATGTACCGCAAAGTAAACTTTGCGGTACATTAGCGAACCCTGCGTTTCCATTCCTCCTTCATTTGCAGTTCGGTGGGGCTGACGCCAGAGTCCAGGGCGAGGAAGTCCACCAGCAGGCGGTTGAATTGGGGGACATTATCCAGCATGGGGAAATGCCCTGAGTTTTCAAAATTGATCTGGTGCATATGCGTCGGCAGGACGCTGTCGAGAGACGGCGCGCTGGTGAATGCTGGGTTATTCGCGCCGTAAACGAACAGGCACGGCACGCCGAAGTTGCGCACTTCGGGGAAAATGCCATAGGCGTGTAAACTGCTCATCGAGACAGAGACCGCTTCCGGGTCCGTTTTTGAGGCGTCTGAAAGGGCGGTCATGGCTTCGGGCTGGCGTCCGGTCAACCACTCGGCAAGGTCGGATGCGGGCGTCGTCCTCATACGTGTGACGAGTAATTCGTAATTGAGCGGGACGTTGATCGCCATCATGCGATCCACGCTTTCATGGCGGTTCTTGAGGTAATGAAAACCGACCAGCGCGCCGAGGTCGTGACCGACGAGGGCGATCTTGCCGATGCCGAGATTGTCGAGGAAGCGGCCGAGCATCTCGGCCTGCTTTTCGACGGCGTATTGAGTCTTGCTGCGGTCCCTGTCGCCGAATCCGAAGAGGTCCACCGCATAGGCGCGGAAGGATGTGGAGGCGGCTTGCATGGCGTTGATCCAATAACGCCACGAGCCGACCCAGCCGTGCAGAAAGACGATGGGACGCCCGCGTCCCAACGCTTCGTAATGCACCATCGCTCCGTCGAGTATGACCGCGCTCATTTATTTTCCAAATTTCGAAAGGATGACCTTGACGCGCTCGACCAGCTGATCGGGGGCGAAGGGTTTGAGCAGGTATTCCTCCGCGCCCGCTTCCAACCCGGATTGGATTTCGGTCTCCTGTCCCTTGGCGGAGAGAAAAACCACAGGGATATCCCTGAGAGAGGGAATCTGTTTCATGGCGCGGCAGGCGTCGTAGCCGGTCATGCGCGGCATACGCACATCCATCATGATCAGGTCGGGGATGATCTCCTGCGCTTTGTGATACGCTTCTTCGCCGTTGTTGGTCGTGACGACCTCGTGGCCGGCAAAGCGCAAGGTAAACGCCACCAGTTCGCGGATATCGGGTTCGTCTTCTGCAATCAAAATTCTCGCCATTTAATCTCCGTTTTTATAGATGGGCAGGGTGAAGGAAAATGTGCTGCCTTCGCCCGGCACGCCTGTGCTTTTCATCCAGATCTTTCCGCTGTGCATTTCGACCAGTTGGCGCACGATGGGCAGACCCAGCCCCGTGCCGGGGGTCGCCAGCACCAGCGGGTGTTCGCCGCGATGGAAACGCTCGAAGACGCGCGCCTGGTCTTCGGGTTTGATGCCGATGCCATTATCCTGCACGTCCACTTGCACTTCGTTTTGCTCCTCATCGGGGCGAATATTGACAAGGATGGAACCGTTCTCGGGCGTGTAATGGTAGGCGTTGACGACCAGGTTGCTGACAATCTGGCGCACGCGCGAAGCGTCGCCCCGAACCAGGGGGAGTTTCTTGGGAGCGTCGAGCGAAAGGGCGACGGGTTTGTTGTCTTCCTGCGAACGGCGCAGGACTTCGGCGACCACCTCTTCGGCGATCTCGTACAGGTTGACCTCTTCCTCCTCCAGTTTCACGCGCCCCGACTCGATGCGGGATATATCCAGCAGGTCGCTGAGGAGGATGCTGAGGCGTTCGATGTTGTTGCGCACCACTTCGAGGAAGTGCATCTGGTTCTCGTTGAGGGAACCAGCGGCGCCCATGGTCAGGATATCCACATAGCCTTTGATGGCGGTCATGGGCGTGCGCAGTTCGTGGCTGACGGTCGCCACGAATTCGGACTTGAGACGGTCCACTTCCACTTCGCGGGTCACGTCGCGAAAGATGGATACAGTGCCGAGGAAATCGTTGACGAGGATCACCGGGGCAAGGTGGATCAGGACGATGCGGCCGTTCTCCAGCTGCAACTGCCCGGCGTACATTTCGCCGGGTTGGTACGAGGCGGGTTCCTCCGACCAGCGGCGGATGGTCTTGATCCATTCGACGGAGGAACTGCCGAACAAGCCTGTAATGCCTTCGAGCGACCTGCCCATCATCTGTGTGTCGTCCACGCCGAGGATGCGGGTGATGGAGGAGTTGACGAAGGAGATGCGGTTGTCGGCGCCGGTCACCAGCACGCCGTCCGCCACCGCCTCGAGGATGGCTTGCGAGCGGCTTGCCTCGACCTGTTCCTTGCGCAGCATCAAGCCGAGACGCTCCGCCTGGTCGCGGATCAACTCGTAGAGGCGGGCGTTGTTGATCGCCACCGCCACCTGCCCCGCAATGGCGACCACCAGGTTGAGCAGTTCCGGGTTGAAGAAATTTTGCTCGCGATGGAAAATCAATAAAACGCCGATGGCGTCCTCGCCTACGGACATCGGCACGGCAATGGCGCTGCGGTGGTCTTGTCCAGTGGCTGTGTTGCGCACCCAGCGCGAGTCTTCGAACAGGTCGCCGATCAATACGGCTTCGCGGTTTTTTACCACCCAACCCGCCAGCCCTTCGCCGATCTTCAGGGTGAAACCTTTGCTCGAGGATGAGGAACGGTCCGAAAGATAGCCGTACCCGGCGCGATAATGCAACAGATTATCCTCGGCGTGGACGAGCAGGATTGTGCCTTGTTCCGCGCCGGTGGCGTCGTTGAGCAGGGACAGCGTGCGGTTCAACGCGCGGTCAAGATCGAGGCTGGAGGAAACTTCGGTGAGGATGCGCAACAGCGTGTCTATGTTTTGCTTCTCGCGCTGCAACTGCCCGGTGCGCTCCATCACGCGCATCTCCAGTTCCGAGGCGAGCGTCTGCGTTTCGTTGAAGAGGCGTCCGTTCTGAATGGCGACGATCGCCTGGTTGGCGAGCGTGCCGAGGAGTTGGATATCCTCGTCGGTGTACACCTCCGCCTGATAGCTCTGCGCCGATAACATGCCCAGCGCCCGGCCTCCGATGGTCATCGGCACTGCCAGAATGGATCTGGTGTTGTCGTCCTCTTCGCCCCTGCGGATTATTTCGAGATTCGTCTTTGTGGCGTCGGTCAACAGGATGGGTTTGCCGGTGCGGATGACCTCGCTGCTCAAGCCTTTGCCAAAGGGGGCGCGTTCGCCCGGCAGGCGTTTGCCGCGGTCGTAAAGATAGACCGCCTCGATCTCATCCACCGCAGAATCGAACAGGGTGATGACGAACGAATCAAGCGGCATCAGTCTTTCTGCGGCGCGATGGACGGAGAGATAGACTTCTTCGGGGTTGAGGCTCGCGCTCACAAGCGAACTGGTTTCGTTTAACACGGCGAATCGGTCCGCCATGCGCACTGAGGTCTGGTACAGGCGCGCGTTCTCAAGGGCGATGCTCGCCTGGTTGGTGATGGTGCGCGCCACTTCGAGTTCGTTGATGCCGAAGCGCGCCCCGCCCGCCAGTTGGACGAATACGAGGGCGGTCAACGCATGACCGCTGATGAGGGGCAGGATCAACAAGGCGCGGGCGTTTTCTCCAAGCATTTCGAGAAGCGAATTCAGGTCCGGCTCGCTTTGGACGTCGTCGGTGTTGAAGATGCCCTGCGATTCGCGCAAGCGGCTGAAAATGGGCGCATCCGGCAGGAGGCGCGGAAGTTTGGCGCGGATGCGGGGAGTGGCGAACTTCCAAAGGTTCTGCCCGCGCTCGAAGGCGACGACCGAAACGCGGCTTGCGCCCAAGCCCTGGAAGAGTTCCTCGGCGGTCGCAGTCATGATCTGGTCGGCGTCCAATGACCGGGTGAGGACGGCGGTGAAGCGGTTGAGGGCGGCAAGGCGCTGCGAGCGCTGATCCAATTCGGTGGCGCGTTTTACGCTGTCTTCGAAGAGGCGCGAGTTATCGAGCGAGACAGCCGCCTGACTGCCGAAGGTGAAGCCGGCTTGAATCTGTTCGCGGGTGTAGAAGTTCGCCTGCCACTTCTCCACTGCCAGCACGCCCATCAACTCGTTCTTATAGATCATCGGGATGCCGAGCCAGGACAGGCGCGGCGCGTCCACCGGCGGGAAGCGCGCGTCTTCGCGCACATCCCGGACGAAGATCGGCTGTCCCGTCTGGGCAAGTTCTTTGAAGAGCGCGCTGTCGGCGACGGAGATGGATAAACCCTGGCGTTCTTCCACGTCTGAAAAGCCGCGCGTGGAAACTACGGTGAGCCGGTCCTTTTCGCGCAGCCACAACGCGGCTGTGTCGAAAGGCAGGATCGGGCTCAACTGGTCGAGGAGCGAATTCACCAGTTGTTCCGTGCTGAGGCTGGTCGTCAGGGTGGCGGAGGCTTCGTTCAAAGCCTGCAAGTGACCCGCGCGCTCCTGCGAAGTCTGCACAAGACGCATGTTATCGAGGGCAAGAGCCACCTGCTGGGAAAGCGAGATGATCAGGGTTTCATCGTCGGGGCGGAACGCCGCGGGCGTGTTGAAGTTATCCAGCACGAGCAAGCCCAGGTTTTGGTCCGAAGCGGTGATCGGCGCGATCAGGCACGAGACAGGCAGGCGTCCCCCGGTCGCCTGGCGGTAATTGGCGAGATTTTCGGCGGTAAGGTTGTAGTCGCGCGGGAAGTTGATCTCGTCCACGCGGCGCGCCTTGCGATTCATGAAGGCGTTGCCGGGCAGGGCTTCGCCGATGCGGTAATGGATGCGCATCATGCTTTCGTTGTCGGCGTAGCCTGAAACGGCGCGCGGCGCGAGCGCTTCGTTCTTCGCATCCCAAAGCAAAGCCACGCCCGCATGAGCATGAGGGATGACGCGCCTGGCGCTCTCGAGGAGCGATTTCACAACGGTGTTCGCATCCAAGCCGGACAATTCGCGGCTGAATTCGAGCAGGAGGTTCACTTCGTCCAGGCGGCGGCGGGTCTGGTTAAGCAGGTGGATGTTTTGCAGAATGACGGAGGTTTGTTGGGAGATCTGCGTGTACACATGCCGGTCTTCTTCGGTGAAGGAGGGCATCGGCTCAGGACTCGCCGCAAGCATTGCCGCCACCGGTTTGTTTTCCACCAGGAGGGGCAGGCAGATCACCCCTTTTGCGCGCATGGAGGTCAGCAGCGGGGCGTCGCGCCATTCGTCGTTTTCGTCCAGGTTTGGGATCAAGATGGGCTGGCCGTTTTGCAGGCAGGCTCGCAAGGGATTGCGTTGCCCGTACATAGCCTCCACATTGGTGGAGCGCGGCAGGCTGCCCAATACATACAACAAGCGCGAACCGTCGGAGGTTTTTTCCGCCACAAGCGCGACAGACATGCCGAGCTGGGTGAGCGTCTCGCGCCCAAGCGCGGAAAGCGCCGAATTGGAATCCAACTGGCGGCTCACCGATTCGGTGATCGCCAAACCCGCGCGGACGCGCTGCGCCCGCCGATCGAGGTTGTGAAGCGAGATCGTCTGCTCAAGGTCTTTGCGCAACAGGACGGGCAGGTCGTCCTTCGCCATGTCTATCAACTTCTGCTGGCGTTCGAACGCCGAAGAAAGCGAATCGATGCGCGAACGCAGGTCGTTCTGCCTCGACGTGTTGCCGATGAGCAATGCCGCCTGCGCCGCGAACACTTCCACCGCTTCGATCGCAGCTTTATCCGGTTTCAACCCATCCGCGGGATCGTCCAGGCTGATCAAACCGATCAATGTCCCTTCCGAATTTTCGAGCGGCGTCAGGAAAAAATCTTCCGGATTCCACGCATTGGGGGCATTTATCGCCGGGGTGTACACGTCCATCGTTATGTGATGCACATCCGGCGGGATGACGGGAGTCTGATCGGAAGGCACCAGATAAGACCGGCTGACCTTGAATTCGGGGCGCATTAACTGTTGAATGCCGGAAACAGGCTGCCTGCGCGCGGAGAGTTCGTTCCATTTCTCCTGCGGGATTCCCACCGAAGTGACGCGGCGGAGCATCCCGGTATCCTGTTCGACCATGCTGATCAGCGCCACGCGGAAGGCGGTGGCGTCGCGGATGCCGCGCGCGATCATTTGTAGAGCCTGGTCAAGCGGCTGGTCTGCCCCAAGGTTGTGATTGACATCCGTCAGGCGCACGAGCGTTTCGGCGCGGCGGCGCATCAGTTCGCTATGCTGTTTTTCCGCCTGGTAACGGTTGGCGTTGTTGATGGCGATGCCCGCCTGGACGGCAAGCATCTGCAAAAGTTCAACCGTCTCTTGCGTAAAGAACCCCGGACGGTTGGAATGAACGCCCAGCAAGCCGAGCGCGCGCGATTGAAAGAGGATTGGCAGAATGATCGCAGACCGGGCGTTTTCGTGCGGGGGCAGGATCGCCTCCCGGACGAAATCGGAGACGAGCGTCGGCGAGCCGCTACGGATGACATTCCACTCCAGCGAGGTGACGGTTGAGGCGCGCTCGCAACCGATTTTCGCCTGGATTGCGGGTTCGGGAGCGCCAGTCTGGTCGAGAAGAACGACCGAGCTACAGTCGCCGCCCGAAACGCGAACCGCCTCCTCCTTTAAAATGTTTAGCAGATGTCGGGAATCCAACGAAGAGACTAATTCGCGGTTAACGCGCGCAATTGCGCCGAGTTGATCCACACGCTGACGCAGGGCGCTGTCGGTCTGGGAGAGCAAAGCCGCCGTTTCGACGGCCGCCGCCAACTGTCCCGCAGCGGTGGATACGGCTTGCAAATCCGAGGCGTTGAAATGCTCCATCCTTCTACTGCCGAGCATCAATTCGCCGAAGCACCGATTGCGCACGATCAGCGGCGCCACCATCGCCGACTCCATGGCTAAAGAAGTCGCAAGGGGACGATATACCGGAAGCACGCGCCGATCCACGCTTAAATTTCCAGAAATAAAGGAGCGTTTACTGCCCGAAACTGTGTAGCGATACTGCGGGTCATCCAGATAGATTTGAATAAAGGAGTTCCCGATCTCCTGCGGGATGCCGTACGCCGAAGGCTGGTTCAGGATCAACATGCCGCGCGTTTCATCGAGCAGGAAGACCGCGCCCGTGTCGGCGTTGAAAAGGCGGGCAAGATCGCGCACGGAATATTGCATGATCTCGTCCAGCGTGGCGGAGGAGGCGGCAAGGCTGGCGACGCGCCGCAGAGCGTCGGCGCGTTGGGAGCGGGCGCGCGCCTGTTGTACAAGCAGGACATTCTCGAGAATCGAAGCCGCCTGGTTGGCGACGATGCTCATCAGGCGGACCTCCTCCGCCGTGAAAGCGGTCACACCCCGAGAGTGATGACCCACCTGGAGATAGCCGAACATCCGTCCCGAAGAAAGAAGCGGGATAAGGGCAACGTCGCGCAGGCTTGCCGCGGTGGCGACATCCCCCAGCCCCAGCGCGCGCCATGATTCGTCTGCCTGGGCATTGGTCGTAATGACCGGCTCCTGACTCGCAATGATCTTATCGCCGGGGCTGTCCGGCGAAATGGCGGCTCGATAGATCTCGACGAAATGGGCGGGAAGCCCGCGGAAGGGAACCTTGCCTTCGAGCGCGCGTTTGTTTTCATCGTAAAGCAAAAAACCGACGATCTCAGCCGGAAACAACGGCGCCACGCTTTCGACCAGCCGGGCGATCACGTCCTGCCCGTCATGCACGGAACTGAGCGCCTGGTTGAGATTCGCCAGCCCCGTCAGTTCGGCGCGGCGTTTCTGTTCCTCTTCATATAACTTTGCGTTGCGGATGGCGACCGCCGCCTGCCCGGAAATGAGATGAAGGATGTTCAGGTCGTGCGCGCCGAACGCCCCGCTGCTCAACTGCCCGGCTTCGAGCGTTCCCACCAGTTTGCCGCCCGCCAGAAGCGGAATGCCGAGATAGGAATGGATCGGGTTCAACTCGCCGCCCGACATATACTCCTGGATGGAGCGCGCATCGTTGAAGATGATCTGTTCGCGCCGCGTCGAAAGTTGGTCGGTCAGCCCGCCGAAGCGCGACAACGACGCTGTGACGACTTTCCCCGAAGTCGCGCCTTGATAGCGAAACGGAACAAGCGCGTTGCGTTCGGAGTTCCATAATTTCAGTTCAAGCGCGTCCGCAGGGACAAGCCGCCCGACATGATCGAGAATGGAGCGCACAGTCGTCTCGAGGTCCAGACTGGCGGCGATGTCCTGGCTGAATTCCGTCGCCACGCGCAGAATCTCGTCCGAACCTTCGTTGCCGTTCCCCATTGCGGAGGCAGAGTCCTTGCCGCGAACGGAGATGAGCATGCGCGGATATACGCCGGGGATTTCGTAGGAAGCCGCCTCGACCGGCTTGCCGCCCACGGTCAGCCGCTTCACGCCGGGCGCGGCGCACAGGTCTATGAAATCCTCCGTCGGGCGCGCATGACGGGCGAGCAGTTCGAGGTCGGGCGATTCATCCTCGCGCAGGTTGAAATGAGCGCGAGCAAGCGCGCTGATATATTCCACACGTCCGCCAGGCTGGAGGACGATGACGGATTCTTTTGAACCATTGCTTATCGGGGAAACGGGGGAAAGCAGTTCGTCGGCTGGGACGGGGTTGGAGCGCGCCATCAGGCGCAACGCCATCAGGGCTAGCGCGACAATCACCAGCCCGGCGATGAAAACACCGACGCCCAAATGGACAGACATGAAAACTCGCTTGAATCAGGCGCCAGGGGCGACGGGGGTATCCTGCCTTCGCGCCTCAGCCGCCAATTCCGTGATCTCGCGGATATCGGCAAACGAGTGCATATCCGGCGAGATCAGACCCGCGGAAAATGTCATGAAGCCGACCTTCTCGACGCCGCCCTCGGCTTTGGGCGCCTGGATAAACCCCTGTTGGCGGTCTATGAAGTTGTAATGGCTCTGAACTTCTTCGGCGAAACGGTCTTTGATCTTCTGGCGGATGATCGGGGCTGCTTCGACGGTTGTGATGATGATGAAGTTATCGCCTCCGGCGTGACCGATGAAATCGTTGGGCGTCCCGGCTTCGTCCACCACTTCGCCGATCAGCATGGCGGCGAAGCGCATTACGTCGTCGCCCGCCACAAAGCCGTAAACGTCCTTGAACGCCTCGAAGTTGTTGACGCGCAAATCCAACAGCGCCCAGGATTTTTCGCGGATGATGCGCCGTAATTGTTCTTCGATCAAACGCCCGGCGGGCAAGCCCGAGCGCGGGTCGGTCAGGCTCTCGCGTTCGGCGCGGCGGATGGCTCCCTGCACGCGCAGTTTCAATTCCTCTATATCGAAGGGTTTGGTGATGTAATCGTCCGCGCCAAGTTCCAACCCCTGCAGTTTGTCGCTGCGTTCGTCCTTCTGCGTCAGAAAGATCACCGGAATATGGCTGGTGCGCGTGTTGGTGCGCAGGGTGCGGCAGACCTCGTAGCCGTCAATATCGGGCAGCATGATGTCCAGCACGATCAGGTGCGGAAGGACCTGCCGGGTCTTGTCGAGCGCGTCGCGGCCGCGGTTGGCAACGTCCACGTCGAATTGCAAGCCCGTGAAATATATCTTGAGCATGTTGGCGATATCAACATCGTCTTCCACTACCAAAAGTCGGGCAGTTCCCATGTAAGCCTCCTGCCGCCTGTCGAAGTTATTTTCCGGGGTGATAATCGAAAATTCGAGCAGGCAACATTGTTCCGGTCGTACGAATTATTTCAGCGCCCTGCGGACGCCGCCGCGGCGGGCGTTGCGGCGCACGGTCTCGATCTGTTCCGCCGTCACCTCGCGCTCGAAGGAGCGGAAGCCGCTCATGCGAAATCCGTGCCTTTCCGCAATTGCGGTGATCTCGCGCACGCGCCCGGGTGTGATCTCCCTCCCCACCGTGTAATCTTCGAAGCGCCCCTCCAGCGCGAGGGCGATCGTCTCCGCCATGCAGGCATACGCCTTGCCTTCGGGGAAACCGAAATTAAAATGGAAATTTACGGGGCCTGGCACGTCCACCATGCCGCCGTCAATCACTAATATATCATCTCTCACTGCGGCGACCATTGCAGAAACATCGCGGGGGCGCGCCACATCGCAGACGACGCTGCCGGGCTGCAAATGCTCGGGGTGAATAACCTCATGGATCGCGCTTGTCACTGTCAGGATCAATTGCGCTTCCTTCAACACATCCATTTTTGTGCCGATGAAGAGCTCGCCTCTGACTCCAGCCCGAAGCCGGTCGCGCAACGCTTCGAGTTTTTTCTCGTCCCGGGCCACGAGCAAAGTCCGGGCGGACTCATCGGCCAACAGTTCGGCGCAGACGCGCCCGATTGAGCCTGTGGCGCCCACGACCGCCACCGTCGCATCCGCCATTTTAATGTCCATGACCTTTGCCGCCTCGCGCACGGCTTGCACAGCCATCATCACGGTGTATGAATCCCCGGTGGTCACGGGAATGTCGAGATGTTTTGCGATGGTCAATCCCGCATCCCCCACCACCGAAGTGAACGCGCCCAGCCCGAGAATGTTCGCGCCGAGTCGTTCCGCCATGCGCCCGGTCTGGATAATTTTACGATAGACCGCGCGCTCAGGCAACTGCATCATGCGCCGCGGAGTATACGGACATGCAAGGAACCAGCCCTTCACCCGCTTTCCAGTGGCTTGCGAGACGATTCCTTCGATTTCAGAAATGTAAACCGGGGGGAAAAAGGTGGAAAAAAGTCTATCTGCTTTTCCGTGAGGTATTTTCCGAGAAGCGGAAATTTCCGGCTGACGTCGCGCTTGGGGTCAATGGGATGGATGATGAACGCGAAGCTATCCATGACGGGGATGGGGACGACGCCTGCCTACCATGACGCGACATCCTCCTTCTGGCTTTGATGATAAGGAGTCTGATGCAGGTGTCCCTGTTTCCAATGATGATGATCGCTTTGGCTGAAAGAAACGTCGCGATCCAAAACGCGGCGCTCCGCCGAAGCCGCCAGCACCACGTCGGATTCAATAGTGCGCGCCGGGTAGATGATCATGCCGGAACCGATGCGGCAGTTATGCCCCACGCACCCGCCCAGCACCGGTCGGTTGGAGAGGCTCAAGTCGCCGTTCCCGTCGCGGGCGCGCAACGGCACGGGGATCAGGTTGTAATCGGTGAAGGTGGAGCCTGCGCCGATGAAGGTATTGCGCCCCACCACGCACATTTGCAGGCAGGTGTTCTGCGCCACCATCGTATTTTCCATGATCGTGGTCATGAACAGGGCAGTGCGAAACGGCAGAAAGGCGCCGTCGCCAACCACCGAAAGCATCAGTTGGACGTCCTGTGAAATGTTGACGTTGCTGCCGATGACGCAATTCTCGATGACCGCCCCGGCGTTGACGGTCACGTTATCCCCAATGATCGTGGGACCATGGATGACCGCGCTCGGGTCAATGACGCACCCTTTTCCGATCCTGACCAGTTCGGAACACTCCAAAACCTGACAGCCCTCATAAATGGCTTTACCGAGGATCTTCACTTTGAAAGCAATATCTTCCTTGAGGCGTTGTTCGAAACGCGCCCCGCGCGAAAACTGGCCAAAGACCATGTCGGCAATAAAAACATGCACCCAGGAATCGATGGCGATCAACGAGCGCAGAGGCACTTGAAAGACGAGGTCGCCGCTCTGGTCGCCCATGTAGGTTGGGACGTGATAGTAGCCGATCTCGCGCGACTGCATGTCAATCACCAGCGGTTCGGCGCCCGCCACCGGGCCGTTCGGGTAATACCACAAATCCGCGAGATATAAACTTCCCGCCGGGGTATACGATGTCGAAAGAGGATGGGCATGCTCGCGAAAGGCGGGATCGTCCGCCCGAAACGCCGCCCGGACGGGCCGGTTGCGCTTCAACGCCTCGGTCATAAACGCCTCGATGTACGGTTTGTCAAAGAACAGGTTGTCGCGGTACATTAGGGTCTGTTCGCGCACCGGCTTTACCCGCTCGCCCTGCTTCAACTCCATTTCGCGCGTCACATACGGGGCAAGCAGGTTTCTCTGATGCAGCCAAAGCGGCGAATTTTGGATGCGCAATTCACGCGCCGGTTCGCAAAACGGCATGACGTGATTCGGCGCATTGAGGATGACCTTGAGCATGGGGGGAATTATAAATCAAAGCGCGCCGGCGCCGCGCCTCAGCGCGACGGACGACCTTCGACGCGCCGTTTATGGGTTTGGGTTTTCTTCGTCGAGGAAACTTTTCAATTTCTGGTTGAACCCCAAGGGGTCGTCGAGCATGATGAAATGACCGGCCGAGGGAAATCGTTCGATCCGCGCCTTCGATGTTCCATCCAGCAGGGGGCGCCATTGCTTTGGGTCCACCACAATGTCCTTATCGCCGTACATGCCAAGCACGGGCGATTGGATCATGTGCAGGCTCGGGCGCAGGTCTGTGCGGCGCAGGGAACCAATGCTCGAAAAAAAAGCTTCGAGCGAAACCTGCGAAACGTCGCGATCCATCATCTCCGCCCATTTTCTGTCGCTCGAATAATATCGGGAGAGGATGCGGTAAAAACCCTTATAAATCCAAAGGTTGTGATAGACCAGCCAGCCGACGGGTTTATAGCCGAAAACGCGCGGAAAGAAGTAAAGCGAAGAGCCGCTGATCGGGGAGCCGATCACCGCCACCTTTTGTACTCGATCCGGATGTTGAATGGCGGTCATCAGGCTGACTGTGCCGCCCATACTGTGACCGACCAGCGGCGCGCGCACAATGCCCAACTGTTCCATGAACTGAGCCACAAGGCTGACGAAATCCTTGACAGCGTAAGTGGAACGTTTCGTGCCGGATTCCCCGAATCCCCAAAAATCAAGCGCATAGGTGCGATAGAACGCGCCGAGGAACGACATGGTCTCCTGCCACAAGCCCCAGGAACCCTGATAACCATGCAAAAGGATGACGGGTTTCCCCCGGCCGAACACCTCGTAATGAACGATGCCTTGATCAGTCGTAATGGAGGACACGTTAAGACATCACCTGCCCGCTATTTTCCATCCATATCGCTCAGGATGCCGTATAACAACTCGAGCAAAACGGTCTTGACAGAATCCTTGTCCGTGGCGACACAGGGCAGAAGTTTCGTATGTTTGTCGAGCCGCAACGCGTGACCCATATCCTCCAGGTCCCAGGCGTCGTCCATATCCTGCTTATTGGCGGCGACGACGAAAGGCGTCGGCGCGTAGGCGCGGAAGGTTTCCAGGATGGAGCGCGCCTCGCGGAAGGTCTCCGGGCGGGTGCTGTCCACCATGACGATGAAGCCCAACATGCCTTCGGAGAGGATCTCCCACATGAAGTCGAAGCGCTTCTGCCCCGGCGTGCCAAACAGATAGAGGACCAGGTCCTGGTCCACCGTGATGCGTCCGAAATCCATCGCCACAGTGGTGGCGTTCTTGACGGAGCGCTCCTCGTCGGAGGATATCTTGCGTTCTGTGGCGACCACATCAATTTCGCTGACAGACTGAATGAACTGAGTCTTGCCCGCGCTGAAGGGACCCGTGACCACCATTTTGACCGTTTGCATAATTCCTATCCTTTCGGCCTCGATAACTACAATGAACGGATACGGCCGATCAATTTATTAACCAGAGTCTTTTTATCCTCGATCTCCTGTGGAGCGAGCGGTTTTGCCGCCTGCGGCATGGGAGCGTCCGCCGGGCGAACCATCTCGACCAGCCCCGCCTGCAACAACCCATAAACGATGCGGCGCACTTCCGCCTCGGAGAGTTTGTTGGTCTTTCCGATCTGGCGCATGGTGTTCTTCGGGTCCACAAACTTGACCACCTTCCATTCGTCCACGCTCAGATTGACGTTCGTCAGCGGGCGTTCGGTGAACTTGAGCGCCATGTCAAGGCTGGGAATCTCGTCCTGCAATTGCTCCAATTCGCGCAACTGGCGCGAGCCTTCGATGATGATGTTCTCCAGGTCGAGCCGCACGTTGATGCGGTCTTCGGGAGGCGACATCTCGCTCTCGAAGCGGAAGATGCCCTCGACCCAGGTGAAGAGCCGCCTGAGCTGGTCGGTAAAGTACGCCTGTAAATTCAAAAGAATGTCTTCGCGCGAAACATACCCCGCGTTGATCAACAACAAACCCAACTCCTTGTCGGACATCTGCCCGGCGCGCTCGATGATGGCTTTATATTGATTGGCGTTGATCTTGTTCGATTTATAAAGCACCGAGGCAAGACTGCCGTCCTCCTTGCCGATGCGGGCGTATGCCAGTTTGCCTTCACGGAAGGAGACGTACGCCTGTTCCGACACTCCGTCTATCACCAACGTCCCCGTTTTGCTGGCAAGGTTGATGAGATTCAACAATTGGGTGATCGTAAAATCACGAAGATTTCCGCGCAGCGCCATTTTTTCCTCTAAGCCCCTCAGCCGAGGGATTGTGCGAAATTATACTTCCGAAAAGGACAATGCGTCAATTAATCTCTTTGCACTCTTGTATGGGCGGATAAGATGAGCGCATGATCTACGCCCCCAATAGATTTTTCAATCGTCCCATCGCTTCCTGCGGATCGTTAAAGAGGATGCCTTTCATGCCGAGCATCTCGCAGGCTTTGATATTCGCGGGCATATCGTCAACGAAGACCGCCGCCTCCGCCCCGACTTGAGCCTGCTCCAGCGCATGGAGATAGATATCCGCCCCGGGCTTTGCCGCCCCAATCTCCGCCGAAATGGACAGCGTATCGAATATTTCATCCAACTTCCTGCGGATAAGATAATCGCGCATATCCGACCAGGCGTTGCTGATCAAGCCGACTTTGAATCGCGGGCGCAGGGATCTCAAATATTTGACGATGGAATGATCCACCACATCGCCCGCGAAGAATTCCCGCTCCACTTCGGCGATTTCGTCCCTGCCAACTTTCAGGCGCCGGGCGACCGCCTCCCAATGTTTCTCGGCGGGAATCTCCCCGACTGTCGCCTGCTTCGCCGTCGGGCTGTCAAAGACGATTTTGTCCATGTCTTCATATTCCAGGCGGAAGCGCTCCGCGAGTTTCTGGCGCGGAGACTGAAACTCGGTGCGTTGGATGACGCCGCCGTAGTCGAAAAAAACTGCGCGAATGGTCATGGGACGCTCATTCATAAAAAACCCGCAGGCAGATGTGGAATCGCCTGCGGGTCAATATGCGGAACCTGCCGTTTATTTCTTTTTGGTCTTCGGCTTCGAGACAGTCTTCGGTTTGGCGGCGGACTTTTTGGATTTGGAGGAAACCGCCTTCGGGGTAGGCGCGATCTTCTTGGCCGATGAAGGTTTGGAAGCGCGCCTGCGTTTGGAAGCGGATATTTTGGCGTTCGCCGCCGAAGTCTTTTTCGACGTCGCAGTCTTCACTGCCACATTCTTGAGCGACCGGGGAAGCGGCTCTGTTTTTACCGCGGCAGAGGCGGGGGCGGCCGGCATGGACGCCATCTGTTTGGCCGCTTCGCGCCAGTTGGGGAAGAAGAGTTCCATTCGCTGGCGGGAGATGGAGTTGGCGCGGCGGCAACGCGGGCAATGCGCGTCGTGATGGGTCTGATTCTTCTCATCCATGGCGATCAACGCGGTGAGCATTTCCACGCGCCCCACCGTGAAGGGGGTCTGGCAGTAAAGGCAACGCAGGTTAAGCATGTGTCTCTCCTAACGACGGAAGTCTTGGAGCCTGTCCAAATCATGCTCCCGGCGGCGGGGGGTCCGCCGGGAGCGGGTGGGTCGGACGGGCGGTTATTCTGCCAGCGATTCTACACTGATTTCACGTCCTCCGCGAATCGTCTTTTCGTAGCTATCGAATGTCAGGTGGACGCTCATGCCCGCTTTTTCATACAGCCGCAGGGCGCCGGTCAGGCTCTCCGCGTCCACGCCCAGCCCGGCTTTGCGGATGCCGCGCCGGTAAAATTCGCCAAAACTGTGCCGGAGCAGGGCAAGTCCAACGCCGCGTTTGCGCCATGCGCGGCGGACTCCCAGGGTGTTGACCCAGCCCATCCCCGGGTCCGAGTCGGATTTGGGGCGGCACAAACTGAGTCCCGCGATCTCGCCGCCGTCCATGGCCAGAAACCACATGGACGGGTCGTTACCCTCGGATGTCATAAAATGCGTGAAGCGGGCCAGCCCTTCCTCATACGGTTCTTCTACATAGCCAAAGTGATCGCGGAAGGATTCTTTAAAGGCGCGATAAATGGCGGGAAGTTCCTCATGGCTGCCGGTTTTGAGAGCGATGCCGCGCGACCATTCCGGCGCGGGGGGCGCGTCGTTCATCTCGATGCGCATTTCGTAAAAACTGCGGATGTATTGAAAGCCGCGCGCTTCAAACAAACGTTTCGACTCCACGGCGGCGCGCGGAACGCCGATGCGGGGCGCGAAGCGCAGGTCAGGTTCGAGGTCGGGCAGGACGCGGCAGGCGCGTTCCTCCGCCCATTCCAGCAGGGATGTGCCGATGCCCAACCCGCCAAAGTCCGGGTGGACTCTGCCCCAGATCCAGGGGTGAACCGGCGGCTTGGCCGTCGTCCACACTTCGATGTAGCCGACCAGTTCTCCCATCGGGGAGAGAACGAGGCGGATATCTTCGTCGGGATTAAAACCCGGGGAGGTCCAGTCCTCGCGCAGGACGTTTGCGTCGGCGATGTCGTCCTCTCCGGTCAATTGTCGCATCCAAAGATTGAACATCTCAACGGCGTTTTCCGCATCCGCCAGGGTTGCGCCGCGAGCGGTAAAGCCTTCGGGTAACTAGCGACCCGACAGTTTTAAGAAAGGAAAGGGATCGGCAGAGGAAATCTGTTACAGTTGTTTTGCTGAAAAACCACTTGACAGGAGATCCTCATGCCGATCGGGAAATTGTACCGTACTTGGAA
>CAADGT010000042.1 GCA_900696595.1 uncultured Chloroflexota bacterium
CGGCAGTCGTCGCCGTAGATGCTGTGCTTGTTCACGAACACGTCCCGCCAGAAGGCGTAGACGCTTCCGTCGCGCGAGAAGGCGGGGCGTACGTCCTGCCTACGGGTTTTTATGCCCGCTTCTAAAAATGGTTTGAGTCTTCCATCATCCAATTTCAGAACGAAATCGGGCGCGTAATGATGCGGCACTTCCACCACGCTGACGACGGCGTCGCATTTTGTTTCGGTCAGAATTTTCACCGCCGCGCGCAGGTGGTCCGGCTGGCGCAGGGGCGCGGTGGGTTGAAGGAGCAGGATGATATCCGCCTGCCAGCCTTCGTTCTCGACGAATTGAACGGCGTGTTCGATGACCGGGAACATCGGGGTGTCGTCCTGCGCGAGATGCGCGGGGCGCATGAAAGGGACTTCGACGCCCAGGCTTAGCCCAATCTCGGCGATCGCTTCAGAATCGGTCGTCAGGACCAAACGATCCACAAGCCCGGATCGCCGCGCGGCATCAGCGGCGTAGAAGAGCAATGGTTTACCGCCCAATAGGCGGGCATTTTTGCCGGGGATGCCTTTGGATCCCCCGCGAGCGGGGATGATTCCCAGAATCTTTGTCACAACGCGCCTCTAAGAATACGCCAGTCTTTTTTCAGAACGAAGCGGGACTTCGGCAAGGATTTTTGCAATCTGTTGACCTGCATCGCCCTTCCCGTAAAGCGGATCGGAGGGATACCTGCCGTTCGCAACCTGTTTGCGGATCGCCTCTCGAATCTGGACCCGGTCGTAATCCACGTCCAAAACGTTTCCTCCCCTTTCGCGTCCCGCTTCGCGCGTGCCGATGTTGACCGATGGGACGCCGAGGAAGGAAGTCTCGCGGATGCCCACGCTGGAGTTGCCGACGATGCAGCGGCTGTTATACACAAGGCGCAGGAAGTCCTGCGAATCCATGTTCTTGAAGAAGTGGATGTTTTCGGGGCGTTCGTTTTCGCGGAACATGCGGATGCCCTTCGATGTGCCGTCCGAACCGGCGTCCACGTTGGGCCAGAACCAGAACGTGGGCAGACCAATCTCTTTGACCGCATACAAAGTTTCAAGAATTTGCGCGCGCGCCCGTTCATATTCAGTCGTGACCGGATGTTGCATGACCACAAGGTAATCCTTGTTTTTCACGTCGAAGGTCGCGCCCACGCCTTTGTATTTTTCGAACGGATCGAAATCAATGGAGGGATTCTTCAACACGTTGGCGGCAAGGTCAATGGATGGACATCCGGTGATAAAGACCGCATCCGGACGCTCTCCCATGCGGATGACGTTCTCCGCCGCCTTTTGCGTGGAGACGAGGTGGATATCCGCCAGTTTGGTGACGGCGTGACGGACTTTCTCATCAATGGTTCCGGTGATCTCGCCGCCTTGAATGTGGACAAGCGGGATGTTCATATATGCCGCAGCAATCGCGGTGGCGATGGTCTCATAGCGGTCGGCGATGGTCACAACCAGGTCCGGCTTGAGATTATCGAAGGTGGTGGCGAGTTCGAGCAAGCCCAGCCCGGTGGTCTTCGCCATAGTGGTCAGGTTTTCACCCTCCACAACCATGTAGACCTTGCTGGAAATGTCGAACCCGTCCTGCTCCATGTATTTGATGGCATTGCCGTACTGGTCGAGCAGGGTGGATGCGGCGGCGACCAGTTGTAACTCCAGGTTTGGGTCGGCTTTGATGGCGTGCAGCGCCGTGCGGATGCGGCTGTAGCTGGGGCGCGCGGTGACGACCACGCAGATCTTTCGTTTCATGACGTTCAGGAAAAATCTCCTTCCAGAATCTGTTCGTCCATTTTAATGTCGCGCATCAACTTTTTACCGAGAATATCTTTCATTCGCTCGCCGGGGAGTCCGGTTCCCGGTTTTTTGACCCGCAAGTGTTTTTCTTCAAGAGTCGTGCCTTTGGAAAGGTCGGCTGCGGCAACGACGCTTTTGGTGAAAAGATTGCGGAGCGGCTGGGCTTCCGCGGCGAAAGCATCTTTATCCACGGGGTTATTTCGCATCCGCTCGATGAAGCGGATCCCCTCCACGAGTTGACTCAACTCCCCCGTCGTGACAGAGGCGGGTACGTCGGGTCCGAACATCTCGCGGCTGAGGGCGACATGCACTTCGAGGATTTCGATTCCCAATGTGACGGCGGCAAGACCCGCGTAGATCGTGCCGGAGTGATCGGAGAGTCCCACCGCGCATCCATAGCGTTCGCGCAATTGCGGGATTAAATTCAAGCCGATCTTTTCGGGCGGGCAGGGATAGGCGGTGGTGCATTGCATGACGGCATGTTCGACATTTTTTCTGCGAATGTAGGCGACTGCGTCATCAATCTCATCCATGTTGCTCATGCCCGTGGATAGAAGAATTGGCTTGCCGGTTTCCAACATTCGTTCGAGCATGGGTTTGTTATTGACTTCGCCCGATGCGACTTTCCAGGCGGGCATGCCGATCCGTTCGAGCAACTCCACGGCTTCGATGGAAAACGGCGAACTCAGGAAGAGCAATCCTTTTTCCGCGGCGTGATCCGCAAGCCCCTGCCATCCCTCCGGCGTGAACTCCATGCGCTTCCAATATTCGTAACGGGTGGCGTCTTGATAACTGAACTTGACGCGCCAGGGTTCGGCGGGCGTGCTTTCGGCGGAGGCGATATGTGTCTGGAATTTGATCGCGTCCGCGCCGGCTTTGGCGATGGCGTCTATGAAGGCATGCGCCGTGCCGAGACTGCCATCGTGCGATTGGGCGACCTCGCCAATTATGAGACAACGACTTTGGTCAAGGAATTTACTCATGGCTCTTATCGTTCCATTCATGCGGTTTTTTTCCGTGGCCAATGGACAGGATCGCCTTTGCCATCACCTCGGACGCCGGGATCGCAATGCCCTGCGGGCGCATAAAGCGGCGCGCGAAATCCCGCCTTTTTTTCTTCTTTGAATCGTTTCCTTTTACGATGCGCTCAATGATGCAAAACGCGTCAGAACGATCATTTGCCGCCTCGATGAAATCGGCGGCGATCAAATAATTAAAATGGGCGCCCTGCCCCGCGCGCATCTGTTCGTCCCTCAGGGTCACGCAGGGTTTGTCCGCGATGGCGGCGTCCAAAAATCCTGTAGTGTTCACGCCGAGGACCGCCGCGCTGTGATACAGGGTGTTGAAATAGACCTGGCGCGTCTCATCCATATCGGGGCGTCCACCTTGTCTTGGGTAAATTCTCACCCAATCGCTTTCGAAGGCTGTCATGTCGAACGGGGCGTAAGGATGCGGGCGTATCACAATGGACGGTCGAATTTTCGCATCCATTGTCCCGAAATGGGCGATCAACGCCTTGATAAATTCAACATCCAAATCTGTAATGGTCTGCGACGAGCCGAGAAACAGCACAAAGGGGTTCCGCGGATTCAACCCACATTCGGCGCAGAATGCGTCGCGGTCAAGAGACGGCTTAAGGTCGAACCAGGGGTCATAGACTGGCGCGCCCGTCATAAATACTTTCTCCCGCGCAAATTCATGAATGGCGACCGCCTCTTCCATCAAGTTCTGATTCCAGACGAACAGCCAATCCGGTTTGACAAGATACGTTCCCTTACTGACGAGGTTATCCCAACTCAAGACCGAAGCGACGGTTGGAATCCCCAGTTTTTTAGCCGCCTTGGCATATTCAATTTCCAGGTCGGAGGACATAATAAACGGGGAAACAAATAAAACCTGCGGGGCAAAATCCTCCAACCACTGCATGATCTCAGGATCGGGTTGCACCTGTGTTTCGATCCAAGCCAGCAACCGGCGTACTACTCCAAATGAAAGAATAAGATTGCCAAGTCGAGACTCGATTACCCATTCCAACCTGGCATAGAGCCGATTCCGGATATAAATATGTGCCCACGGTTGGCTAGAAGGCGGGTTAGGATGCCCTGGACGTAAAAAATTGGCATAATTCGCCAATTCGCGAATCGTCACGGCAAAATTTGCGCCCTTGCTGCGAAAGATACCCTCGTCAAATCTTGCGCGCGGCTCATCTTTAAGCAATTGAAGCAGCGCCCGCCCCGATTTGTTTCCATCGGGCTTGAAACCGGGCCGGCACACCACGCGGACTTCGTGTCCCATCGCATAAAGGGAACGCACAACGCGGTCGAAGAAAAAATAATGCGGCGCGCTGGAAAGCACAAAGGCTATCTTCACAGTTGCAACTCTCCTGCAAATATTTTTTCCCAGGCGAGGGCGGGGCGCAAAACGCCCGCGAGATTCTGCGTAAAATCGCCCCGCGCAGAGTCTCCGGCGATGTAATCCACCGCCTGAAATACAAGAACGTTTTTAGCCCGAACGTAGCGGATCTTTAATCCCTTCGAAGCGAAAAGGGACACAGACACGGAATATTCGCCCTCTGCCAACAGATTCGCGGGAATCTCCACGCGTGAAATGTAACGCCCCGGGCGGTCGTGCTGCGTCTCATACAACTCATTGGTCGTGAAAGCCACAACGCCCTGCGTATTAAAACCTGCCGCCACGCGGAATTTCAAGCCAGGCTGGCGGACATCGTACTCGATCTCCAAAAATGAAGGCGCATTGATCTCAACCAACGACTTGCTTTTCCCTTCGCTGTCCATCAAGCGGACGCCCATTAGTTTTACTTCGTTTGTCCCCGGAGCGTTTTCGCCCGCCCAGGCAACCGCGCCTTCCGCATTTTCATTGCTGTTCAGGTAGTAATTCGTCACCTGTTCCGCCGAGCCTTGTTTTACAAGCCGCCCGCGATCGAGCATGATGGCGTTTGAACATAAACGTAAAATTGCGGGCATGTTATGGCTTACAAACAACACCGTCCGCCCGGCGTGCGCCACGTCGCTCATCTTGCCGAGACATTTGCGCTGGAACTCGGCGTCGCCCACCGCCAACACTTCGTCCACCACCAAAATCTCAGGTTCGAGGTGAGCCGCAACGGCGAAAGCGAGGCGCACGTACATCCCGCTCGAATAACGCTTAACAGGCGTATCAATGAATTTTTCCACGCCGGAGAAATCCACGATCTCGTCGAACTTGCGCGCCACCTCCGCGCGGTTCATGCCGAGGATGGCGCCGTTGAGAAAGATGTTCTCGCGTCCGGTCAGTTCGGGATGAAACCCGGTTCCGACTTCGAGCAGGCTGGCGATGCGTCCCTTGACCTTGACCTCGCCGGAAGTGGGCGCCGTGACCCGCGACATGATCTTCAGAAGCGTGCTTTTACCCGCGCCGTTGCGCCCGATGATTCCCAGCGCCTCTCCCCGCTTCAATTGAAAACTGACATCGTCCAGCGCCCAAATGGATTCGCCGATGCGGTTGCCGTGATCCGCCTCGCCGATCTTGGCGTACGGGTCGGGTCTGCCGAGTTTCTTCGCCCACCAGCGGTTGAGGTCGCCAAAGAACGTGCCGGTTCCGATCACGCCCAGTTGATAGGTCTTGGAAAGATGTTCGACGGAAATGACCGTGTCCGACATGACTAAACCGTATCCATGAAATTGTTCTCGACGCGGTTGAAGATCAGCACGCCGATGAGGAGAACCAGGAACGTGAACGCCAGGCTGTAAAGCAGGTACGCGGGAGACATCGCGCTGGTCCCCAGAAACGCGAGACGAAAAGTTTCCACCACCGGCGTCATCGGGTTGGCGAGGATCAGCCAGCGCCACCCGCCCGTGATGGACGAAAGCGGATAGATCACGGGGGTAGCGTACATCAATAACTGCGCGCCGAACCCCACCAACTGCTGAAGGTCGCGGTATTTCGTGGTGAGCGAGGAGACGATGATTCCCATCCCAAGCCCCAGCCCCGCCATAATGACGATGTGAATCGGCATGAGCAGGATCCACCAGTTTGGGTACACATCCGAGCCGGAAGCCATGAAGTAAATGAGGAAGCCCAAAAACACCAGGAAACGAAGCCCAAAGGAAATAATCTGGGAGAATACGATGGATAACGGGATGACGAGCCGCGGAAAATACACCTTGCCGAACAAACCGGCATTGCTCGTGAACGTGCTGGATGTGCTGGTCAGGCTCGCTGAGAAATATGTCCAAACCGTGTTGCCCGCCAGATAAAAGAGAAAGGGCGGCAGTCCGTCCGTTGAAAGCTGGGCGATATTCCCGAAAATAATAGTGAACACCCCGGTTGTCAGGATCGGTTGGATCAAATACCAAAGCGGACCCAAAATCGTCTGTTTGTAATACGCCACAAAATCGCGCCAGACGAACAGCCAGACCAGGTCGCGGTAGCGCCACAGTTCGCCCAGCCGCAGATCCCACCACGCGCGCTGCGGGCGGATGACCAACGACCAGTTCTCTTCCGTCAATTTCATTTCCGTCGTCATTTACTTGCTCACAAATTCCTTGACAGCCGCGATGACTTCATCCTGTTGCGCCAGCGTCAACTCCGGGTACAGCGGTAAGGCGAGCGTTTCCCGCGCCGCTTTTTCGGCGTGAGGGAAGTCGCCTTCCTTGTAGCCAAACTTGCGGCACGGATCCGCCAAGTGCGGCGGGATCGGATAATACACTTCCGAAGCGATACCTTTTTCTTTCAAAAATGCCTGCAACGCATTTCTTTTTTCATGGCGAATAATATACAAATGATACACATGCTTCGCCCACTCGCGCTCGACGGGAGTCGTAATCCCCAGCGGCGCGAGATGTTCGTTATAGCGTTTGGATAACTCGCGGCGTTTTTCGTTCCACGCATCCACATGCGGAAACTTGGCCTGCAAAATCGCCGCCTGCAACGCGTCGAGGCGGCTGTTATAGCCGACCATCTCGGAATAATATTTTTTCTTCCAGCCGTGCGCGCGCAACATGCGCATCTGCCCGGCGAGCGCGTCGTCGTTCGTGACCGCCATGCCGCCGTCGCCATACGCGCCGAGGTTTTTCGTCGGGAAGAAACTCAAACAACCAACATCGCCCATCGCGCCGGTCTTCCTGCCAAGATATTCCGCGCCGTATCCCTGCGCGTTATCTTCGATGATTTTCAAATCATGCTTGCGCGCAATCTCCAAAATCGGATTCATGTCGGATGGGTGTCCGTACAAATGAACCGGGATGATCGCCTTCGTCTTCGGCGTGACCGCCGCTTCGATCTTATTCGCGTCCATCTGATAACTCTGCGGGTCAATATCCACGACCACAGGTTGCGCGCCCACAGACATCACGCTTCCCGCAGTCGCAAAAAACGTATAAGCCGGGATGATGACTTCGTCGCCATCGCCGATATTCAACGCGCGCAACGCGATCACCAGCGCATCTGTGCCGGAAGCCAGACCGATCGCGTGCTTGACGCCCAGATACGCCGCGACGCTTTCCTCGAACTTCGTCACTTGCGGGCCGAGAATAAAATGCCCCGACTCCAGCGTGGATAGAACCGCCGCGTCCATTTCCTTTTTGATCGAATGATATTGCGCCGTGAGGTCAACCAACGGAATCATGCTTCGCCTCTCTCTCTGGAATTACAACCTGATCCTGTTTCCTGTAAGCGTCCCCACACTTCGAGCAGACGGCGCGCCCGCCCTCGAAATTCAAGCCCTCGCCGCATTGGCAGACCCACCCGCGCACGCGAGCCGGATTTCCATAAACCAGCGCGTAATCCGGGACGTCCTTCGTCACCACCGCGCCCGCGCCGACGAAACAATAGCGTCCCAGCGTCGTCCCGCACACAATCGTCGCATTCGCGCCGATGGACGCGCCTTTCTTTACCCGCGTGGTTTTGTATTCATCCTTGCGGCTGACGTGACTGCGCGGATTGACCACGTTTGTAAACACCATCGAAGGGCCCAAAAAAACGTCGTCCTCCACGATCACGCCGGTATAAAGCGAGACGTTGTTCTGTATCTTTACATTCGTCCCAATCGTCACATCCGAAGAGACCAGCACATTCTGCCCGATGTTGCAACGCCCGCCGATCTTCGCGCGCGGCATGACGTGACAGAAATGCCAGACCTTCGTCCCCGCGCCGATCTCGGCGCCTTCGTCTACATAACTGGATTCATGCACAAAATAATCGGTCATATTTATTTCTTCAATAACGGATGCGCCAGCGCATCCACCGGCGAAATTTCCGCTTTGCGGATATCGTGCGTCAACTGCACCGAGGGGCGCGCGTCCGCAATTCCAAACCCGCGCCCGGCGAGGGTTTCTTCATAGACCTTCGTGTGCAGGTCGGTGAAGCCCTCCGAGAATTCGATCTCCCTGCCGTCCACTGTGATGGAGCGATAGGTGGTTTTATTGTTTTCCTTCGCCTGCTCCGGCAGGTCGTTTTTATCAACAGAAAGAAACCAGCGCACGCGCGCCCGTTCCAACTCGATGAAGCCGGACATGCGCTCATGGTCGGAGTGATAGACCCTGACGCCGTTGACTGAACCGAAAAGCCACATCAATAAATCGAAGAAATGGATGCCGATATTCGTCGCCACGCCGCCCGATTTTTCAGGATCGCCCTTCCACGAAACCTGATACCACGGCCCGCGACTGGTGATATAGGTCAATTCAACATCGTGCGTCGCTGTTGAGGTTTGCAAAGACTCGCGGAGTTGCATCAGGCTTGGGTGGACTCTCAACTGCAAGACGGTAAAGACCCGGCGCTTCGTCTCCGCTTCGATCTCTTCCAGCGCGTCCAAATTCCAGGGGTTGATCACCAGCGGCTTCTCGCAGATCGCGTCCGCGCCGACGCGCAGGGCAAGGCGGCAATGCGCGTCGTGCAAATAGTTCGGCGAGCAGACCGAAACATAATGAACGTGATCCGCTTCCGGTCCGCGCCGCAGTTTTTCGAGATGGCGGTCGAAGCGTTCGATCTCGGAAAAAAATTTAATGTCGTAAGAATATTGATCCAACACCCCAACCGAATCTTTGGGATCAGTCGCCGCGACAATGCAGTTCCCAGTATCCTTTATGGCGCGCAGGTGACGAGGCGCAATATAGCCGCCCACACCAATGACCGCAAAATTTTTCAACCTGGGCTCCTTTTTATTTATTTTCGCGCACGCGATACCCGCGCCCATCGGATTCAAGCACGCAGTCTTCGGGCAGGTCGCTGATCTTCAACCCGGCTTCGATGCAGGTCAGGCGCAAAATATCCATGATTGGATCGTCGCCGTTGAGATATACCGCCTTCACCCCTTTTTGATTCAGTTCGTCTGCCAGAACCTTTGCCTTGTCCCGCAGGTCGCCGTAGATTTTGAGCGAATCGCGCGCGTAATTCATGGCGCGTTGCGTGAAGACCTTCATGCCCTCCGGTGTCAGGTCATATTGCAGGCGCGTGCGGTCGAGGTGCGAAACCTTGACCCAGCCGCGCGTGACAAGGCGCTTGATGTACCAGTTGACGCTCCCGACGGCGATGCCGAGGCGTTTGGACAGGCTGGCCTGCGTGACGAGCGAATCCTGCGCGATCTCGTCCAGCAGGGCGTATTCATGCGGTTTGATCTTTGTATTCATGCGAGCATTCAGTTTTTGAATTCTCGCACAATTCCCCCATAGAGTCAAGCCGAGTCCGGGCTGGGCTTCCCTACGATTCCCCTATGGAAATTGCAGGGGCGACCCGCTCAACTTCCCACAGAACCTTATTTTGCAAAGAAGGGTCGCCCCTACGATGTCGCCTCCCCCAGCATTTCCTCATATTGATCCACGATCCTGCCGATCTCGAAAGCCTTCGCCTTTTCCAGACTCGCCTGCCGGAACTTCAACAGACGCTCGCGGTCTGAAAGCAAATCCCGCAAAGCGGATGCAAAACCCGCCTCATCCTCGACCCCGACCAGATACCCGTTTCGATCCGGATCCACCAGATCGAGGAATCCGCCTATCCTGCTTGCCACAATGGCCAATCCCTTCATCAGCGCGTCCACGCCGACGACCGGCAGTCCTTCCGAAAACGACGGCATGAAGAGAATATCGCTGCGCGAAAATTCATCCAGCACATCGGCGGGCGTGACCCAGCCCGTCAGGTGAAAACGCTCCGCCAATCCGCGCTTCTCGATCTCCGCCTTCACCTCGTCGAACAGGGGACCATCCCCCAGCATCGAACAAGTCCAACCCAAATCCGCGAGCATGGATAACGCCCGCACAATCGCCAGCGGATTCTTTTGCGAAACAAACCGCCCCGCAAACACAATGCGCGGAGGCGCGTTCGCTTTAATTTTGTCCGTGACCACATGCGTAAAATCCGCGCCGTTGGGGATGACGCGAATCTCCACCGGATAATGCTTCAACGCCAGTTGACGGGTGAACTCGCTCACCGCCGCGACATGCCTTGCCCGCTTCCAAATCAGATGCGTAAACGGCATCAACCACCTGAACCAGCGCCCGGTCTTCTCCGGCACGCCGCCCGGCACATCGCCGAGATGCGCCGTCAAAATATACGGAACGCCCGTCAATGCGGATAACGCAAACGCCAGCGCGCCCGCCGGAACGGCGAAGTGCGTATGAATCACGTCGGGGCGAAAACGCCAAATGAGGGACAGACCCGCCCACAGTCCAGCCAGATCGAAGGCCAGCATCGTCGCAAAACTGGCGGAGAAGGCCTCCGTCCGCTTCGAAGGAATCCGCACAAGGCGAAACCCCTCCAGCATTTCATCGCGCGGCAGTCCGTCCATGTGCGCGGTCAAGACCGTCGTCTCATGCCCGCGCGCCGCAAGCTCGCAACAAATGTCGTACGCGGCCCGCCCGCCGCCGCCGCCGATGGGCGGAAATTCGTGGATGATCGTCAGGATGCGCATGTCAATCCGCGAAGGGGTCCCTACATTCCGCCTGTTTTGGGCGCGGCTCGAAGACCTGCAAATTGTTCGCAGTCAGCGTGACGACCGGCTTGTAATTGCACAACAACGGCGCGCCCACAAAACGCACCCACGCCACATTCTCCTCCACGAACGCGCCCGCTTTTTGAGTCGTAAACTTCTGATCTTCGGCGACGATCAACGCAAAACGCCGCGCTTCGAGATCGCCGTAAAACGCCTCAAGATATGGGCGGTTGCGCGACATAGCCATCTCCATCAACTCGCTTTGCTCATACTCGGGCGCAAGCGTTACGCCGTGAAGATAGTCAAACGTGATCAACTGCCGCTCGGTCACGAACAAAACCGCGCCGCCGTCGTCGAGCGCATCCTGCAAAGATCGAATATCCTTTTCCGCCGCAGCCTGATCAAAGGAAGGATAAAAGCCGATGTGCCGGATCGCAAACCCAAGCGGAATCAGCAAAGCGGCCGTTACCGCGCCCCAGCCGACTCTCCCCATCATCGGCTTCGCCTCTGCCTCCGCCCCGGCTTGATTCGTCCAAATGAAAGTTGCCAACACTGACAGCATGACCAGGTACGCGTCCATGTTGTGCAAATCCCCGCCGCCGCCGATCTTCGTGCTGACCACCGCCCCGCCGACGAACAACATAGCCAGCATGGAGGTTAACACTGCCCAGCGCAAGGGATGAATCGCCGCCTTATTGTTGCGCGCCATCTGATAAACCGCGATCCACGCAGGCGCGGAAACGAGCAATATCCCCGGCAGGATTCCCATTGGGAAGGTTTCGTTCGGCAATAAACGACTCCAGATCAAATCCGAAGTGAAACTCGAACCGAAAGCGGCCGCATCCGCGTTGCCGGAAATCTGGATATAGGTAAATTGCGAGACGAGCGCGGCAACGACTCCGCTGATTCCCCATACGAATGGAATGATCCAATATGTCCAATTTCCACCGCTCCCGCCGCCGGGGCTGTGAATCGGCGTCTCCAAAACATAAATCGCAATCGCCAACATTGCCGGGACCGGGAACCAATTCACGCGGCTGATTCCCGCCCAAATCGAGGCGAGAACGATAAAGAACAGCGACCGCCAGGGATGTTTGACCGACACGCCCGCCAGGACCAAAATCACCATCACTTGCAGGTGATAATACACCGCGCCTTGCAGGAAGAACAAAAACGCCCATGCTGTAATCACGATGGTCGCGCCCGCGCCTGACTTCATCCGCCGCGCAAGGAAATATGCCGAGCCGAGCGTCAGCCCAAACCACAACAGCGCCTGCCACAGGCGATGAGCCCACAGCGGCAAACCGTCAACGAGGAAGGGGATGGAGAGGAGCAGATAACGGGACGGGTGCAGGAAGGGAAGCGGCAACTCCATCCCGTAAAGTTTTTGAGAGAAGAACAACGAAGCGTAATAATGCCGCCCCGCTTCGGAATATCCCATCGAGAAGGGATTGGCCGAAGTCGCGGCGAAGATGCCCCAGGTTTGATAGAGCGCGCCTTGAGTCAAAATTACAATTGCAAAGGCGGTCGTCCACTCCATTTTGCGGAGTCGTTTCAATGAAATCGTCTGAATCAAACCCGCCCACAGGAAGACCCACAGAATCGGCATGGTTTGCGGGAGGATGGAGCCGAAGACGTAGAGGCGGACGAAGGGGACGGCGAGGCAGGCGAGGATAAGTAATGCGTAATACGTAATTCGTAATGGGTTGGAGGCGTGGGTTGTTTTATTTTCGAGGCGGATTGCGATGATGTCAAGAAAATGGGAGAGCGAAAGCCAGATGCAACCGAGAGAAGCAATGCCAAAGACTCCGACCAGCCCGATCCACTTCGAGCGGAAGAGGGCGATCTCCAATTCATGCGTCCGTTGAATCGTCTGGAGAATCGCCAACGCGCCGACGACCGCCAGCGCCCACAGCCACGTTTGCAAAAATTTTTTCGTAGAGATCGATTCCATAAATGAATTTTTGGGTACGGCAAACTTCAGTTTGCCCCCCAGAGCGCAAACTGAAGTTTGCGTTACGCCTTTTTCATCGCCGCCAGAATGGACGGCAGGAAGAACGCGCCGGGCAGGCTGGCAATGATGAACAGGACGCGGGTCAACAAGGCAATTGTCGCGCTTTCGGAGGAGGTCAAGCCGCCCAGTTGCGCGAGCAGGAAGGTCATCGAAAGTTCCTGCACGCCCAAGCCGTTGATCGAAATGGGGATGAGCGTGACAAAATAGGTCAGCGTGTACATGCCCGCCACCAGCCAGTAGTCAATATGATGGTCAATGCCCTGAAGCAGGAGATAAATGGCGAGATAGATAAAGGCTTGATTGCCAAGCGTGGCAAGAAGCGAAGAGAACAGCGTCGCCGGTTTCTTCAGCCAGATCGAAAGCGACTCGAGCGTACGCCGGATGAAATCCCTGCCTTTTTGAATCAGGGCGGAAAAGGCGACGGATTGCGCAACCCCGCCGTCGAGCGAAAGAGCCGGAATCAAACCCAAAGGCAGGGCAAGCGCCATTCCGGTCATCCCGAGCAACCGGTCGGCGACGAGCGAGGCGAGGCAGACGGCGCGATCATAGCCGAGTTGCATCGCGCCCGCCAGTCGAGCCACATCCCCGCCGATGGTGGTCGGCAAAAAATTGGAGGAAAAATTTCCGGTAAAGGTCAACATGGCGGAGCGCAGGAAGGATATATCCAGTCCCGCCGATCTCAGAAGGAGATGCCAGCGCGCAACCGCGAACAGGCGCGAAGCGAGAAGCGCCAGCGCGGCAAGCAGAAAATATCCGAAAGAGACGCGCCGCAATGCGGAGAAAAGTTCGCCGTCCCCCTCTTCGCGGATCAGGATCAACAACAGCGCCAGCGCCAGAACGCTGCCCAACCCGCGAATGACAGTCTGGCGGTTTTCACGCAGTCGCTTAATCATCTTTGAGGTTGATTTTGGCGCGCACGGTGTAGGTCGGCTTGCGCTGGGATTCGTGATAGGTGCGCACAAGCAATTCGGCGATGAGCCCCATCAGCATGGATTGAAAGCCGAGGATGAAGAACATGACGCTGGTCTGGAAGAGCGGCGAGCCGGTCACGCCGACGAGGAAGAAAATGCGCCGGACAAAGAGATAGATCATGATCATGGCGCTGATGATCATTAAAATCCCGCCCGCGCCGCCGAAAAGATAAATGGGTTTGGATGAAAAACTGACGAGGAATTTAACCGTGAAGAGGTCGAGGATGACCTTCGCGGTTCGCTCCAGCCCGTACTTGGTCTTGCCAAAGCGGCGCGGCTGGTGGTTGACGACGACCTCCGTGATGCGCGCGCCAACCGAATGCGCGAAGACCGGGATGAAGCGGTGCATCTCGCCGTACAGGCGGAAACCTTCCAGCGCTTCGCGGCGATAGGCTTTGAGCGTGCATCCGTAATCGTGCAGTTCCACGCCGGTGACGAGCGAGATGATCTTGTTCGCCATCATCGAGGGGAAGTTGCGGGTGATGGCGTTGTCCTTGCGCTGTTTACGCCAGCCGCTGACGAGGTCGTAGCCTTCGTCGAGTTTTTTTAACAACATGGGGATGTCGCGCGGGTCATTCTGTAAATCCGCGTCGAGCAGGACGATGATCTCGCCCCGCGAATGGTCCAGCCCGGCGGCGATGGCGGCCGTCTGCCCGAAGTTGCGGCGAAAGGAGACCACGCGCGTATGTTCGGGGTCTTTTTGCGCCTGTTCGCTGAGGACGGAGAGGCTGTTGTCGCGCGAGCCGTCGTCCACGTAGATGACCTCCCAGGTTTGACCCAGGGCGTTCATGCTTTCGGCGATGGCTTCAAATAGCAGGGGCAGGTTATCCTGTTCGTTATAGACCGGGACGATAAGCGAAAGATTCATGGCAGTCGTTGAAATATCCTGAGTTCGGCGCCTTCGTTGCAGGACTGCGAGGCGGGGGGCCTGGCAAATTCCTGAAATTCCTGCGGGGCGAGGAAGTCCTTCCAGTCGGCGTAGCGTTTGGCTTCGATGATGAAGATATCGGCTTCAGAGCGCCAGCGTCCGGCAAGTTCGCCGTTCCAGTGGCTGAAGGAGTAGAGAACGTCCGGGTTGCCGCCGATGTGAAAGGTGTAGCCGTCGTTGATCTGCGGCGGGAAGATGCGCGCCTGCGGGGCGTAGAGCATCGGCGTGAAGGCGTTGCCGCCGTCCCAATATACCAGACTATCGGGCGGGATGATCGCGGCGAGGTATGCGCCCAGTTCTTCGTGATCGCGGATGATGTCGGTGTTGGGGCAGTCCAACCGGCTTTCGCCGAGGTGCAGGAGGGGAGAGAGCAGAAACCCGGCGATGAGGAACGAGTTGGCGAGGGCGGGAGCGAAGCGGGTTTGTTTGCGTTTTGAGAAGAGAAATGTAAAAAGCAAAACGCAGAAGGCGGCCAGCAAGCCGAGGATGGAACTGATCCAGCGTTTGACGGCGACGAGCGGCAGGTCGAGTCCCTGAGTTAGCGCGTCCACGATGGCGATGAAGCCCAAGCCGCCGGAGCGGATGCGCGGGACGACCGGCAGGTTGAGCAACCCGCCGCCGACGAACTCGAAAAGGGAGTAACCGATTCCCGTCCCGACGAGGATGACCGCCAGGACCGAAATGATCTTCACAACCCGGTTCGGGTTTTGATTCCATGCGTGGGCGAAGACGACGACGAAGAAAAGGATTCCGAGCGGGTCGAAGAAGCCGAGGTAGTTCGAGAAGCAGAAAACGCACGAGTAACTTTCGTATTGACTCGCCAGCGCCGCCCAGCCGTGCATGAGGACGAGCGAGAAAAAACTGAGGGCGAGGAAAAAAGCCGTCCGCATGGCAGGAACAGACTTCCACTGAGAACGAGGCGGGAGGAGAATCAAGCCGAAGAAACTGCCGACGATCGGGATGAAGTGATAGCGAATCCCCTGAAAAAAAGCGTTGAGTCGATTCCAAAAATCAATGTTCGGGTCCCAGATCGGGACGGAGTCGGTGGGGATGCGGAACGTATCGAGGAAGGGCGTGAGCGCCTCGGGCAGCCACGGCGTCCAGATCGTCATGACGCGCGGCCAGTAGAAGAGGTGGAAAACGATGAGGGCAATTGAACCCGCTACGAAAGACAGCGCCCCGGCGCGTTTGCCGTGTTGGAAGTAAACGTAAAGAATCAAAAACGGCAACAACGGCGCCATGTTCTGACGGGTGAAGACGGCCACCGCCGCAAGAATCGAAGCGAGGACGATTCTCCAGTTCGATTTTTTTTCGTCGAGCGCGAGGACGCAGAGCCACGCCAACATGCAGGCGATGATGACTTCGGAGACGGCGCGCGCGTGCAGTTTGACGATCATCGGGCTGAGCGCAAAGACCCAGACGGCGAAAGCCGCCAGCCAATTCCCCGCCCAGCGGCGGGCGGCGATCCACGTTCCGAGAAGCGTCAACAAGCCGAGGAAGATGGAGAAGTAACGCCCGGTGCGCAAGCCCGCGCCGAAAATATATTCGGCCAGTCCGGGGATGAGAAACGCAAATGGGGCTTTGTTCGTCAACGGACCGTACGGCTCGAAGGGCTGATACGTCCCGTTGAGATAGAACATGCCTTTGATGAGGTACGAGCCTTCGTCCAGACTGCTGACGGTGGTGTGCGCGTAAACCGCCGCCCGGATTAAATAAAGAACCGCCCCCAACCCCGCCAATAAATACGGAAGCCAGGAGGGCAACTCTTTGTGTTTCAAAAACCGGGATGCAGTCATAAACAAAACAAGTGACAGTCCCTGCCAGGCGACTGTCACTTTACTTAATTCGTTTTCTGATGCCGCGCCATGTCGGAGTCGACCATCATCGTCACGAGTTCCTTGAAGGTCACGGCGGGTTCCCATTTTAATTGCGTTCGCGCCTTCGACGGGTCGGAGATCAACAAGTCCACTTCGGCGGGGCGGTAGAATTTTTCGTCCACCTTCACATATTCGTTGTAATCCAAGCCGACGTGCGAGAAGGCGATCTCGCAGAATTCGCGCACCGAATGAGTCTCTCCCATGCCGATGACGTAATTATCGGGGCGCTCCTGTTGCAGCATCAACCACATGGCGTGGACGTAATCGCCCGCAAAACCCCAGTCGCGCTGGGAGTCGAGGTTGCCGAGCCGCAGTTCCTTCGCCCTGCCAAGTTTGATCTTCGCCACGCCGTCGGTGATCTTGCGCGTCACAAATTCCAATCCGCGGCGCGGGCTTTCGTGGTTGAACAAAATCCCGGACGTGGCAAAAATATCGAACGACTCGCGGTAGTTGACGGTGATCCAATGTCCGTACACCTTCGCCACCCCATACGGACTGCGCGGATAAAACGGAGTCGATTCCTTCTGCGGCACTTCCAGCACCTTGCCGAACATCTCGCTCGACGACGCCTGATAAAAACGAATCTTCGGGTTCACAAAGCGGATGGCTTCCAACATGCGCGTCACGCCCAGCGCGGTCACGTCGCCGGTCAACGCGGGCTGGTTCCACGAAGTCGGCACAAAGGACTGCGCCGCAAGATTGTAAACTTCGGTCGGTTTGTATTCTTCGAGCAGCGAAAGAAGCGAACCCTGATCCTGCAAATCGCCCTGCAAGACGGTGATATCGTCCAACAAATGTTCGATGCGTTCAAAATTCACCGTGCTGGAACGGCGCACCATCCCAACCACTTTATAACCCTTTGACAACAGGAGTTCGGCAAGGTACGAACCGTCCTGACCTGTGATTCCTGTGATAAGCGCTGTAGGCATTGATTCTCCTGTCTTCAAAATTCAGTCGCTGAATTATACACGATACGCGCGGTCACGCCACACGCCCCACGCCGCGATCAAAACCCACGCCGCCAAAATCAAAACCACCATCCACGCAAACGGCAATTGCCCGCCGAGATGCAGATAGCGATTCAAATACCATTGCGCGAAGACCGCCACCAAAACAATCTCCATCGCAATCACGCGCCCGAACCAGCGGGTCTCGCGCCGCCAGACCCAAACCTGCCCGGCCAGGATCGCCTGCCACACAAACAGGATGACGCGATAACGCGGGTTGTCCCATTGATCGCCGCCGCCGCGCAACGCCGTGAAGAGAATCCACGCCCAGACGATGAGACTCAGCCATTTTTGGATTCTGCGCTCCGCGCGGTTCGACTCCGCGCCCGGGCCGGGTCCTGACCAGAAGGCGAGGATCAACGCCGGGAGCATTGCATACCAACCCAGCGCCCGCAGGATTCCGATGACCTTCCAGACAATCGTCGTCGGCGCGATGAGAATCGCCGGGAGGACGGGTTGCAGGACTCCGTAGAGCATCACAAAGGGAAGTTGCATCCAATCCGGCATTTCGTCGAAGAGTTTCTGCACCCAGCCGGAGCCTTCTTCGATCTTGAAGGCGTTCCACTTCAACGACTCGCGGATGAAATTTTGAATCACGCCCAGCGGGCCGCCTCCGCCGAGGTTGCCGCGATCCAATGCGGACGATAGCAGGAAAAGACCGGAGATAAAAACGACGGCAAGCAAGACCGCCGCCTGCCAGGGGAAACGTCCGCGTTCGCTGGTGAAATACATCCACCCGCCGAGGATGACGAGCGTGACCAGCGCCACAGACGGCGAGACGAGCAACATCCCAAAAATTCCAAGCGCAAGCCAGAGCAACGGTTTTTTATCGCTCTCAAATATGTCGTTGCGAGGGCGTTCTTCCCGAAGCAACCTCCCGGTTTCAGGGGGGAGATTGCCCGCCGTACTGCGGCGCATGTGTCGCTCCGCCCGCAATGACACAAACCCCCACAGGCAAAACGCGCTGAACGCCAGCAGGTACGGCTCGCGCATGGGGACTCCGCCCAGCAGGACGCTTTCGGGATAGAGCGCGAAAATCCAGCCGGAAGCCGTCGCCGCCTTTTCGCCCCACTGCAAATCTGCCGCCTTCCATAAAAACGGGACTCCCAGCGCCCCCATCAACGCGGACATTATCACAAGCAGTAAAGTCCGATGCGCGTCGGGGGAAAGATAACGGTAGAGAAAAGCGCACAGGGCCAGCAACCCGCCATACTGGTCGGAGGAGAAGCGGCTGTTGAAGGCGTCCAAAATCGGGCGGTCGGACGAAGCCAGTTCCCAGGCTTGCGCGTCGCGGCGATAGGCATCCGTATAGGTGAAGCCCGCCGCCTGCTCCTCATCCCCTGCGTGGCCGTAAACCGGCAACGCCAGATAGGTCGTCACTCCGCCCGCCAGCCGCAAAATAAAAGCCAGCGCCACCATGTAGGACAAACTTTTAGTTTGTCCAGCCCCGCGAGCCGCGTAGGACAAACTTCCAGTTTGTCCGCCCCAGCGGCTTGCCGAAGCAAGGAGAAAGAAGGAAAGAAGAAAGAGAAAGGAAAAACCGAGGAGTCCGATAAACCAATCCCCCGGCTGAAGCGCGGAAAATCCCGCCCCAAGCAGAAGGGAAAGCGCAAGCCCCCAAAAAAGGTCGCGGCGTTGAAAGAATTGCATATCCCCACTTTTACCATGAAACTGGCGCGGCGCTTTAATGGTTCGCTTATTCGCTCGCCGCGAATCCCCGGGCGATTCGGACGCGGGCCGCTAAAGGTTGTTGTCACTCATGCGCGGGAAGCAGCACGATGAAGGTCGAACCGGCGCCGATCTTGGATTCGACCCAGACCCGCCCCTGATGGCTCTCCACAATGGATTTGACGATTGCCAGCCCCAGCCCCGATCCCTCCGCGTCCTCGGGACGGTTCGAAGCGCGAAAGAATTTCTCGAAGACGCGGCTTTGCTCCTCCGGCGGAATGCCCGGGCCGGTATCCGAGACTCGCAGGATGACCTGATCCTCCTGCATGGACGCGCTCACTCTCACGCTCCCGCCCGGCGGCGTGTATTTGACGGCATTCCCGATCAGGTTGTCTACCATCTGCCGGATGCGGATCGGGTTGGCGCGCAAGGGTTCAAGGTCGTCTGAAAATTCGCGCGTAAGGCGGATGTTCCGCCTCCTGATCTGGTTGTCCAGCACGGTCAGGGAGTATTCCACCACATTGCGGATGTCCACATGTTCGCGGCGCGTATCGAACCCGGATTCAAGCCGGCTAAGGTCGAGCAATTCGTTGACCAGCCCGGTCATGTGCTGGACGCTGGCGTTCAGGCGCCCCAGAAAATCGCGCTGGGATTCGTTCAGCGCCCCCACGCGCTCGATCAACTCCATATAACCGAGGATGGCAGTCAGCGGCGAGCGCAGGTCGTGCGAGACAGTATGGATGAAATCGTTCTTCAGGCGGGTGATCTCCTTGAGGTAGGAGATGTCCTGCATGGTCACGGCGCTGCCAATGCGCGGCAGAGGAGTGTATTGGGCGTTGAACACGCGCCCGTCGTCGAAGTTGATCTCGTGATATTTCAACGCGCCGTCGCGCGCGCGGTCTATCAACGCGCTCAGGTCCGCGTTCGGGATGACGTCCTTGACGAACCGCCCGACAATCGGCGCGCCGTTCAGGTTAAAAGTTTCATGGATCGTGCGGTTGGCAAGCAGGATGTGATGGTGTTCGTCCAGGACCAGCACGCCATCCTGGATGTTCGAGACGATCGCCTCCAGTTTGACCCGCTCCGCTTCGGAGATCATCGCCTTTTGCTCCAGCGTGGCGGTCGTGCGTTTGACCTCGCGCCGCACCCAATCTCCCAGGCTTCGCGCGCGTTTCAAACTGCGCCTGACCTCCCCGACGACTTCGTTTGTTTTCATCGGCTCATGGATGAAACCGCTCAAGCCCGCCTTCAGCGCCTTCTCCGCAAGGTCGGGCGAATGTTCCTCCGAATACAGGATGATCGGCATGGTGGGGAAGCGTTCCAACAGCCTCGCGGAGATCTCGAACCCGTTCGATATGCCCAGCGTCTCCCCAACGATCATCAGCGCCGGAATGACGTCTTGCGCGGACTTTTCCAATTCGGCGCGGGTGCGCGCCAGCAAGACCTCGAACCCCGAAGCGCCGAGAGACTTTGCCATCGTATCCAGCGCGGGCGAATCGTCCATTGCGATCAGGATCAGGTCGGGTTTTGTCATGGTATGAAAAATCTTATTTCGGCGGGATCACCGTGTTTTCAGCGGAGCGCAACAGGCGTTCGAGCGACGCCTTGACGCTTTCGAGCGCCTTCTTTTGCTCCGGGTTGAGCGCGCCGGGCATCTCGGTCAGCGTCAGGTTGAGCGGATAGACCGCCGCCTCCGCCTCGGCGCGGATGGATTTCCGCAGGGATTCCAGCGAAGCGTAGCGCGACTTTTCCCCGGCGCGGGCGTTCTCTGCGGTCTGCTCGAGGGCGCGGAACAATCTCGCATTGACGAGCGAGATCGAGGCGTAATCCGCCATGGCTTCGAGCATGATCTGGGCATCGCGGGTGAACTCGCGGTCGGCTTTGCGCGCCACGATCATCAACCCGATGACCTCGTTTTTGATCTTGATGGGAATCACCCCGGCGGCTTTGCCCAGCGCGGCGATCTTGAACTTTTGCAACGGCGCGCCGTTCATGAACAGGCTCTCGCCGGACAGCGCCACCAGCGAACTGATGCCGTCGTCCATCGGCTGGTTCATTTTCTTCGCCCAGGCTTCGGGCAACCCGCGTTGGGCGCGCAGGAGATATTGGTTGCCCTTTTCTTCGCGCAGCAACAGCCAGCACATGTCCGATTCGCCCAGTTGCACGGCGCTCTCGAGAATGCGGTCGAAGAGATAACGCTGGTCGGTGACGGAGGTGACCGCCTTGGCAATCGAAAGGATGGCGGTCATATCGCGCAACCGCTTTTGTAATTCGTCATTGGCGGCTTTCAACTGGCGGTCGAGTTTTTGCCGTTCGCGCGCCTCCTGCGTCTGGCGCAGGGCGCGCTCGACGATGGAGACCGCTTCGGCGTCGCGCAGGGGCCAGAAGAGGACGTCCGTCGCGCCGAGGCGAAAGGCTTGAATTGCATCGTGTTCCTGTCCCTTTTCGGCGACGACCACGATCGGGGATTTGACGTTCTGGGAGTTGAGCGCCGCCAGCAGGTCCTTCCCGCTCAAACCGGGCAGGTTGATGTTGGCGAGGATCAGATCCGGCGGAGTTTGAACCGCAAACTTGATCGCGGAGCCTGCGTCTCCCACCACATGCACCTGGTAGCCGAGCGGCTTAAGCGCCTGCCTGCCGATCAAATCGGCGATATCTGGATCGCTTTCGACGATGAGAATGCGTTCCCCGGATGCCATGACTGTTCTCCTTGAAACGATTCTATCACCATTTCGATTACAATCTTGAGCATGGATCTCGCGCGGTTCAAGGTCGCGGTCGTCATCCCCGCCTATCGGACGGAACGGGAAATTCAAGCCGTCCTCAAGGCGATTCCCGATTTTGCGCGCTGGATCATCGTGGTGGACGACGCTTCGCCCGACTCAAACGCGGAACTCGTGACCGCCGCCTCCCGGAGGGACAAACGCATCACGCTGATTCGTCATGAAAAGAACAAGGGCGTGGGCGCCGCAATGATCACCGGTTTCAAAAAGGCGCTCGAACTCGAAAGCGATATCGTGATCAAGGTGGACGGCGACGGGCAGATGGATCCGGCTTACATCCCCGCCATGATCGCGCCCCTGATCGCAAACGAAGCCGATTACGCCAAGGGCAACCGCTTCCGCGATTTTAATTCGCTCCGGCAAATGCCGTTCGTCCGGCGCATCGGCAACCTCGGCTTGAGTTTTCTCTCCAAAGCCGCCACCGGGTATTGGAACATCTTCGACCCGACCAACGGTTACTTCGCCATCCGCGCCGGGGTTCTCGCCCAACTCCCGCTTGACAAGCTGGACAAAGGCTATTTCTTCGAGACTTCGATGCTCGCGCATCTATACCTGCTCGGCGCCTGCGTGCAGGACGTCGCCATTCCCGCGAGATATGGAAACGAATCGTCCAGCCTTTCCATCCGCCGCGCCCTGTTCGAATTCCCGTTCAAACTTGCGCGCACATTTCTGCGGCGCATTGCGCTTAAATATTTCATCTTCGACTTCTCGATGATGTCCATCTATCTCTTGACAGGCTTTCCACTGCTGTTCTTCGGCTTTATCTTCGGCATAATCAAATGGATCCAATACTCCCAACTCGGCGTCGCCGCGCCGACAGGCACGGTCATTTTGCCGACGCTCTCGGTCATCCTCGCGATTCAAATCCTGCTTTCCGCCATAGACTTCGACTTGAACGCCGCCCCGCGCAAAGCGATAAGCAAGGCAATGGGCGAAAGCGCGTCGCGCCAGACTCCATGAGACTCGCCCCCCCCTTCGCCTTCTCCGATTTGGAAGCCGCGTCCGACCCAACGGCGCGACGCACACCCGGATGAATCCCCAGCCCTACATCCCCGGATTCAAACCCGCAGACGCCGGACCCCTCTCGCGTTTTTTACCCGCGCTGGAGGATGGAGTCGTTTCGGGATGGCTCTCGCATCTTGCCCCTCCCTTCGACGCGGCTCGCCCTTCGGGGGCTTTGCAGGGCAAGTCCGGTAGTTGGTTGCTCGACCCGTTCGGATTCTCCCCGAAGCTTGCGCTCGAAGCCGCGCGCAGCGGATTCCGCGTGCTGGTGACGGCGAACAACCCGATTACGCGCTTCCTTCTGGAAATCTTCGCCGACCCGCCGCCCGAATCGGAATTCACCGCCGCGCTCGCCGATTTGGGCGCGGTCAAAAAGGGGGACGAGAGGCTCGAACTCCACCTGCAATCCCTTTACCTGACCCAATGCGAAAAATGCGAATCACAAACCCACGCCCGGGCTTTTCTCTGGCGCAGGGGCGAAGACGCTCCGTACGCAAAGATATATGACTGTAAGCATTGCGGCGACGCGGGCGAACGGGTTGCGACCGACGCCGATCGGGAAAACGCAAAACGCATTGCGGCGACCGACGCCCTGCATCGCACCCGCTTGTTCGAGCGCGTGGCGCCGCTCAAAGACGAAGACCGCATCTACGCCGAGGAAGCCATCGAGCATTATCTTCCGCGCCCCTTGTATGCGATCGGCACGATCCTCAACCGTTTGGATGGGATGACGCTTCCCACGCTCCGTAAACGGGCGTTGACGGCTTTGCTTTTGCTGGCGTTCGACGCGGGCAATACGCTCTGGGCGCACCCGGCGGGGCGTCCGCGCCCGAAGCAGTTGTCCACGCCGAACCAGTTCCGCGAGGAGAATCTGTGGACCATGCTCGAGCGTGGAGTCGGCTTGTTTGCAGGATCAGGCTCCCCCGTCCCGTTCGAGGCGTGGCCCCGTAAAATCCCGGAGACGGGCGGGATCGTCATCTATGAGGGCCGTCTCAAGGATTTGGCGCATGAAGTCAAGCGGGAGATTCCCATTACGGCTGTGGTCAGTTCCATCCCAAGACCAAACCAGGCGTTCTGGACTCTTTCGGCGTTGTGGGCGGGCTGGCTGTGGGGCAGGGAGGCGGTCGAGCCGTATAAGATCGCTTTGCGGCGCAGACGTTACGATTGGGCGTGGAATGCGACTGCCTTGTATGCGATGTTCTCTCATTTGAATGAGTTGCTTGCGGACGGCGTGCCGGTTTTCGGCATTATGCCCGAACCCGAAGCGCCGTTCATGACCTCGGCCTTGACGGCGGCGCAAGCGGCGGGTTTTGTCTTGGAAAGCGTCGCATTGCGCACCGAACACGACCCGGCGCAGGTTCTCTGGAAAAGCGGAAGCAAGCCAACGCCCGCGCCGCTGGAGATCGAAACGATACGAAAGGGGGCGCGCGAATTCCTGTCCGCGCGCGGAGAACCGGCGGGATATTTACACGTTCACACGGCGGGGTTGATCGCGCTGGCGCAGTCGAACGCGTTGAAACAGGATGGGGATGAGTGGGATGTCGCCATGCGTAAAACGCAGAACGCAATGGAAGAAGCGTTGAAGGGGGGGAAGGAGTTCGCTCACTATTCGTCCGGCGAAGCAGTGGATACGGGGATGTGGGGTCCTGCGACTGCGCGGCGTCTCCAGCGCCGCTCCGCTCAGGACGAATCGCTGTCGGACAAGGTGGAAGCGGCGGTCGTGACTTATTTGCAAAAGAACCCGGAGGCGATCTATCTCGAAGTGGAAGGGGAGTTGAACAAACAGTTCCCCGGTTTGATGACGCCCTCCAAGGGTTTGATCTATGCCGTCTTGAATTCTTACGCGGATAAGGATGGGGGAATCTGGACGTTGCGCCGCGAGGATTATGCCGCCGCCCGGCGCGACGAAATGCAAAAGGTCTTCGATCTGATCGAAGAGATCGGGAAGCGGCTCGATTACAAATCCAAGCAGGAGGGTCGCATTTTGACCTGGTTCGAGCAGGGCGGTTCCGCGCGAAAGTTTTACGTATTGGCGTCGGCGTTGATTCACCGCGCGTTGGAGCGCGCGGACGAGCAGACTGTCATCGTCATCCCCGGCGGGCGGGCGGCGCTGGCGGCTTACAAACAGGAACGCGACCCTTCATTAAAAGAGAGTTTGAAAAAGCATCGCCTGGTCAAATATCGCGCGCTGCGCGGACTGCTTGAACTGCCCATTTTGACCCGCGAAACCTTCGAGGAACAAATTGTAAGCGACCCGGTCGAGAAGGCGGTCGGGCAGATGATGATGTTTTGAGGTGGTTGGGTGGTTGGATGGTTGAATAGTCGAATAGTCGAATAGTTGAGTAGTCGAATAGTTGAGTAGTCGAATAGTTGAGTAGTCGAGTGGTTAAGACGCAATGAGTAAGAAAAGTTTGTTTTTGTTGTGGGTGTTTGGGCGCTTGCTTGCCGCCTGTATTTCAGTTGAGGTGGAAAAGCCGAACACGCCCGTCCCTGCGAATTTTGTGACGGCGACTCTCGCGCCGACAAAAGAGGCGTACGCGCCGCCCGCGTTCACAGCCACGCCGGGAGCGACGTCCACGCCGACGTTCCGCGTCACGATTGACCCGAACTGCGAGGACAGCGCCGTCCTCGTCCACGATGTGACCGTCCCCGACGGGACTCAGATGAAGCCGGGGCAGAAATTCGTCAAGACCTGGGAATTCATCAACAACGGGAGTTGTCCCTGGTACGGGTACACTCTTAAGTTCGCCGCCGGGGACAGGATGAACGCGCCGCTCTCCGCGCCGATACCGGAGACGTTGTTAAAAGAGGCTGTTCAAGTCTCGGTGGAGTTGATTGCTCCAATGGCGGACGGGTCGTACACCGCTTATTTCACGATCAACGACCCGCAGGGAAGGGATGTGCCGATCGGAACGGAAAAGACGTTTTGGGTGAAGATCACGGTGGGTCCGTAAAGGGGCGTCACCCATCCAGTTTGATTAGTTTCATCTTCATCGCCGCGAGGACGGCTTGCGCGCGGTTGGGCTGACGCAGTTTTTCGAGGATGTTCTTGGCGTGCGTGCGGACGGTCTCCTCGCCCACGCCAAGATGCGCGGCGATCTGTTTGTAGGTGTTGGGCGTCGCCATCCATTCCAACACTTCCAACTCTCGGTGGGTCAACGACGCGGCGGGCGTGGGCTGGGGTTTCATGCGTTCCAACACTTTTTTCATTACATCGGGATGCAGGAAGGTCTCGCCGTGAATCACGGCATGGATTCCGCGCATCAGCTCTGACGGTTCGATGTTCTTCAAAGCATACCCTTCGACGCCCGCCGCAAGCAGGTCGTAGACGCGGTCGTCCACTTCGGTGCCGGTCAGCATCATGATCTTGATTCCGGGATTCGACTTCCGTAAAGCCAGCGCCATCTCCTGCCCATCCATCTCCGGCATGATCAAATCCACAAGGGCGATATCCGGCTGGAGTTTTTTTGCCGCTTCCAAGCCGAGTCGTCCATTTTCCGCTTCGCCGACGACCTCGAAGCCTGGTTCCAGACGAAGGACCATTGCCAACCCTTTGCGGACCACGGCATGATCGTCCACGATAAGGATGCGGATGGGGTCAGGCATGATGTTGTCCATTGTGGATGGGCAGGGTGATCATGACGCGCGTCCCGGCGCCAGGGCGCGAAGCGAGTTCGAATTCGCCGCCCAAGGCTCGGACCCGCTCCTGCATACCGTGCAAACCGAAGTGTTCGCGGTTCTGACTGCGCGAGAGGGCGACGGCCGGGTCGAAGCCTTTGCCTTCGTCGGAGACGACCAGATAGATATCCTCGTCCGAAACGGTCAGACACAGCCGCGCGGAGTTCGCCCCCGAATGTCGCGCCGAGTTTGCCAGCGCCTCCTGCGCCATGCGGTAAACGGTTCGCCGCATACCGGAGGAAAGCGAATTGAAATCGCCGTGATTGCTGAAAACGATGCTGAACGAACGCGGGCGGCAGCAACTGCTGACATAATTCGTAAGGTCCGCCATGAAGAGTTCGATGGTGAGCGCCGAGGGCCACAGGTCAAAAATGGAGCGGCGGACTTCGTCGTGCGCCGAATTGGCGAGCGAGCGCAGTTCGATGAGTTCAGCGCGCACATCTTCGGCTTTTTGCGGGAGCATGGAGATGCAGGCGTCGAGCGAGTAGGTAATGCCGAAGAGGGATTGGGCGACGGTGTCGTGGATGTCGCGGGCGATGCGGTTGCGTTCGGTCTCGACGGCGAGGCGTCGGGCGCGGTCAATGCACAGGATCGTCGTCCCCAGCGCCAGGGCGGCTTGATTCGCAACCGTCATGAGAGTCGACTCACGCTCGGGCGTCAGACCAGATTCCTCGACCAGCAAAATTCCAACGGGGTGTTCCCTCAAATAAAGCGGCGTGACGAACCACCTGTTTTTGTTGAGCCAGCGGCCGAGCTGCGTATCCATGATCAGGGGCTGGTTTGCGGAAATGAACCTGTTGCGGGTCAGCAGGGATTTGATGAGTTCGCCGTTTTCAGATTTCAGGGGTATCGGGTTGGGTTTTGGAAAATCATTCTGCGGCGGATAAACCTGCCAGCCGCCCAGTTCTTCGCGGGCGGGGTCCACGAGGGCGACGACGGCTTTTGAAAAACCCAACTCAGTCGTGACCGCGCCGAGGACGCGCTCTTGAACAGAGAGTAAATCGGGCGCGGCTTGCAACAAAACCGTCAGATCGTGGATGATCTCCAGTTGACGGTGGGCCGCCGAGAGTTCGGCGGTCGTCTCATTCACAGACTTGAGCAGCGTGGATGGATAGGCAAAGAGAAGCGGCAGCAGCCAGATGCCCGCGAGTTGCGTGACGATGGACGCCGCGTCGCCCGATTCTTGAGAGGCGGGAAGGACGAAGGCGAGATACAGCAACGTATGGAGGAGGGAGGAAAACACCGCGCCGCGCGCTTGAAAGAAAAACGCGCCCGCCAGCAGGGGGCTGAGCGCGTAGAGATAATAAGGACTCTCCGCGCCGCCGCTCAATGCGAGGAGCGCCGCGGAAACGAGGATATCCGCCCCGAGCGCGATCGGATGCGATACGACCAACCCGTTGAGGCGGCGGTTGAAGATGGAAACGAAGATATTGACGCCCAGGGCAAGCGCGAACGTCGCAATCGGGTGGACGATGAAGCGCGCTCCGGCATTTAAAAGAAACAACGCCGGGACGATGGACGCCCAGCGGAAAAAAACCAGAAAGATGAAGACGCGGTTTGCGCGAAAGAGTGACTCGACGCTTTTGACCATGCGGGGTCTTGCCAATCAAAGGTTAAGGCGTAGAATCATTATATCCGAATTGGCTTCTCCCCCGCGCGGGGGAGGAAAAATCCCATGCGCGCGGGATGGCAGGACTCGGGTCAATTCATTATCATTGGAAAATTCCAAAGGAGGCTCGAATGACGGATGTGATCAAGGAAGATCAGGTGTTGGATTGCTCCGGGATGCTCTGCCCCATGCCGGTCGTGAAAACGTCCAAGGCGATGAAAGAACTGCAAGCGGGGCAGGTCTTGAAGATGATCGCCACCGACCCCGGCGCGCCGCCGGATATGGAGGCTTGGAGCCGCCAAACCGGCAATGAACTGCTCCGTTCGACGACAGAAAACGGCAAGTTCATCTTCTATCTAAAGAAGAAGTAACGCAAGATTCATCTTGCGCCATAAACAAGAAAAGAGGTTGACATGTCCAAATCCGACCCGAACGCTCCCAAGCGACTCGCCCTGATCGCAAGCAAGGGAACTCTCGACTGGGCATACCCGCCGTTCATCCTCGCGACCGCCGCCGGCGCGATGGGATGGGAGGTGGGCGTTTTTTTTACCTTCTACGGCCTCACGCTTCTAAAACCGGACCTCTCGGCTTCGGTCTCCCCATTGGGCAACCCCGCCATGCCGATGAAGATGCCCTTCGGTCCGGAGGGATTCCAAAACATCGCCTGGCCCATGCCGAACCTGCTCATGGCGAACGTCCCCGGCTTTGAGGCGCTAGCGACCACGTTGATGAAGCAGACTTTCAAGAACAAGGGAGTCGCCTCCATTGAAGAATTGCGCGATATGGCGATCGAACTGGACGTGCGCATGATCGGCTGTCAGATGACGATGGACGTCTTCGGCTTCAAGCGCGAGGACTTCATCAAGGAATGTGAGATCGGCGGCGCGGCGACCTTCCTCGAATACGCGGCAGACGCGGACGTGCAGTTGTTTGTATAGAAGTCGTAAGTCACGCTTGAAGCGCGACCTACTAATCAAAGGAGAAAGAGCGGCATGAGCGTGTGGAAGACGAACGACCCCGACGTGAAAAAGATTTTGTACGTGCAAACGCATGGAGAGAAAGACCCCGAAAGAACGGCGACCCCCTTCTTTTTGGCGACGGCTGGCGCGGCGATGGACAACGAGGTTTGCATTTACTTCACCATGAACGGTCCGCAATGCGTGGCAAAAGGCAACGGCGAAAAGATCATCATTCCGCGCAAGGGCGGCGGCGGCAAGGAATTGAAGTTCTTCATCGAACAGGCGGCGGAGATCGGCGTGCGCTTTCTCGTCTGTCAGCCCTCGCTCGACCTGCACGGCTACACCATGGACGACATGATCGAAGGGGTGGAAATGATCGGCGGCGCGGCGTTCAACGACATGGCGTGCGATGCGGATGCTGTTATAGGATTTTAGAGAGTAGAGAGTAGAGAATAGAGAGTAGAGAATAGAGAATAGAGAGTAGAGAATAGAGAATAGAGAGTAGAGAGTAGAGAGTAGTAATTGGTGATTGGTAATTGGGCTTGTGATGTCAAACATTGCCACTGTCCGCAGTTGTGTGTTGCCGCTGGGATTGTTCTATAAGATCGAAGAACATCTCTGGCTGAGACCTGAAACGGATGGGAGCGTGACGCTCGGGTTTTCAGATGTCGCCCAGACCACCGCAGGGAGAATCCTTGTTGTGAGTTTTCGCCCTGTCGGGGCGCGTTACAAGCAGGGCAAGACGATCGCCATCGTCGAAAGCGCCAAATGGCTGGGTCCGTTGCGGGCGCCGATGGATGGGACGCTGGTCGCGGGGAACGAATCGCTGCTGGAGGACGCGGGGCTGGTCAACCGCAGTCCATATCGCAAGGGCTGGGTTGTCCGCTTTCAGCCCGACGCGCTCGATTTGAAGGATTTCGTCACAGGCGCGGACGCGGCGCAGGCGTATGAAGGTTTCATGGAAGACAGGAACCTGGACGATTGCATCCACTGCGAAGGATATGAGTTCCCCGATGAGGACTGAGAGTGTGTTTCTCAACTCCTTTTTGTACACGGATTTGACGGATTGCACGGACAAACACGGATTTTTTTTTAATGGTTCTATCCGTGAGAATCCGCGTAATCCGTGTACTTAAGAAATAGTCTCTGGCGCTAGAGAGCGTCTCTTACACATGCGCACGAAAAACCATGATTGAAATCCGTGTCTTCACCCACCCTACCTGCGCCACCTGCCCGAACGCGATTCAGATGGTTCAGCGATTGGCAGAGCAGGATTCGCAGGTGCAGATGAGATTGGTCAGTTTGGCGACGGCGAACGGGCGCGAGATCGCCAAAGCTGCGAATGTGCTGTCTGTGCCGACGATATTCGTCAACGAGACGCGCTTTGTCGGCGTCCCGAAATGGGATGATTTGCTTCAAGCGGTGGCGCGAGAAAAGTCGTCAACGGACGATAACGGATGAATGGATTAGGAGATTGGTAATTAGTAATTGGTAATTGGTAATTGGTAATTGGTAATTGAATTCGCATTTTAAAATCTCCAATTACCAAATACCAGTTACTTTTTAGGAGGCACATGCCCACCACACAAGAAAATTGGAACCCTGGCAAGAAACAAGATCGTCACCCCGAAGCGACGTACGACGAGAAGGAAAAACTCTTTCTCGAAGTAAAAAATGATCCGCGCTATAAAGACTTCCTGTATGGATGTTACGAGTGCGGCATTTGCGTTTCGTCCTGCCCTTCGGCGCGTTTCTACGATTACTCTCCGCGCGTGATCGCGCAGGCGATGGCGCGCGAGGACGTGGAGCGCGTGTACGACATCATTGCGGAAGATATTTGGAACTGCGCGCAGTGCTTCTCGTGCGTGCGTTGTCCGCGCCAGAACAACCCTGGCGGACTTGTGACCCTGTTGCGCGAAGTGGCGGTCAAGAATGGACTGCAAGAAACCAAAGACGTTCTGCAAGGTTACAGCCGCGTGATCTACAAGGTCATGCTCAAGGGCAACCAGGTCTCGCCCGATATGCTCCAGCCCGACTTCTTCCCCGATTGGGGTCCATGGGTGGGGGAATTTTCCAAGAACATGCCTGTGTGGAGAAAAGCCATCCCCGTGGACACCCTGCGCGGCGTGACCGATGCGGCGTGGAAAACGAACCGCAAGACGCTGTTGGAGTTGTACACAATTTGGTTCGAGACGGGCAACATGGACATCATCAAGGAAATTGACGAAGGTTTGTACGATTTATTGGCGGATGTGATGCAGGAGGAACTCGAGGAGGGGTAATTGGAGATTGGTAATTGGTAATTGCGGTTTATCGGTTTGCCCATTGCGTTGTCGGCGTTCTCTTACGCCGACGGCGGACGGCGCCAGGGGCGAACGTCCGCTACGCAGAAAATGACTGGAGAATCCATGACAACAACCGTTGAAGAAATTTTGGAGCGAAAATCCCGCGCTGTAACGCCCAATGCAGAAACCGCGCCGACACACGACATCCGCGAGGCGTTGTTTGAACTCGAAGCCAGGGGGGAAATTATCGTCCAGCGCGTGCCTGAGAACTATGTGGAAGCGACGACAAAGTTCGGGCGCACCAAGAAGATTCCCGTGGAGCATACCTGGCACCATAAATCCTGCGGTCAGTGCGGACACATCCCTGGCTACACATCGTCCATTTTTTGGCTGCACCGCCAATTCAATCTGGATTACATTGACCCCACCGACCAGACCTCCTGCACGGGTTGGAACTATTACGCTTCGGCGACCTCCAACGCCGCCGCGCAAGCCGCGGTGATGAGCCGCAACTTCGCCGCCGCGTATGAGACGGGTTACTTCCCGCTCATCCATTGCGGCACGTCCTACGGGCATTACAAGGAAATCCGCGAGCAGTTGGTTCATCATAAAGAATTGCGCGACGAAGTGCGCCGCATATTGGATAAACTCGGCAAGCCGTTGGTCATCCCCGAAGAGATCGTCCACTACAGCGAATGGGTGCATGTGATGCGCGATAAGTTCGCGGAAAAACAAACTGTGGACATGGGCATGATCCGCGCCACGGTTCACCCCGCCTGTCATTACTACAAGATCGTCGCCGAAGACGCGATCTATGACCCCGATATTTATGGCGGTCAGCGCACGGCGACCGTGACCGCCACGCTCGAAGCGCTCGGCATTGACGTGGCGGACTACTCGACCTGGTTCGATTGCTGCGGCTTCGGCTTCCGTCATGTGCTGGTTCAACGCGACTTCACCCGCTCCTTCTCCACTCTCCGAAAAATCGAAGTGATGAAAAACGAAGTCAACCCCGACTTGACGGTAACGCACGATACTGGCTGTGTGACCACGCTCGATAAAAGCCAATTCTCCGCGAAGGCGCATGACCGTAAAGTAGGCATTCCCGTCCTCTCCGACGCGCAGGTGGCCGCGCTGGCGATGGGAGCGCATCCCTTCCGCGTGGTTCAGTTCCACTGGCATTCGACGGATTGGCGTCCGTTCCTGGATAAACTCGGGATCAACTGGCGGAAATACTGGGACGAATTCCAGAACGACCTTGAGCTCATCCGCGCCGGGCAGAAGTCTGGCATTACCTGGGAAGACGCAGATAAGCCCGCGGTGTATGGATAAAAAATAAATGGTAATTGGTAACTGGTAATTAATTCTTGCTTGAATTGAACCAATTACCAATCACTAATTACCAATTACGAGACTCGGAGGAACACAGATGTCATCCAACAAAATTCTAGTCATCGGCGGCGGACCTGCGGGGTTGGAAGCGGCGCGGTCTGCGGCGGAACTCGGCGGGGAAGTCATTCTCATCGAAAAGCGCGAACGCTTGGGCGGGACGCCCGACCGCGAGAACTATGCCAAACTCACCCATCACTGGCGTGACGCGTCGGAAGCAATGGGCGAACTCGCGTCGGCTGTCACCAGCAACGCCAATGTGCAAGTGAAGTATCAAGCCGAAGTGAAGGGAATGTCTGGGAGCGCTGGCAACTTTGAAGTCCAGATTGAAGCGGGCGGCAACGCCGAGTCCCTCAATGTGAGCGCGGTCATCATCGCCACAGGCTTCCAGCATTTCGATCCAGGTCGCGCCACGCAATACTACAACTATTATTCCTTTCCCGATGTGATTACGTTGACCGATCTCGAAAAGATGTTGAAGGAACACAACGTCGTGCGTCCGTCGAATGGACAGGCGCCGAAGAAAATCGCGTTCATTCAATGTGTGGGTTCGCGTGATCGCCAGATTGGAAACGAATATTGCTCAAAGGTTTGTTGCGGCATTGCCAGCAAACAGGCCATCGAGTTGCGCGAGCAACTGCCCGACAGCAGGGTGATGATTTTTTATATTGACATGCGCATGTATGGTTATTGGGAAAATGAAATTTATTGGAAGGCGCAGGAACAACACAAAGTCAATTATGTGAAGGGCGTGATCAGCGAAGTGTTGCAGAAGGGCGATCAACTTTTGATTCGCGGCGAAGACACCACAATGAGTCGCCCGATGGAAGTGACGATGGATATGGTTGTGCTTTCGGTCGGCATGGAGCCGAGCGCAGGCACGCGCGCCATCGCGCAAACGCTTGGCGTGCAACAAAATAAATATGGCTTCATCGAAGCGGGCGGCGCGGGCGGTCTCGATACCGTCGCAACTTCCGTCCCTGGCATTTTCGTCGCGGGCGCGGCGGCGGGCCCTGCGGATTTGAACGACTCGATTTCGATGGCGGGGTTGGCTGCTGCCCGCGCGATGTCGTTGGTCAAGGCGCAATTAGTAATTGGTAAATAGTAATTACCAATCACCATTTACCATGTTACCTCAGCGACAGAGTCACATCATCAAACAGAAGACGGGACCCGACGACCCCGAACTGCAAAGCAATTTGCAGGAGGCGTTGGGACAAGTCGCGCCTGAGGATGTGATCGCGATAGCAGATGAATTGGCGGAACGTCACGCCCGCCTCTTTCGTGGACTTGAAACTGATTCAGTTTCTTTAGCCTCTTCCTTCGCTGACATCGCTTCCGCTGTCGCGCACACCAAAGCGAACGCGCGCACAATTACCAATACCTTTGCGCAAAGCGACTTCGCCATCTTTAACCAATTACTAAAAGGCGAAGCGCCCGCCTCTGCGCGGGTGGCGAACTTCGTTGAAAAGTTGAACGCGCTCGATACCAGACTCGCGCTCGAACTCGCCACTGGACTTTTACACAACACCTCCCCCTCCCAACACTGGCTGTGGGCTCGCTGGCTGTGGGATCCCACCGTCGGCACGGGCATTCTGCCGTTGCTGGCGGGTAGTATCCACAATCTAATCGCGGACAATCTCGCGGATGGATATGCCCGAGTCGGCGCGGTGACGGCGATGAG
>CAADGT010000043.1 GCA_900696595.1 uncultured Chloroflexota bacterium
CCCATGCTCCTCCCCGAATCCATTCAATCCCTCGTCACCGCCCTCGAACGTCTGCCCGGCATTGGGCCCAAGTCCGCCTCGCGGCTGGCGTTCTATCTGCTTCGCGCACCCGAAGACGTCGCGCAAGATTTATCCGTCGCGCTGGCGAACCTCAAAGCCAACACCGCCTTTTGCTCCGAATGTTTCAACATCACCGACGCGGGGCGCGAGCGCTGTGAGATTTGCGAATCCCAAAAGCGCGATTCATCCCTCATCTGCGTCGTTGAAGAAGCCTTGGACGTTTTGGCGCTTGAACGCACGGGCGGCTTTCAAGGCAAGTATCATGTCTTACAGGGAGTGTTATCTCCCATCGAAGGCGTCGGACCCGACGATTTGAAGATCCGGCAACTCGTCGAGCGCGTGGCGCGCGGAGGAGGGGGGGAGGTCATCATCGCCACCAATCCAAGCATGGAAGGCGACGCCACGGCGTTGTATCTTCGCCAACAACTTGAACCGATGGGAGTCAAGGTCACCCGCCTGGCGCGCGGCTTGCCCGTGGGCGGCGACCTGGAATACGCCGATCAAAATACCTTGTTGCGGGCGCTGTCCGGCAGACATGAGATGAATTAAGAGGCCAAAGACCTGACAGGCTTTTAAAACCTGTCAGGTTATTTTTATTAATGAACATCACCATTCTCACCTACGGCTCTCGCGGCGACGTTCAACCATTCCTTCCCCTGTCTCTCGGCTTGATGTCTCGCGGGCATACCGTCATCCTTGCTGCGCCTGCCGGATTCAAAAACCTTGTTGAAGAACATGGCATAACTTTCTTTCCGCTGGCGGGCGACCCCGAAGAACTCAGCCGCCGCCTGAACGACGCAGGATACAACCCCTTCAAACAGGCGCGCGAGTTGTTGAATCACGCCATCGAAATCGGAGCGGACATTTTGCGCCAAACCGACGAAGCCTGCCGCAACGCCGACCTCATCGTTCATTCCTTCACCCACGCCGTCGGCGCGCATACGCTTGCCCGCGAAAAAAACATCCCCGACGTTCACGTTCAAACATTCCCGATGTTCAACCCAACCGGCGATTACCCGCATGTCTCCATGCCCGATTTTCGCATCCGTTTTTTGAATCGCCTTACGCACAAAATAGCGGAACAATTTTCGATGCTGGCCGCGCAAATGGGATTTGAACAAGTCCGCCGCAAAGCGGGATTGCCCAGGCGAAATCTTTATTCTCCCTTCAAAGATTCCCCGCCTCGCCCCCGGACCCCGATCCTGTGCGCCTGGTCCCCGAGCCTGATCCCACCCTCAAGCGACTGGGAACCGCATGTGCGCGTCGCCGGTTACTTTTTCCTGCCATACAATACATCCTATGCGCCGCCGGATGAATTAAAAATGTTTCTGGAATCGGGAACTGCGCCGGTTTGCATTTCATTTGGGAGCATGATTCATAAAGACGCGCAGAACATTGACGGGATAATGCGCGCCGCCTTGAAGCGGACAAAGAATCGCGCCATTGTTCTGTCGGGATGGGGCAGCGTAAAACGCGAAGCGACGGGCGACTTGCTGTATCTAGAGTCCGCGCCGCACGATTGGTTGTTGCCGAAGTGTAAGATGATCGTTCATCACGGCGGTGCTGGGACGACATCCGCCGGTTTGCGGGCGGGGATTCCGCAGGTGGTTGTGCCTTTCATGGCGGATCAACCGTTTTGGGGAAACAGAGTCCATGCTGTTGGGGCAGCGCCCAAGCCGATTCGCGTGAATCAACTTTCGGCGGAGAGGATGGTCAAGGCCATGGCTGAGGCGGAGTCGAAGGCTCTTCTTGAGCGGGCGCAGGCTACAGGTCAGGGGATAAGAGGCGAAGACGGGGTTGGGGAGGCGGTGAGATTGATCGAGTCTCAGGCGGCGGCGTTCCAAAAACTCGCGCGATTTTTTAAGGTTTAAATGTCTTGAATCCATTGACAAATAATTACAGATGCGTATAATTCCCGTTCGCCAGTAACAACAAACGATTTCGTCTCCCAGACAGATCATTGACAACTGAGTAACCGTCCACATCAGAGACACAAAGCGAAGCGGTTTTGCAGCCTGATGAACCGATGCAAAAGAGCAGGAAGCATCGGTGTTTTAGTCTGTAAAGACCTTGACGACGGTTTACCCTGCGGGTAGAATACAGCCCGCTCAAATGGCAGGCACCTTAACAACTGAACAGTGATAGGAAACAGTAATGATGACGAACCAGTCAATTCCGTGACTTTTACACTCGCAAGAGTGTTGATTTTTTGCGGAGAGTTTGATCCTGGCTCAGGATGAACGCTGGCGGCGTGCCTAATACATGCAAGTCGAACGAGGCGCTTTTGTAGCAATACGAGAGTGTCCTAGTGGCGAACGGGTGAGTAACGCGTGGGTGACCTGCCCCAAAGTGTGGGATAACAGTCCGAAAGGATTGCTAATACCGCATGTGGTCTTCGGGTTTAGAAACCGATGACTAAAGCAGCAATGCGCTTTGGGAGGGACCTGCGTCCCATCAGCTAGTTGGTGAGGTAACGGCTCACCAAGGCGACGACGGGTAGGGGACCTGAGAGGGTGGCCCCCCACAATGGAACTGAAACACGGTCCATACACCTAC
>CAADGT010000044.1 GCA_900696595.1 uncultured Chloroflexota bacterium
GCCGAATCTCCCTCCGAGCCGATTGACTGGGTGGCTGTCGGTTTGGGCTTGATCGCCCTGCTTGCCTGGGGCGGGTTAATTCCCTTTGGCTTGATGATCTACTTCAGTTACTTCCCGCCGGGTTAAAAAACTGCCAGACCTGACCGGTTTCCAAAACCCGTCAGGTCTTTTCGATTATGAACAAATTCCTACTCGCCCCCTCCATCATCGCCGCGGATTTTTCGCGCATCGCCGAAGAAACCGCCGCCGTCGAATCCGCCGGAGCCGACTGGATCCATGTGGACGTGATGGACGGGCATTTCGTGCCGACCATCACCGTCGGCCCGCTGTTCGTCGAATCGCTCAGGCGAGTCTGCAAACTCCCGCTCGATGTGCATTTGATGATCTCCGAACCGGAGAAGCACATCGAATCCTTCGCCAAAGCCGGGGCGGATAACATCACCGTCCATGCGGAGACCTGCCCCGACCTGCCGCGCATAATCGAGAAGATCAAAACGCTGGGTTGCGCCGCCGGCGTGACTTTGAATCCCGCCACGCCCGTCTCCGCAATTGATTCCGCCCTGCCGCTTGTTGATCTCGTCCTCGTCATGAGCGTCGTCCCCGGCTTCTCGGGTCAAAAGTTCATGCCGGAGACGATCGGCAAGGCGGAGGAAATCCGCGCCACGCTGAACGCGCTTCGCTCATCCGCCCGCCTCGAAGTGGACGGCGGCATCAACGCCGAAACCCTCCCGCTGATGCAGCGCGCGGGCGCGGATGTCTTTGTGGCGGGAAACGCCGTCTTCAAACACCCGCAGGGGAGCGGGGCAGGCGCGCGCGCGTTGAAGGATATTGCATTATCCTGACGCCGGAGTCCAGCGACTCCCGTTGTTGGATGTCAAAGGCCGGGAGACCTTCGACTCTGGGGCTTAAAACAAAAAATCACGGCGCTGAACGCCGCGATTTTTTGTATCGAAGAAAAACGAATACTACGCCGCTGATTTGCCGAGCGTCTTGATGCACTTGGCGCACAGCGTCTTCTTCACCAGGCGTCCTTTTTCCATCACCGAAACCTTCTGAAGGTTGGGTTTGAACGCGCGGTTGGTGGCGCGCTGGGAGAAGGAGCGGTTATGCCCGAAGGTGGTCGCCTTGCCGCAGTGGTTGCACTTTGCCATGTCTGAAAATCCTTTCTTTATCTTTCCGTGCCGATAATTCCATTTGCCCTTTTCAAAGGCACGGCATTTTACCATAGAACGCAACCATCTTCAAGAAAAGTGGTTAAAATAAGGACAATGCGCATCTACATTGCGGCGCGGGAGGCGTACCGACTGGCGTCCGCCCGCAATGATCTAAGAAAGCGCCTGAACCCTTGCGCGCTACGCTGGCGCTCGAAATGACAATGACATGGGTTTTCAGACACTCTCCTAAGGAACGAGGAAATCATGGGCGAAGAAACGACTTCATTGGGCGGGATCCACGTCTCGCCGAACGCGGTGGCGACGATTGCGTATCATGCCGTTTTGCAATCCTACGGGGTGGTGGGGCTGGCTCCCAAAAATCTGGCGGACGGAATTGTCTCCAGCATCACGCGCGAACCGTCGCGGGGCGTCTCCGTGCGCTATATCGAGGACGAGATTCACATTGACGTGCATGTGATCGTGGAATACGGCACGCGCATCAACTCGGTGGCGGAGAGCGTGGCGAACACCGTGCGCTTCCATGTGGAAAAAGCGCTGGGGCTGAAGGTCAACACGGTCAACGTGCATGTCGCCGGGCTGCGCATCAGCGACACGGATTAGGAGAAAATCTTATATGGCGATTGATTCCGCGCGGGTCGAGAAGTTACGCAAGCGCACGATTGACGGACAGGCGTTCAAACGCCTCGTAGACGCCGGGACGACCTGGCTGCGCACCAACCAGCAGATCGTCAACTCGTTGAACGTGTTCCCCGTCCCGGACGGCGATACGGGGACGAATATGAGCCTGACCCTGCAAGCCGCCTGGAACGAGATCAAGGAAATGGGGACGCGACACATCGGCGAGATGGCGGCCGCGTTTGCCAAAGGCGCGTTGATGGGCGCGCGCGGCAATTCCGGCGTGATCACCAGCCAGATTTTGCGCGGCTTTTCGCGCGCAATTCACGAGCGCGAATCGCTTGACCTGGAGACTTTCGTCAAGGCGTTGGGCGAGGCGCGGGATACCGCCTACAAGGGCGTGGTCAAGCCGGTCGAGGGGACGATTCTCACCGTCATTAAAGAAACGGCCAATGCCGCCGAATCCGCCGCCGGGTCCGTGAAAGATGCGTTGGAACTGCTCGAGGCGGCCGTCCGCGCGGCGGATGAAGCGGTCAAAAATACGCCCGAACTTCTTCCCATCCTCAAACAGGCGGGCGTGGTGGACTCGGGCGGCAAGGGTTTGTTCTTCTTCCTCGAAGGGATGCTCCGGCATGTGTACGGCGAGTCGCTGGAGACGCCGATGATGCAGGCGATGTCCCTTTCGGCGATGAGTTTTGAAGGCGCATTGAACGAGGCTGAGGAGGGACAGGATTACGAAGTGGTCGTGGATTTTGTGCCGAACGGCGAACTCGACTTGCAGGGGTTTTACGGGCAGCTTGAGGGGATGGGCACGTCCATTCAGGTGGGCGAGGGCGACGGCATGTATCGGATGCACATCCATGTTCCGACTGAAAACCGTTATGTTCCGATTGATTACATCATGGGCATCGGCACGGTGACGAAGGTCGCCATCGAAAACCTGACGGCGCAGATGGACGATATTCAAAAAGGCAAATCGCCGCAGATTCAATTCAGCGCGGTGGAGCCGGGAAATATTGCGGTGGTGGTCGTTTCGCCCGGCGCGGGCATCAGCCGTATTTTTGCGAGTTTGGGCGTTGCGGCTGTCGTGGCGGGCGGGCAGACGATGAACCCCTCCACGCAGGATATTTTGGGGTCGTTCGAGAATTTGCCGACGGATAAGGTCATTATTCTGCCGAACAATAAGAACATCGTCATGGCGGCGAATCAGGCGAAGGAAGTGACGGTCAAGAACGTGCATGTGATTCCGACGCGCACCGTCCCGCAGGGGCTGGCCGCCATGCTCTCGTTCGATCCGGGCGGGGATGTGGATGAAATTGCGGCGAAGATGAATCGCGCGATGAACAACGCCAAGACCGGCGAGATCACCGTCGCCACGCGCTCGGTGGAAATTGACGGCGTGACGGTGAAAGACGGACAGGTGATTGCATTATTGGACGGGAAACTCGTCGCCGCCGCTGACTCGGTCGAGCATGGCGCGTTTGAACTGCTCGAAAAAGCCGACGCCTCGAACTCCGAGATCGTGACCTTGTTCTTCGGCGAGGACATGCCCCACGCCGAAGCCAACCGCATCGCCGACCTTGTGCGGGAGAAGTACCCCAACCTCGAAGTCGAGGCGTTGGAGGGCGGCCAGCCGCATTATCAGTTTATTTTGTCTATCGAGTAGTTGACTCAACCCCCTTTTTCGCTATTTTGAATTTGGTGAGATCGGAATTCATAACGCAAAGGCGCAAAGACGCAAGGTCATGAGAGGTTTTCATCGCGACCTTGCGTCTTTGCGTTAAAAAGCGTATTTGATAAACCAACACTCCGATTGTTCTTTCAGTTGGTTATAACGAAGATACACTCACTTTCAAGGTGGGCGTCTCTTGTATCTGCTTCATTACCTCTGCGTCATCATCTTATACAGCGACTTGACGATCTCCACCGCCGCCCCCAGCGCGGCGAACCCGAGCGCGAACTTGATGGCGGTGCGCGCCAGTTGATTGAGAGCCGCGGCCGCTTCCGGGTCGGCGATTCCGGCGGAGGTCATCGCTTCGGGGGAGAGCGCGAGAATGGACGGCCCCATCAACATCATGATAATGATGAATATCTGAGCCAGTTTTGTCCCGGCGGAAAAGAGGCGGGATCCGGTCGTCCATTTGCCGGAGCGCAATAGCAAACCGTTCAAAATGATCTCGGCGACCCAGACCACATTCAACAAGGGCAGCCAGCGGAAGAAGGCTTCTGAAAGCAGGGGCAGGACTTTCCATTCATTCGCTTGCAGATGGTAGACGCCGATCAACTGCGGGTTGAAGTTGAACAGGCTGAGCGCGATGAATGTGAACACAATGGCGAGAATCGGCTCCCAGATTTTAACGTCGTTCGGTTCCGGCTCCTTTTTGAGGGACGCCGGGTCCCAGTCTTTTTCTTCGTCCAGTTTGAAGTCGGCGGCGGGGGCGTAGCGTTCGATCAGCGCGAAGACCAATGCAAGGTTGCCAAACGCCGCGATACACGCCGAGAGGATGTTCAACAGTCCCTTGCCGACGGCGGAGATGAACTCCACGCCGGTCATGGGCGGGTTCGAGGCGATCTGCATCGCGGTGGCGATTCCCAACCCCAACGTCACGGCGAACAGCACGATCTTCAGGATGAAGACGAAGAAGGGATAGATGCGCGGACCGAGCAGATACGGGTTCGGGTTGTAGGTCTGCGCAACTTTATGCGGCGCGCCGTATTCCTTCAACAATTCCGTTTGCATGGCTTCGTCGGCGGGTTTGCCCGATTTACCCGCGCGTTCCTCCAGCATATCCTCCAGCGTGGAGCGTAATTCTTTTTCGATATCCTTCCGCCCCTTGACAAGCAGCAGGTGTCTGCCGACTTCGGCGACATAACGATCAATGAGATTCATTTTTTTCCTTTCTTCATTGGGCGACCCTTCAATTGCGGTTGCGTGAATTGGACAACTCGGGCGGGTCGCCCCTACGTTTACGATAGCATTTTGTCCATTACAGACACGATGCCAGCCCATTCCTTCTTCAACTTCGGCAGGAGTTTCTTCCCTTCGGCGCTGACGACGTAATACCGGCGCGGGCGCGACTCTTCGATCTTCCAGTCCGATTCAAGCAAGCCCTGCGCCTCCAACCGGCGGAGGAGCGGGTACAACGTGCCCTGATCCACTTCCAGCCCGAGATCGGCGAGTTTCTTCAGCAGGGAATAACCGTACTCCGCCGCGCCCAACTGGCTGAGCGCCGCCAGCACGATCACCCCGCGCCGCAACTCCAGGACGACATTTTCGAGCGATTCTGTGTTTGCCATATCTCATCCTTTTCCGCATCATACTGTATAATATACAGTATGTCAAGTGTAAAATATAAGGTGATTTGCCTGTCATTGCGAGGAGGAGCGGAGCGACGACGAAGCAATCCCCGAATTATTGGGGAGATTACTTCGCGGGCGCTCGCAATGACGGAGGCATTTATGCTACACTTCGCCCATGAAACTGGGAATCGTCACCGACTCGACCGCCGACCTGCCGGAATACCTGATCGAACAACACGCGATAAACGTCGTGCCTACGGTTCTGGTTTTAGGAGGGAAGGAATACAAGGACGGGATCGGAATCTCGCGCGAGGAGTTTTACGCCCGCCTGCCCGCGCTTCAAACCCCGCCGACGACGGCCGCGCCGTCCATTGGAGATTTTCTTGCGCCGTATCAGTCCCTGCTCGATTCCGGCTGCGACCACATCCTGTCCATTCACGTTTCGGGCAAACTCTCGGCGGTGATCAACAACGCCCGGCAGGCGGCGCAAGAGTTCCCCGGAAAAATCACCTGCGCCGACAGCGGCTCGCTCTCGATGGGCATCGGCTTTCAAGTAATCGCGGCGGCGGAGGCGGCGGATTTGGGCTTGGATGCGGCTTTGCAGGCGATTGAATCCGCGAGGAGCAGGTCGAAGGTCTTCGCCGCGCTCGACACGATGGAATATCTCAAACGCAGCGGGCGCGTCCCGGCGGTGGTGGCAAACATCGGCGGGATGCTCTCCATCAAACCGGTGATCGAACTGCGCGACGGCGAAGTCAAACCGATGGCGGTCAATCGCACGACCAGCCAGGCGGACGAATTTATCCTGGGTAAATTGATGGAGATGGGGGAGATGGAACGACTCGCCATTCTGCACACCAACGCCGAGCATCGCGCCAGACGTTTACTGGATGAGATGATGTCCAAATCGCGCATGTCCGTGCCGAGGGAAGTCCTGTTCGTGAATGTGACAGCTGTGATCGGGACGCATCTGGGACCGAATTGCATCGGCTTTGCGGCAGTGCATAAAACAAGTCTGTAGACTTGTTTTACGCATGATAAAATTGCTCATATGCAACCATCACTGGAAAAACTGAGAAAATTCTTCCGGCTCGAACACGAGAACAAATACGAGAACACCGCCATCATCGGCGGACTGGCGAAGATGTTGGATTATTGGGAGGGGGAGGCCCGCGCCGACGGCGTGACCGAGGATGTGATTCAGGCGGTCGTTTCGCGTTTGCGGACGTATGAGAAACTGCCGCCCGCCGGGCGCGCGGATTCGCTGAAAGGCTTGTGGAAGCGGATTGGGGAGACATACCCCGAGGCGGGGCAAAAGCCCAAAGCGCAGAATCCGCCTCCCCGTCCGGAGCGAAGCGAGGCTGATGGGGAGGGAAAGGCGGCGGAGGCGAATCAGGCTCCGGCGAAGAGTCAAAGCCCGCAGCGTCAGCATCCCCAAAAACAAAAATATGCGCCGCCCCAAAGATTCGAATCGGCGACGAGCGCGAAGCACAGCCAGACGCCGGCCGCGTTGGAGGCGCAGTTGACGGTCTTGCAGGGCGTGGGCGCAAAGAGCGCCGAGTCGCTGGCGCGGCTGGGAATGAAAACGCTTGGCGATATGCTGTATTATTTTCCGCGCCGTTATGAAGATTACACATTGCTCAAGCCGATTCAGTCGTTGATGTATGGCGACGTGGTGACGGTGTTGGGGACGATCCAGAGCGTTCACAACCGCCCGGCGCGCGGCGGGAAGATGAACATTATCGAAGTGATCATCTCTGACGGCACGGGTTCGATGCGCGTGACGTTTTTTAACCAGCCGTGGCTGTTGAATCGATTCAAGAAGGATGACGCGATTTCGGTCTCGGGGAAGATAGATCAGTATCTCGGGCGCATTGTGATGAACAGCCCCGATTGGGAAAGCGTGGAGATGGAAAATCTGCACACCAATCGCATTGTGCCGATCTATCCGTTGACGGAGCGCATCACGCAGAAGTGGTTGCGCAATCAAATGAAGCAGGTTGTTTCATATTGGGCGCCGGCCATTGTGGACGCCCTGCCCGATTCGCTCAAGCGCGAGGCGGGTTTGGTTGCGCTGGGCGAGGCGTTGACGCAGGCGCATTTTCCCGATTCGCAGGCGCGTTTGAAGCAAGCCCGCGAGCGGCTGGCCTTCGATGAAATTTTTTATTTGCAGATGGGCGTGTTGCGGCAAAAGCGCGACTGGCAGGCGGTGGAGGGTAAACGCTTCGCCGTCTCGGACGGGTGGCTGGATTCGCGCCTCGCGGCTTTGCCCTTCACTCTGACGGCGGCTCAAACCTCCGCGCTGACGGATATCCGCCGCGATCTGGATTCGGGCAAGCCGATGAATCGACTCATTCAAGGCGATGTCGGTTCGGGCAAGACGGTCGTTTCCGCGCTGGGGGCGGGCATGGCGGTGACGAACGGGGCGCAGGCGGCGGTGATGGCGCCGACTTCGATTTTGGCGGAACAGCATTATCGCAATTTTACGAGTTTGCTGGCGGGCGAAAATGGATTTCTGCAAAAGGATGAGATTCGTCTGTTGGTGGGCGCGACGAGCGGGGCGGAGAAGGAGGCGATTCGCGCCGGGCTGGCGGACGGTTCGATCAAAATCGTGATCGGCACGCACGCGGTCATCGAGCCGGATGTTCAGTTCAAGGAATTGCAGTTCGTGGTGATTGACGAACAACATCGCTTCGGCGTGGAGCAACGCGCCGAGTTGCGCAGCAAAGGCACGAACCCGCATCTTTTAGTGATGACGGCGACTCCCATTCCGCGCTCGCTGGCGCTGACGATGTTCGGCGACCTGGATATTTCCGTGATGGGCGAGATGCCGGTTGGCAGACAACCGATTGCGACGCATGTCCTCCGCCCGCAGGAACGCGAGCGCGCCTATACGATGATCCGCGCGCAGGTGAAGCAGGGCAATCAGGCGTTCATCGTCTATCCGTTGATTGACGAGAGCGAGAAGATCAACGTCCGCGCGGAGGTGGACGATTTCGAGACGCTGACAAAACAGGTCTTCCCCGATTTGAAACTTGCCCTGCTCCACGGGCGGATGAAGCCCGCCGAAAAAGACGAAGTCATGCTTAAATTCCGCGACCGGGAGTTTGACATTTTGGTTTCGACGACGGTCATCGAGGTCGGCGTGGATGTGCCAAACTCGACATTGATGTTGATCGAAGGCGCGGATCGGTTCGGGCTGGCGCAGTTGCATCAATTGCGCGGGCGCGTCGGGCGCGGCTCTGTGGCTTCGACCTGTCTGCTGATCCCCACGCAGGAGAATGAGGCTGAAAACGAACGCCTGCAAGCGATGGCGGACACCAACGACGGTTTCGCGCTTGCCGACCTCGATCTGAAACTGCGCGGACCGGGCGAATTCCTCGGCACGCGCCAGGCGGGTTTCGCCTCTTCGCTGAAGATGGCGAGCATCACCGATGTGGCGTTGATCGAAAAAGCCCGCGAACACGCCAAAGCGTTATTCGAGCGCGACCCGGACTTGACTCAACCCGAACATACCCTGCTGGCGGAATCATTCGAGCGGTTTTGGAAGGGAACAAGTAGCGATGTGAGTTAGTTGAGTGGTCGAGTGGTCAAATAGTCGCTTGGTCGAGTGGTCGAATAGTCAAATAGTCGAGTGGTCGAATAGTCGCTTGGTCGAATAGTCAAATAGTCGAGTGGTCGAATAGTCGCTTGGTCGAATAGTCAAATAGTTAAATAGTCAAATAGTCGCTTGGTCGGTTGAAGAGACCACCAGACTACCAGACCACGAGACCACCAGACCACGAGACCACCAGACCACCAGACCACCAGACCACGAGACCACCAGACTACCAGACTACCAGACCACCAGACCACCAGACTAAAAGACTAAAAGACTAAAGGACTAAAATGGTCAGAGCCTTATTTCCCGGAACGTTCGACCCCATCCATTACGGTCACATGGACATAGCCAACCGCGCCTCGAAATTGTTCGATGAGGTGGTGATGGCGGTTTACGACAAACCGTTGAAATCGCTGTTATTTTTGCCGGAGGAACGCATTGCGCTGGTAAGGGAGGCGTTGCACGACAACCCAAAGATCAAAGTTACGGGCTACAGCGGATTGACGATCGAGTTCGCGCAGAAGATAAACGCCCATGTCATCGTGCGCGGCTTGCGCGTGTTCTCCGATTTTGAGTTTGAATTCCGCATGGCTTTGGCGAATCAGCGCCTGGCTGGGGACGCGGTGGAGACCATCGCATTCATCACCGCCGAACAGCACACCTTCCTCTCGTCGTCCACTGTGCGCGAGATCGCCATGCTGGACGGCGACGTCACCAGCATGGTCCCGCCGCATGTGGATCGCGCGCTGAAAGAAAAAGTCGCCCAAATGGGGGAGCAGTCCCTGTCGAATGCGCTGCGGGATTAATGTGCTAGAATTGAGAAAATATTCGCATGAAAAGCAAGTTTGATTTCTCAAAAGGCGAACAGGGTAAATTTTACCGGGAGGATGTTGTGCTGAAAATTCCCATCTACCTGGATGATGACCTTTTGGGATTTCTCGAAGAGTATGCAAAAGAAAAGAAGTCGGATTTGCAGACTGCGGTGAACGAAATTTTGAGACACAACGTCGAAATGCTTCAGGCATTAAAGTCGTAA
>CAADGT010000045.1 GCA_900696595.1 uncultured Chloroflexota bacterium
TAAGTCATGTCTTTGCGAGAAGGGTTCTTGTTTTTCCCGACGAAGCAATCCCGTGTCTGCCAGGAGACCGCTTCGGCAAGAACAAGGGCGCCTCGCGCGGCATAATTGAGACTGGGGGTGGACGGCGCTGAGCAGTTACTACATTTCTTGACCTGTGTAAGCCGCCAATTGACCGCATCCTGCGTTGATGTCCACTCCGCGTCTCATGCGGATCGTGCATGGGATGCCTTCCTTCTCGAGCGTTTGCTTGAATGTTTGGGCGCGCGCGCCATTGGACGCTCCGCCATGATACCCATGCGTCGGGTTGAGCGGAATTACATTCACATGACAAAGCAACCCCTTGAGTCTCGAGGCGAGACGCTTCGCCGCCTCCGGCGAATCATTGACGCCCTCGATCAGCGCCCATTCGAACGTCACGCGGCGGCGGGTCTTTTCGATATAGTATTTGCAGGCTTCGATCACATCCCTGATTTTATACTTCTTATTGATGGGCATGATGGTTAGACGTTCTTCATCGTCCGCGGCGTGCAGGGAGACGGCGAGGTTGACCTGCCGCATTTCGTCCGCGAAGCGTTTGATTTGCGGAACAAGCCCCACGGTTGAAATCGTCATCCGGCGCGCGCCGAACTTGAACCCGCCCGGGTCGTTGAGGCGGTCAATCGCCATCATGACGTTTTCGTAATTATGGAACGGTTCGCCCATTCCCATAAAGACAATATTGCTGACCGGTTCGTTTTGCGCTTTCAACATTTGCGCGTAATACATCGCCTGAGCCACGATCTCTCCGCTGGAAAGATTGCGCTTGAATCCCATTTGTCCCGTCGCGCAGAAGACGCATCCCATTGCGCAACCGGCTTGGGTGGAGATGCAGAGCGTGCGGCGGGTTTTTGCATTACGCGCTTCATGATCGTCCGCCGGGTCGCCGTATCGCATCAACACCGCTTCGATCAAATTTCCGTCCGGCAATTGAAATAACGTCTTGCGCGTGGATTTGTCCGCTGAATCCAAACACGTCTTCACCGTGAACGGCGGGAAGGTGAATTCCCGCGCCAGTTTCTCCCTCAGCGACTTGGAAAGGTTGCTGAACCGTTCCGGCGAATCGTAAAGATGCTGGTACAGCCCCTGCCAGATCTGCCTGGCGCGATAGGCGGGTTCGTTCCATTCTTTGAGAGTGTTATCGAGCGTCGTGAAGTCGAGATCGTAGATGAGCATTGAAATTCCGATTGCGGAGGAATTTTACCTTACCCGCTCCGGCATCCGTACGATAATAGCAGGGAAATCGTAGGGAAGGCAAAATCTTCTCTTATCTGTTTTTCACCTATAATCGTTATCCTTGCGCGGAGGATGCGCGATCGGCGTTCTCCCTGGACCGTCCAGAACAGGCTAACGCCGGGGTCGCGCGATGGCAATAAAATAACGCGAGGGCTTCGCATCTTATCGGATGCCCTTGCGTAAAAAACAAGGAGAAATGATGCTAAAACCAATGAAACCGCAGACCGGTATGCCGAGGAATCTCTTCCTTTGGATACTCGTCGGCTTGCTCGTTATCTCAGGCATTGTCGCGCTGGTCTCCGCCTTCGGCGGGGGAGAGAGCGGCGAGGATGAGGTCAACGCCGTGTACACCAACGCCGCGGCGACGCTCGCCGCACAGATGGAGGCGACGCTTCAGTCCACCCCCACAATGACCGCCGGGACGCCCACCCCGACCGCGACTTTCCTTCCGCTCCCCAGCCCGACCCTGTTCACCGCGCCGATTCTTCCCACCAACACCGCCGGCGCTGTCTCAGGCGCGGTGGGATGTAATAATTCAGTCTGGGTCGCCGACGTGACCTTTCCGGACAATACAGTTGTAACTCCCGGTCAAGCCATTGCAAAGACCTGGAAATTGCAAAATACCGGTTCGTGTCCCTGGACGCCCACCTACAAAGCCACTTTCCTATCCGGAAACGCCATGGGCGGCGTGACGACTCCCATCGGCATCACCGTCGCCCCCGGCGCGACCGGGGATATCACTGTAAACATGACCGCCCCAACTGTTGCGGGCGACGTTAAAGGCACATGGATATTAACCAATGACAGCGGTCAGAATTTTGGCACATGGTTCACCATTGTAGTCAAGGTCGGCGCGGCCGCCGCTACCGGGACGACAACGGCAACTGCAACAACGGCGCCGGCGCCTGCCGCGCCAACAGGCTTGGATATTTCGCTTACTTGCAACCTTGGCGGAACCGGCGGAATCCAATATGAGTACGTTGGGACTCTTATTTGGACGCACGATTTGATCAATGTGACTGGTTTCAACATATATGTAAATGGCAACCCGGTGGCATCGGTGGCGAAAGATATTGCATCGTATACCCTCCCGGCAGGTGTGTATTTTGATCCTTCAACCCCGACGTTTGCCGTCGAAGCCGTAAACAATGGGATAAAATCGGCGCAAGCCACCGTCTCCAAGCCATGTCCATAGGTTAATCAACAAAAACAAGCCTGCGCCGATGACGCAGGCTTGTTTTTTCATTCCACCAAGGCGGATAAACTCTCCGCAATCAGAGTCGGATTCCACCCCTCCGCCTCCTCGCGCTTCGAGACCCCGCTCAAGACCAGCGCCGTCGGGCATCCCACCGCCTGACCAGCCGCCACGTCCGTTTCGAGCCGGTCGCCGACGACGAGGGTCTCTTCCTTCGCGGTTCCCAAACGTTCCAGCGCGAGTTCCATCAAATATGGAAAAGGCTTTCCCGCAACCATCGGTTCAACGCCGGTTGCGCTCGTCACCACAGCGAGCCACGACCCCGACCCGGGAATCTCCCCGCGCGGGGTGGGGAAGGTGCGGTCTGTGTTGGTCGTGTAGAACGGACGCCCGGCTCGCACGAGAAGCGCCGCTTCGGCAACCTTCTGAAAGTTGATTCCGCGGTCAATGCCCATCACCACCGCTTGGGCTTGGGGCGCATCCTCCACACCGACGACGACAAACCCCTTTTCCTCCAATGCAACGCGGATGCCATCCTCGCCGATCATGAAAATCTTCGTTCCAGGCGGGTGTTTTTGCGCCAGCATAAAAGCCAGCCCCAAAGCCGATGTGACAACCTGCCGCGCCTCCGCCTTCACACCGAGCGCGGCAAGTTTTTCGCAATACTCTTCCGGCGTTTTCGTCCCATTATTTGTGGCGAATACAAACTTCAACCCTCGCGCGCGGATTCGACCGAAGATTGCAGGCAGGTCGCCGATGGGCGCGTCGCCCTTCCAGATCACGCCGTCCATGTCGAGGATCAACCCCCGGATGCGAGGCGGAATCATGGCAAAAACTTTTTCTTCAAATACTTCAAAACCGGCTTGTCCACCCATTGACCGTTGGGATCGGCGCGTTCTTCAAAATTCTCGTTGCCGATGAAAGCGTTGAACGCGCCCGCAAACGTTCGATGTTTTTTGAAATAGCCCTGCCGCTTAAGAATGGCCGTCATTTGCTCCAACGTTTTGCCTTTCAACGCCGCGCGTTCTCCCTCCGCGCTTTTCCCGAAATACAGGCGGTGCAATTCCAGCAAATCGCCCAGCCGCAACACCGGGTCGTCATGATCATCCACGCGATAATCCACCCAGCGATCTGTGTAACCGCCATACCCCCCATGAGGCTTTGCAACATAGATGGCCGCCGACTGCCTGCCCCGCCGGTCGCCGCGCGCGCGATCTCCCGCCAACAGAGCCGCATACAGACGGGTTGGCAGGTCGCCCGCAGTTTTGAGGAAAGCCTTTTCCATCGCCTTCGTCACCTTCGCCCCCGCAAGAATATTCCCTTGAATCGCATACCCCTTCCCGGCCCCGCCCCCCGCCCACGGAAAACATCCCTCCCCGGTAAACGTGACCGCCCGTCCCTTAAAATCCACCAGCCCAACCTGGCGCAACTCACGGTCGCGGTCGTTTCGCAACAACGCCGCCAGCGTGTCCTTGGCCGACATCCCGTTGGTCATCATCTCCAGCCCGGCGGGGCCGAAGGCGATATTCGCAAACGATTGCGTCGCCACCGCGCCGACGCCCGCTTGCGCCCAGGGGACGACCGCTCCCACCGCCGGAAACTTTGAAGCGACCGCCACGCCCCACGTTTTTTCCTTCAAGTCGCACGCAACAATTGAAAATGTCATGTCTCAAATCCGTTTCTCTGAAATTATGGCGAGCGCCATCGCGCCGCGCCCGCATTGGACGTTATCGGAAATAAGTCAACGTTCTTTTGTCGGACGCAGATAAACGCGGATTTACGCTGGTAAAAGAGTAAAAAAAGTCCGCGTTTTCGGCGCTTGTCCGCGTCCAAAATAAGTTCCGATAAAGTTCATTATAAAATAAACGCAAGACCCCGAAGATTCTCTCCTCAGGGTCTCCCTGTTCACTATTCACTGATCTCTATTCGCTATTCACTATTCACTATTCGCTATTCACTATTCACTATTCACCGCACTACTTAAACGTCTTCTCCGGCGTCTCGATGATCTGATCCGCCAGCCCGTACTCCACCGCCTGCTGCGCTTCGAGATAAAAATCGCGGTCGGCGTCGCGTTCGATCACTTCCAGCGGCTGTCCGGTATGTTTCGCAAGCACGCCGTTGAGCAGCGCCTTCAAACGCAAAATCTGCTTGGCTTGAATCTCGATATCGGTCGCCTGCCCCTGCGCCCCGCCCAGCGGCTGGTGCATGTGAACCGTCGCATGAGGAAGCGCGTAACGCCGCCCCTTCGTTCCCGCCGCAAGCAACACAGTCCCAAACGAAGCGGTCACGCCCACAGCCACCGTGCTGATCGGGTTCGAAATGATCTGCATCGTATCGTAGATCGCCAGCCCCGCATAAATCTGCCCGCCCGGCGAATTGATATACATGCGGATTTCCTTCTCCGGGTCCTCATGATTCAAAAACAACAACTGCGCCACGATCACATTCGCCACCTGATCGTCAATCGGCGTCCCCAAAAAGATGATGTTGTTTCGCAGAAGCAACGAATAAATATCATAGGCGCGTTCGCCGCGCCCCGTATTTTCCACAACCATCGGCACTACATTTTTAATTTCTGGAATCATGGTCAATCTCCTTTATCCGGTCAATGCTAAAGGGAGTCTGTTGGATTTGCATTAGAGTTCGATAGGCGTTCTTGAAGCGCTTCGCGCCCGCCTCATCCCCGCGCCAAAGCGGACAGCCTTCGAGAAGCCTTTTCCTACTCTGCCGCTTTTTCCTCGCCAGCCTCCGCCGGAGCCGGTTCCTGTTTCGCAGCAGCATCCTCCGCCGCCTGCTTCGCCTCAGCCTGGCGCTCTTCAAACGACTTGTAATTGCCCGTCGCAATGCTCTTGAACATCTCCAGCGCCTTGCGCGTCATCACCCGGCTCGCGGATTCCATGGCGATCATCTGGCTCAACTCGCGCTGGCCCTTTTTACCGCCGCGCACCTTGCTAAAATCCATGCCCTGCATGGACAGGCTGTTGACCGTATTGCCGAATTCCGCGTTCAACGCCTCGTCGTCCATCTCGATCTTTTCCACGCGCACGATCTCATCCAAAAGTAAACTGCGTTCCAGGCGCTTCTTTGCCACCGGTTTTACCTCCGATTCAAAGAAAGCCTCCTGCGTTGTGTCGCGTATCTTGAAGTAGGTTTCCATATCCATATTCTGCCGGGCCAGGCGCTGGGCAAGGTCCTGCAGGACATGCCCGCCTTCATGCTCCAGCGTTTGCGCATGATATTTGATCGTCGCGACTTCCTTGACCTTTTCGAGCAATTCCACAAAATACTTGTCGTCGTATGCGCTTTGCGAGCGGGCGTTCACGTCGCGTCGCACCGCTTCCTTAAGTTCCTCGACCGTCTCGCCCGCGCCGGTCGTTTTGGCAAATTCGTCGTTGAGTTCCGGCAGAGTCACGCCGCGCACAGTTTTGACCGTGACGGTCATCTGCGTGTCCTTGCCGCGCAACTCCTCCAGTTCCCAGTCTTCCGGAAAAGCGTGCTGGACGGTTTTACTCCCGCCCGCCTGCAACCCGACCAGTTCCTTTGCGAACCCGTTATACGGCCATTCGGTATCCCGATCCTCTTCGCGGATGAACGTGGCGAACCCTGTGCGATTCAATTCCGGCGTATCGGAAACGACGTCAACGAGAAGATAATCTCCCGGTTGGGCGGCGCGTTCCACCGTCTCGGTCGAGGCGTACATCTGGCGCAGATCTTCGAGCGCCGCGTCCACTTCCTCCTGCCCGGGCTCCTGCCACTCGTACGGCATCCGCACGGAAAGATAATCTCCCAAATTCGTCTCCGGCGCAAGCGGCACGTTGAAGACGAATTTCGGCGGGTCGAGGCTTTCGATATTTTCCAGGCTGCCCGACGCGCCGGGGTTTACGTCCGCCTCTTTGAGGAGGTTGGAATATTCAGCGTCTATGAACATATCCACGGCCTGTTCGGTGATCGCGCCGGCGCCATAGGTGCGTTCGACGATATGGTAAGGCGCCTTCCCCGGGCGGAATCCGGGAATATTCCCGCGCTGTGAAATTTTTGCGGCGGCCCGCTTTTTGTAAGCGTCCATTTTCTCCGCGTCCACTTCCACAATTAATTTGACGGAGTGGTCTTCCTGATATTGCTTCTCGATGTTCAAAGTTACCTCTCGTTTTTCAAACCGGGCCGGGTTGAAGGCCCCGCCGGGTTTCTTGAATTTTATTTTTGTGGGGATGGTGGGAGTCGAACCCACACGCCTTGCGACACATGATCCTAAGTCATGCCTGTCTGCCAGTTCCAGCACATCCCCGTGCGGTTGCCTGTCAGGGCGCGGCAATTATACCGTAGGGAGGATGAGAATCGGCGGTTTTTAAAAAGAGGGAAGCGGCTAAGAACCTACCCGAATAACAGGGCGGAGTTTTCGCAGGTATAATGTGGGCATCTTTCATTGGAGCGAACTGCGTGCCCATCTCTTCCGGAATCCCGGCCCCTGACTTTGAATTGTTGGACGATACGAATACCCCGCGCCGGCTGTCCGACTATCGCGGACAGAATGGTATCCTGTATTTTTATCCAAAAGACGACACGCCCGGATGCACAAAAGAAGCCTGCAACTTTCGGGACGATTATTCGGCTTATGAAAGAGCCGGGACTGTCATCCTCGGCGTCAGCCCGGATTCGACCGCCGCGCACGCCAAATTCAAAAAGAAGTTTCAACTTCCATTTCCGCTGCTTGCCGATGAAGGGCATAAAGTCTGCGATGTATACGGCGTGTGGGGTCCCAAAAAATTCATGGGAAAAAATTACGAGGGCGTTTTACGCACAACATTTCTGATTGACCCGCAGGGAATCGTCAAAAAGGTTTACGAGAATGTGCGCCCCGCCGGGCATAGTGTGGAACTGCTCGCCGAACTGGGCGCAGCGTGAAACGTTTGCGCAACATGGCGGCGAAATTTGTGTTATCAGGAAAAATTGCCGATGGAATTGCGTCTGTTCGACGACAGGTCAGGGGCGGAGTCGAAAGTCCCCCGACGTTCACGGCAAAGGCAGAAGGTTTTGCAGCCTGAGATGACAACCTTTGCGCGCGCCGTTGTTTTGCGAATAAAGTTTTTGATATAATCGCGTTTTGCGTGTTTCGGATAAATATTAGCAGGATTATCCGATTTTAAGCGAGTCTGTGCGTTATCGGGGCATTCCCCGAAAAATATTTTTAGGAGGTAAGTCTATGGGACATTTTGGCATTGTGGGGATTTTGGTCATTCTCATGACCGTTCTCACATACTTCGGTCTCGATGCCGCCGGGCTGGCAAAACAAATGCATCCCGTCGCAGCGAGCGCGCAAGCCGCTTCCATTGACCAGTTGTGGCATTGGGAGATGATGGTCATCTCCTTCCTGTTTTCGCTGATTGTTGTGCCGATGGTGTACAGTCTTGCGGTCTTTCGACAGAAGAAGGGCGAACTGAAGGACGGCGAACACATCGAAGGCAATACCCAACTTGAGATTACGTGGACGGTCATCCCGCTCTTTACCGTGATTGCATTCGCCTACTTTGGCGCGTACTCCCTCGGCGAAGTCCGCCGCGTGGACCCGGACGCTTTTGTCGTCAATGTCCAAGCCCGGCAATTTTCGTGGACGTTCGAGTACCCGGAATATGGCGTTGTCAGCACGGAGTTGCATTTGCCGGTCGGACGCCAGGTCGTCCTCAAAATGGAATCGGCGGACGTCATCCATTCGTTTTGGGTTCCCGAGTTTCGCGTCAAGCAGGATGTTGTGCCGGGGCGCGTGACCGAATATCGCATTACTCCGACAAAGGAGGGCAGTTATAAAGTCCGTTGCGCGGAGTTGTGCGGCGTTTCGCACGCCTACATGGAAAACAAGGTGATCGTAGACTCTCAGGCGCAATACGAGGCCTGGGTGGCGGAACAAGTCAAACTTGCGGCAGAGGCGCAGACTCCCGAAGGGCAGGGAAAACTTCTCGCCACGAAGAATGCCTGCGTGGGCTGTCATTCCGCAGATGGGACTGCCATGACCGGGCCGACCTGGTTTAACCTGTACGGTTCGCAAGTTTCTCTGGCGGACGGCTCGACCGTCACGGCGGACGAGGCTTTCCTGACCGAATCCATCCGCGACCCGAATGCGTCCATTGTGGCGACGTTTGCTTCTCCCTCTGTCATGCCGCCCTACCCGCAACTGACCGATGAAGAGATTGCAAACATCATCGCGTACATCAAAACGCTGAAATAGTCGAGGAGGAATTGATAATGAAGAATATGAATCCATTTTGGCGCGGCATGTTGGCTTTGCTGGTATTTTCGCTTGCCGGCTATGGCGTTGGGCTGGGGCTGGATGTCCTTGTAGACGGCAAGGTGAATTTTTCGGGCCCCGTGCCGGGCGTCTTTGCCCTGTTCTTTGGGTTTACCGCTTTCTTTCTGGGCGTGTTCGGCTATCGCGGAATTACGCGCGGGCTGGTCTGGCAGGTGGTTGGGACGTTGATCGGCGGGCTGTTCGTCGCGCTGATCCGCCTCGTCATGGGCTTGCCCGCTTTCGGCGATTTCTTCTTCACCGAACCGTCCTGGGTGTTCGGCGGGCTGACGGGCGTTCTGTCTTTTATCGTCGGCGTCGGCGTTGTGGACGATTGGATCAAGTGGGCGCGCGGGCTGGATACCCCGGAACATCATGAGGAGCATTACAGCGACTGGCGGAAATATTTTGGCGTTTCGGTGGACCACAAGGTCATCGGCGTTCAATATACTGTCACGGCTCTGTTGCTGATCGCCGTGGGCGGTTTGTTCGCGCTGATCTTCCGCACCGAGTTGGCCGCCTCCAAACTGCAATTTCTGACCGACCAGACGCAACTGTTCGGACAGAACGGCCCGCAACTGTTCAATACGCTCATGTCGCTTCACGGCATGATCATGATCGTCTCGATCCTGCTGGGGATTTCGGGCATCATCAATTATGTCGTTCCGCTTTTGCTGGGCGCGCAGGATATGGCCTTCCCGCGCCTGAACGCGTTTTCCTATTGGATCGCCGTCCCTGCGGCGGTGTTGTTGCTCTCCAGCCTTTTCCTCGGCGGGTTTGATACCGGCTGGACGGGGTACCCGCCTCTTTCCGCCCGCGCCCCGGTCGGGATGCAGATGTTCTTCCTCGGCGTGTTTGTAGCGGGCTGGTCGTCCGTCCTCAGCGCGTTGAACGTGCTGGTGACCGTCGTCCGCATGAGGTCTGTGGGGATGACCGCCATGAAAATGCCGATCTTCGTCTGGGCTTCGGTGGCGACTTCGCTGATTGCGCTGACCGCCACGCAGTTCATCGGGCTGTCCTTCCAATTGGTGATGTTTCAGCGCCTGTTCGGCATGGGCTTCTTCGATGCGGCAAAGGGCGGCAACCCGATCCTCTTCCAGCATCTTTTCTGGTTCTATTCGCACCCGGCGGTGTATGTGTTCGTCCTGCCCGGGCTGGGCGTCATCTCGGAACTGCTTCCGGTCTTTGTCCGCAAGCCATTGTTCGGCTATCGCTGGGTGGCAATGTCCTCGCTCGGCATTGCGCTGGTCGGCTTTTTGGTATGGGCGCATCACATGTTCACCTCCGGCATGAATGAATACCTGCGCGTGCCGTTCATGTACAGCACCCTGCTGGTGGCTGTTCCCACCGGCGTGAAGTTCTTCTCGTGGGTCGCCACGATCTGGAAGGGACGCATCTCCACCCCCACGCCCATGCTCTTCGCGCTGGGCGCGATTGTGGTCTTTCTGCTGGGCGGGCTGACGGGCCCTCCAAACGCCACCGTCTCCACCGACCTGCACCTGCACGACACCTACTTCATCGTCGGGCATTTCCACGACACCATCTTCGGCGGCTTTGTCTTCCCGTTCTTTGCCGCCCTGTATTACTGGTTCCCCAAAGCCACCGGGCGCAGGATGAACGAAACCCTGGGTAAGATTCACTTCTGGCTGATGACGCCCTCGTTCCTCTTTCTGACCCTCGGCATGATGTACGTCGGGCTGATCGGAATGCGCCGCCGCATCGTGGACTACGACCCGGCGCTGTTGATTGACGGCTGGCACCTGGCGCTGACTGTCTCCGCCTTCCTGATCGCGATCTCCGTGCTGGTCTTCTTCTACAACTTCTTTTACAGCATCAAAAACGGCGAAAAAGCCGAAGGCAACCTCTGGCATTCGCGCTCGCCCGAATGGCAGGTTCCATCCCCCATGCCGGTTCACAATTACGACCGACCCTTCGAGGTGGTGGGCGAACCCTACGATTACGGCTTGAACGACGCCGGATACGTCAAATTCATCGAATCTGCCGGCGGCAAACACGGCTAAAAGGCGAGGAGAGATATACATGGCACATTCACAAGATAAACACTCCGCGCTTGGGCAGGGCGTGACGATCTTCATCTACCTGGCGATCCTGACCCTTCTGGAATACTTCGTCGCCGTTTCGTTCAATGCGACCTCCCTGCTGGTCGTCATGGCGGTCAGCAAAGCCGCGCTGGTCATGTACTACTACATGCACATCTACAAACTCGGCGCGGACGACGGCGCCGACCCGCATTCCTACGCCTACAAGACCGGGACGAATCGCTTCGGGCTTTGGCTCTTCCTGCTTTCAGATGGATTCGTCTTCGCCGGTCTGCTGGCGACGCGCATCAACCTGCTGGGATTCACCCGCCCGCACCAACTCAGTCAGATTCTTGGGCTGGGCGTGACCGCCGTTTTACTGATCTCGTCCTTCTTCATGAATCGCGGCGAGACCGCCATGAAGTACGGCGACCGCAAAGGCTTCATGCTCAACACCGCCATCACCTTCCTGCTCGGGCTGGGATTCTTCATCGGCGTGATCTTCGTCGAATGGCGGCTGGCCGCGGCGGAGGGATTGACCGCCTCCTTTGGCAACCCGGCGGACGGCCCCATGGGAGCCGTGTTCTACATCATGACGGGAATGCACGCCTTCCACGTCCTGACCGGCTTGATCTTCCTCTACGTGGTCTGGAACAACGCCCGCAAGGGCGTTTACACCGCCGAAAAACATTGGGGCGTGGAAGCCGCCGCCGTGTACTGGCACTTCGTGGACCTGGTGTGGATTTTCTTCTACCCCGCACTATACCTGATCGGCACGGCTGTATAACAACCGAATATCACCGCCGCCGACAAGGCGGCGGATTTTTTTCAGAGTCGCATACATGGATCGAAAACTGATTTACACAGGCAACGCCATCCTCATCCTGCTCGTCCTGGCGGGGACGCTGGCATACTTTCTCGCAAAGCCCGCCGCCTTTCGCGGCACGTTATACGCCGAACCCCTGCCGCCCGCCGGAGAGATCGAACTGGCAAAAGCCGACGGTCAAACCTTCCGCATGAGCGAACAACGCGGCAAAATCGTTCTGCTTTTCTTCGGCTACACCTCCTGCCCGGATGTCTGCCCGACCACGCTGGCAGAGACGAAACAAGTCATGGAAAAACTCGGCGACAAAAAAGACAATACGCGCGTCGTTTTCGTCTCAGTGGACCCCGGGCGCGACACGCCCGAAAAAACGCAGGAATACGTCTCGCGCTTCAGCCCGGACTTCATCGGGTTGAGCGGTTCGCAGGAAGACCTCGAACCGGTCTGGCAGGCATACGGAGTCTTCCGCGAGGAAATTTCGGGCGCCACCGCGGCCGGATACACCGTCAACCACACGGCGCGCACCTATCTCATAGACGCGGACGGCAACCTGCGCCTCTCCTATGCCTACGGAACGCCGGTCGAAGACATCGTCCACGACCTGAAACTTTTGCTGGATAAATAAGGATGAACTTTTCGATCAAGCGAATTACGCTCTCCTTCCTGCTTGGGCTGGCGCTCGGTGCGGCGATGACCGAAGCCTCCTACTTTCTCCTGAAAAAGGAAAACCGCGAACCGGGCGTGATCGAACTCATCATCCCGGCCGGGACGGGCGGCCTGATTCGCGCCGGAGAAACCCCGCCGGATATTCCCAAAGACATGCGCTTCGTGGTGGGCGACACGCTCAAAGTGATCAACGAAGACGGCGAAAGCCATCAGTTGGGCCCGTTGTGGATTCCGGCAAACGCAACCGCCACCTTGAAAATGGAAACCGAGGAAAACTACATGTACGAATGTTCGTTTCAGACCGGCAGTTATATGGGCGTCACCATCATGGAGCCGGTCACATGGCGCACGCGCATCTACGGCGTGACCTTTGCGGGCTTTCCGCTCGGCGCGATGTTCGCCGTTTATAGCGGGCTGGTCGGCGGACGGAAACGCAAAACGCCATGATGAAAATATTTCGCAAGATGTTTTCGCGGCAATGGGCGCTGACCACGCTGCTGGTCCTCGTCGGCGCCGGGGTTTGCGCGCGGCTGGGGCTTTGGCAGTTGGACAGGCTCGAACAACGCCGCGCCTTCAACGCCCAGGTCGAAACCATGCGCGCCGCAAGCCTGCTGAATTTGAATCTCGAAACCCCGGCGGACATCGCTTCGATGGAGTGGCGGGCGGCGACAGTCTCCGGCGAATACGATTTCGAGAATCAGATCGCGCTGAGGAATCAATATCACACCGGCATATACGGATTCCACCTCATCGCCCCGCTTCGATTCTCAGGGGGAGCGGTTCTGGTGGACCGGGGCTGGATCCCCGCTGAAAGCGATTCGACATCCGCAGACTGGCGCGTTTACGACGAAGATGGGGAGACAACCGTCACAGGGCAGATCCGGCTTGGGCAGGGCAAACCAGCCTTCGGCGGGGTGGCGGATGCGCCGCCGATGGACGGGACCCGGCTGGAGATTTGGAACAACCTCGACCTGGAGAAAATCTCCGCGCAGATTCCCTATCCCGTTCTTGAAATTTTTATTCAACCCAACGCGCAGACGACGGACGACGCGCCGCCCATCCCGTATCAGCCGGTTATTGAATTGACGGAAGGCTCGCACTTCGGGTATGCTTTGCAGTGGTTTACGTTTGCGACGATTTTACTGGCTGGTTATCCATTCTATTTGCGAAAACAGGACGATTGACGATGAAGCATTCCATGAAAACTTCTTTTGCCCGTTGGACGGTGGCTCTTCTTCTGACGGTTTTTGGGTTGACGGTTGTGGGGCGGGCGACGACGGTGACGAACGCTTCGGCGTTTTGCGAAGGCTGGGCTTTGTGCGTTCCCTCCGCGCCGATTGGGTTTTTGAAACTGGCGCATCTTGCGCTGGCGGGCGCGGCGTCGCTGGTGATGATCGCGCTCTGGCGCAAAGCCTGGCGCGAACAGCGGCATCATGCCGGTTTGCTGCCGCTGACGACTGTGACAGGCGTTTTATTTTTTGGGCAGGCGTTTGTCGGCGCCATCGAGGCGACGGGCGGCTATCCTGTTCATATTGTTGTGCTTCATACGCTGACGGCGATCTCGCTGTGGATTTCGCTGGGGGCGCTGGTCTTCGTCTCCGGCGCGTTGCAGGCGGACGGCGTGGCGGATTATCAATTCGGCTGGCGGCAAAGGGTGAAGGATTTCTTCATTTTGTCCAAGCCGTTGATCGTGGGCTTGTTGCTGGTGACGACCTATGGCGGGCTGGTGGCGGGCGGGAAGGCGTGGCCCTCAGCCTCCCTGACGTTTTGGACCTTGCTCGGCGGGGCGCTGGCGGCGGGCGGTTCGAGCGCGTTGAATCAATATATTGACCGCGAGTTGGACAAGAACATGCAGCGCACATCCCGGCGCCCGCTGGCGGATGGGCGTTTGACTCCCGCCGAGGGACTTTCCTACGGGCTGGCGTTATGCCTGCTCAGTTATTATCTGATGGCGGGATTCGTGAATCTGCTTGCCGCCCTGCTTTCGCTGGCGGGAATCTTTTATTACGTTTTCTTTTACAGCGTCTGGTTGAAGAAAAAGACGGTTCAGAATATTGTCATCGGCGGGGGGGCGGGGGCGATTCCGCCGATGGTGGGCTGGGCGGCGGCGGCGGGAAATCTCAGCCTTGGCGCGTGGATTTTATTCGCGATCATCTTTATGTGGACTCCGCCGCATTTTTGGGCGCTTGCCATTGTGCGCCTGAAGGATTACGAGCGCGCGGGCGTGCCGATGATGCCCGTTGTTGTGGGGGAGGAGAAAACGCGCAAACAGATTTTGATCTATACGGTGGAGCTGGTTGCGGTGACGCTCCTGCTTCCCATCTTTAACCTGGCGGGGACGATCTATCTCGTCTCCGCGCTGGTGTTGGGGGTGTGGCTGCTTTATGCGGCGTGGAAGGTCTTTCGCGTGGGCGGCAATAAAACGGCGTGGACGATGTACCGCTGGTCGAGCATGTACCTGGCGTTTATTTTTCTGGCGCTGATGATTGACGCGGCGGCGTAGATTTTATGGGTTCACACGGTATATCCTGACGTCGTCAGACTCGTATGCGATTTCCACCCCTTCGGTTTGAATTTCTTTGCCCCCGGAAAGAGCCTGTTCGTACGGTCCGAGCAGGATCCATTGGGCGGTTGTTTCAGCGAGCCAGCTGGGACTGGCGTTTCCCTTGTAATAGGAATCCACAAGGCTGAGTTTGGAGGTGTAATTCAGGGTCTCCATGCGGTGGCCAAGATATACCCGCAGGTTTGTTTTTTGAGCGATGAGAAGTCCGCTTGGAGCCGAGGCGAGGATGAAATCATCAGGCGTTGTATTTTGTTTCAGCCATTCAAATGCCGGATCGAGCGAGGCAGGATAAAAGAATTCCCCGGGATGGTTTTGCAGGAATACGCTCCGCCCGAGGGAAAGCGACAGGGCGGAGATCGTCGTCAATAACGCGAGCAGGACGACCACGCCCTGCGCCTGGCGCGCGAGAAAGGGCAATTTTCCTTCGATGAACCGCGCGCCGTGCTTCAACCCCTGCGCGGAAAGCAAAGCCAGCGGGATGGTGATGCCGTGCAGGAAGCGCCTTTGGATTGCAAACGGCGCATACGCGAGAATAAAGCCGATGATGATCCATGCAAGCATTCCGAAGAAAACGGCATTTTTTTCCCGGAGCGTGAAAACAAGCCCCGCTACAGTAAAGATCCATAGCAAGCCGAAGCCCCAGGCGTAGTAGATCGCGGGCGGCGAGAGCGTTTCATTCTGCGCAGTGAATTGACTCCAGACCGGGTCGAAGGTCAGGAGATGGACGTTGTAGACAAGCAGGGGGATTTGCGAGAGACCCATGATTCCAAGCGCAATTGCTTGAGTCATAACGACTTTTCTCTTATTAACCCAGGATGCGAATGTCATAACGATAATGGTCGTATCTACAAGGACAAAGGCGATTGGATTGACGAATTGGGTGAGGATTGAGAAACCCGCAATAAGGGCTATCCGATGCCATCCGCCCTGCTCGATAAAGTCAAAATAAAGTACGAGGACAATGCAGAGCGTGGCGGTGACGAATGAAAAATGCGGGAAGAGCGCAATTCCAAAAAAAACGTAGGCGTCTATCAGCCAGAAATCTATGGGGGTGATCGGTCCGGGGACCCAGCCGAGGATGAGTTGAATCCATCCCAGCCCCGAGCCGAATACCGCCAGCAGAAAAGCGATCCGTTGCCAGAATGATTCCCGGAACGCCCGTTTTATCAGCGCAAAGAGGGCGGCGAGCGCCGTAAAACCGAATATCCACCTGGTCATTTCAAAAAGGGCTTCGGGTTCGGCTCGAATGATGCGGTTGAACTGGCCAAGAATGACGTAGAACAGGCGCGTATATGCCGCCCGGTGCGGTTCGGTCGTGAAGCGGAATTGGTAACTCCAATCTCCCAACATCCCCGCCCGGATCATGGATATGTGAACGGCATAATCCTGCGGGTCGAAGAACGCGCCCTTGAAGATCAGCCCCTCGGTCTCGGCGGAATATCCCGCCCATTTTGGAATGGAACTGAGAA
>CAADGT010000046.1 GCA_900696595.1 uncultured Chloroflexota bacterium
CCGCGTTCATCTATGTCTATTGCTTCCGATAGGGATATACGTCGGGATGGGGCTGCGGGTTGCGATGACGCTCCCGCTTCCTTCCCCGCCCGGACTGGGCTCTGACCATCCTGCTTTTTCTACGCTGCCGTCCCGCGCGGGGATGAACCCCCGCGCTATTCCTACGAAGCCCGCTAAAGCGGACTCGCCCCATTGGGCGTTTTGTTCCGCTGTCGCCTCGCGCGGGGATGAACCCCCGCGCTATTCCTACGAAGCCCGCTAAAGCGGACTCGCCCCATCACAGCGTTTTCAATTTCGCAGGTTGACCGAAATACCAGTTCATCAATTCGACGAACCAGGCGCAATAGATTGCCGGTTCGTTTTTTATCCCAGCCCTGATTTCATCCAGACTCATGAATTTGACCTCGGAAATTTCCCCGGGGTCAAAGCGGATGTTCCCCCCATTTAAGCGCCCCTCGTAAATCTCGCTGATCTCGTTGTCGTTCGGCCCGTATTCCATTTGGATTTTCCCGATTCGCCGAATTTCGATTCCTTCCGCGCCCAATTCTTCCTTCATCCCGCGCACAGCCGCTTCGAGATAGCCTTCCCCGGCTGTGACATGCTCCGAGACGGAACAATCCAGCAGGGAGGGGGCGTAGGCGCGATCCGCGCTGCGCCGCTGAATGAGCATTTCTCCCGTCTCGTTGAAGAGAAAGACATGCGCGCCGCGATGCCACAGTCCGCGTTGATGAATGACCGGGCGCGGCGCCTGCCCGATGATTTCGTCGTTTTCGTTTACGATGTCAAGCAATTCGTCTGTCATGGATATTCCTTGTCAGGCCTTGTGACGCACCCAGCGAGCCATTGCCCGCGCCGCCCGTTGACCTTCGAGGGCGCAACGGTCCGCCGTTTCAACTCCGCGCAGGAGGTTGCCTGCAACGAACACGCCCGTAACCGAGGATTTGAAGTTTTTATCAATCGCGGGTCCCTTCGTGAGCGGATTGATCTCCAGCCCGCCCATGCGCGCCAGTTCATGTTCGGGAATCCAATCTCCGGTGAAGATGATCGTGTCGCATTCCACTACGCGCTTGCCGCCGTCTCGATGGGCGAGTTCTATTCCTTCAACCCGTTTCTGACCAAAGATATTGGATATTCGAGTATTCGTTACGATGGGCGTTCTTGAAATGATATCTGCCAGCGCCCATTTCATCGCCACGTAAGGGAATTCGATCTGGTGATTGGTTTCTTCCGTGACCATCATCGCGCATTTTATTCCCGCGCCCATCAGCGACATCAACGCCGAAAGGCTGACCAGTTCCGCGCCGACGATGACCGCTCGTTTTCCGACCGGTAAATGTTCCTCGTACAAAAATCTCTGCAGCGACCCGGTTGTGAAAATCCCCTGCGGCCTTTTCCCCGGAATCAACCGAGCTGCCCGCGGGCGTTCTCTCACGCCTGTCGCCAGCAGCACCGCCTGCGCTTTTACTTGTCCCAGCCCGCCCGGCGAAGTAAATTCTAAGATTTTCTCCGTGCCCTCTGTGTTCTCTGTGGTTAAACCTTTCCATCCTAAAATCGTTGTGGATGTTCGCGCGTCCACGCCCATCTTCTCCGCCAGATCGCGATAATACTTTGCGTACTTTGGTCCCGACCACATGCGCCATAAATCCTCGCGCCCAAAGCCAGTGTGATGGCAGAAGCGCGGCATCCCGCCCGCTTCGGGTTCGCGGTCTACAACTAGAATATTGTTGATACCCTGCTTCTTCAGTTCAATCGCCGCCGAAAGCCCCGCCGGTCCCGCGCCGACGATTAAAACATCATATGTCATTGCGAGGACGCTCTTGCTCTTGTCCGATGCAATCTCTGTCACGGTAATGGGATTGCTTCGTCGTCGCTCCGCTCCTCCTCGCAATGACGAGATAAGCGATGCGTGACAATTGAATCCCTGGCATCTCCCTTGCGAGGCGCGGGTTCGCCTGCGCAGTCCGTCCAACGTCGTGGCGGGGATGGGCGCGTTCATGGCGTCTATCAACTCGCCGCGCGAGACGCGCTCGCAGTGGCAGACCATCTCTCCGTATGCCGGGTTGACCGCTATCAGGTCCGGGTTTTGATGCGGGCGGGTGAAGGCTTGTCCAATCGTGGGCAGGCGCACAGTTCTGAACTCATCCTTCAATTTCAATTCAAGCCCGGCGTCCTTCAGCAATTCCACGCCGTATTCGGCAATGCCCATCGCGCCGGAGATTCCCGTAGAGCGGATTCCGCCCAGGCATAAATAACGCTTCTCCGCGTCCATTTCGATCTGGTAATCGCTGTGTTCGGTTGCGGCTCGCAAGCCGGAGTATGTGGCGGTCACTTCTTCATCGAGTAGTTGCGGCAGGATTTGTTTCCCTTTTTCAAGCAGGAATTTCAACCCGTCTTCCGTTGTTTCCGTCGCAGATTTATCGTTCAAATCCTCCGCCGTCGGTCCGAGCAGGATGTTTCCGTAAACGGTCGGGCTGATAAGCACGCCTTTTGTTACCGATGTTGGCACAGGCAGTAACACATGATTGACCAGCGGACGCGCCATTTTGTCGAAGACGATTAACTGTCCCCGCCTCGGGACGACCCGAAAATTGGTCTTTCCAAATTGAGCATTGATCTCGTCTGAAAACAATCCCGCCGCGTTGACGACGTAGCGAGACTCGACGATGGACGATAGCGAAGCATCCCTGCGGGACTGACCATTGACGATAGACCATCGTCCATCGTCTGCGGTCTGTCGTCGAATCCCTTTAACTTGGAAATCCAAAAACAACTCCGCCCCGTTCTCCACTGCCTGATATGCCATCGCCAATGGGACGGAGAATGTGCAGAGTATCCCCTCGCCGGGGACGAACAATCCGCCCAGCGCGCCTTGGTTGATGTGCGGCTCGCGCTGATAAATCTCTTCGGCTGAGACAATGCGGACATCCGTCTCGCCGTTATCATGCGCCTGTTTCAATAGTTTGGGAAGCGTCTCAAATTGCTCTTGATTCCATGCGATCAACAGCCCGCCCAACACTTCATGGGCGATGTTCGCTTCGGGCATGTACTCTTTCATCAGCGCGTAACTTCGCCGCAGAAGTTTCGCTTCGAGCGAGCCGGGTTTCGCGTCGTAACCGGTGTGCCAGATGGCCGTACTGGCTTTGGACGTTCCCATTCCCACATCAGGATTGGCTTCGAGTAATGCGATTTTTAGATCGTATCTCGATAATTCCCTTGCGATGGCGCATCCCACCGCTCCCGCGCCGATGATGGCGATGTCGTAGGTGTTCATGGTAATTGGTTATTGGTAATTGGATGTTGGTGGATTATTCGTGGAATTTTTTCACTGCATCAAGGGCTTTATTCCATTTATCCAACTTCATTTCTCTTTCCTCTTTCTTTATTTTCGGCGTGTAAACCTTCTCCGCCTTCCAATTATTTGCAAGTTGATCGAAACTCATCCCCAGCGCCGAAACCCCGGCGAGGTGGGCAATGCCGATGGCGGTCGCTTCGACGGAGGCGGAGACTTTCACTTCGAGATCGAGCAAGTCCGCGATCGTTTGCATCAGGTAGGGGTTGCCCGCGGGACCGCCGTCCACTTTCAGGTAGGGGGGGTGAGCGCCGCTGTCCTGCGACATGGCGGCGACGACTTCATAAACGCGGCAGGCAATGCCATCCAGCGTGGCGCGGACAATGTCATCGGATGTCGTACTGCGGTTCAAGCCGAAGATTGCGCCTTGCACATCGGTGCGCCAGTGCGGGGCGGCAAGTCCTTGCAGGGCGGGGACGACGACCACTCCGCTGTCCTTCGATTTCACCGCCGAGTCGTGACTCGCGGCGGTATCTGGGATGAATTTGAGGTTGTCTCTCAGCCATTGAACAGCCGAGCCGGTGACGAAGATTCCGCCGTCCAAAGCGTAGGCGGTGTGTTCGTTAAAATTCCAGCCGACGGTGGTGAGCAAGCCATTGTTGGAGAGTTTGGGTTTGTCGCCGATGTTCATTAAAAGAAAACTGCCCGTGCCGAAGGAGCATTTCATCTCGCCGGGTTTGAAGCAGGCTTGACCGAATAAGGCGGCTTGTTGATCTACCAGTAAGGCGTGCAGGGGCAAGGCGGCGCCATGCCCTGCGAAGTCCACGTCGCCGATGTAACCGGCGGATGATTTCACTTCCGGCAACATGCTTTTGGGTGCGTCGAACAATTGCAATAATTTTTCATCCCACTGGAATTTATTCATGTCGAACAACAGTGTGCGCGAAGCGGTGGAAGGGTCGGTGACGTGCAGTTTCCCGCCGCTGAGTTTCCAGATGACCCAGGTTTCCGTCGTGCCAAACTTTAGTTTGCCTTCATGCGCCCGCTTGCGAATCTCCGGGTTGTTCTCGAACATCCACTTGAGTTTTGGGGCGGAGAAATAACTGTCCAACAGCAACCCGGTCGTTTGGCGCAACCAGGCTAAATCCACGTTTGAAGCGAGCGTGTCGCACACGGATTGACCGCGCGTATCCTGCCAGACGATGGCGGGAGTGACTGCCTTCCCAGTCTCGACATCCCACACAACAAAAGTCTCGCCCTGGTTGTCGAATCCAACTGCGGAAATTTCATACTTGGCGAGGAGCGGAGCGCACGCCTCTCTCACGGTGCGGACGATTTCCTCCGGCTCCTGCTCGACCCAGCCTGCCTGCGGAAAGCGGGCCGGTAACTGCGCCGAATGTTTTTCGATCATCTCGCCGAGTTCATTGACAATGACGGCGGTGGTCTGGGTTGTGCCTTGATCTATGCCGAGAAGGTATTTCATGATCGCTCCAGTACGGCAAATTTAAATTTGTCGTACAAACAAAAAAGAGATTGGAGATTAGAGATTGGTTTGCGCCAACCTTCCAATCTCCAATCTCCAATGACTAATTACCAGTTACTCTAATCACGCTTCGCCGAATTTCTTTTCGATCTCGGCGATCATCTTTTGGCGTTCCTTGATCTTTTCGCCTTCCGGCACGCCTTCAAAGCGCTTGTCCTCGCCGCCGGTGACAAATGTGATCACGGCGGTGATCAGTCCGACAACGATGGCGGTGATGGCGGTCCCGGCAGGCGGGATGAGAAAGTGCAGGTTGTTCGTCTCGGGGATGGTGATGAAGCTCAGCCCGTAACCGATGACGGCAATTACCACGCCGACGATGGCGGTCTGCCTCGACCAGAGACCGAGCAGGGCGACGACGAAGATGATTGTGAAGTAGAAGACCTTCTCATTGGGCGGGAAGAAGCCGCTGATGGCCAGCGTGATGCCGAAGATGACGGCCAGGATGGCGTTCGGCTTGGAGAGGCCGCCAAGATTAAAGGGACCTTTTTCCTTCCATTTTGGTCCGCCTTCCGCGAGGAAGCCCGCGGCAACCGGCATGACCATGGAGATATAGAGGAAGACCGCGCAGGCGACTGCAAGCACGAGATAAGCGGGCGCGTACAGGGTGCTTGCAAAGGCCAGGATGGCGGAAGCCCAAACGGCGGCGCCGGGCGTGCGATAGGTTGTGCTGACCTGGGAAAGCATCTTGGAGGCGGGCAGACCGTCGTCGCGCGCGAAGGCGTACATCATGCGCGAGGTGGAGGTGAGTCCCGCCAGCGCGCAGACGTAGTTGACCAGTACCATGCCGAAGGCGAGGGCAATGCTCAACCAGCTGGGCATGCGCGACGCGCCCCACATGTAGAAGAACGAACCCCAACCGGCGGCGTGCGCTTCCTCCAGGCTGGGCATGGTCAGGACGTAAGCGGCGACTGCGATCAGACCGAAGACCCACGACCAGAAGACGGCTGTCCACATGCCTTTGGGCACATTCACCTGCGCGTCCTGTGTTTCTTCAGAAGTGTGGGCGGAGGCGTCGAAGCCGGTGATGGTGTAGCACACATAGGAGAGCCCGAGCAGGAAGGCGAATGCCACGCTTTCGGTGCGGAAGGGGACAACCGCTCCGCCCGCGTCGCCGGTCACGTTTTGGAAGGTCCACAGGCGGGAGAAGTCGAGGGGGACGGGGGTGAAGGCGAAGAGGACGATGATCAACACGACTGTCAGGCCGAGGATGACGTAGCCGCTCCAGTCGGTCAGTTTGGTGGTGATATCAATGTAATAGTGATTCAGGACTGCCTGGGAGATCATCACGATGGCGAGGAAGATGGATTGATGCCAGGGTCCGAATTTCGAAACGTCCACGCCGAGGGCGGTGCCGAGGAACAGGTCTTTGAAGAAGACGGTGTAGAGCAACACGTCCACCGAGGCGACCACGCAGATCAAACCGATGAGGTTCATCCAGGCGGTCAGCCAGCCCCAGAATTTTCCGCCGAGGTGACTGCTCCAGTGATAGAGCCCGCCCGCGGTGGGGAAGGAGGAGGCGATCTGTCCCATCCCGAAGGCGACGCTCAGAGCGAGCACGCCGCCCACCAGCCAGATCAAAAACGCGCCGCCGGAACCGAGGGCGTTGAACGCGGCCGGGAAGGCGGAGATGCCGCCTGCGAGGATGCAGATGATCGAAAACGAGATTGCGAAGTTTGAGAACCCGCTCATACGGCGGGAGAGTTCCTGCGCATACCCCAGTTTATGCAGGACTTGCTTGTCGTGCGCCTGACTTTTGTTCGACATTTTCGTAATTCTCCTTGATGTTAAGTTGGTTTTTTTTACCGGATCAAGAAAGCAAACTTACGAAGCGCGTCTGTATATCCACGATATGCCACCTCCTCCTCCCATGGCGGGAGTTCTCCTCTGAGTGTTATGAAATTTAGAAACACTGGCTGTCAAAAAAGGGTACGGGAACGCTGTGATTTTGACAGCCAGGATTTTCCGTTCTATCCGAACAGTTCGAGCAACTGTTTGGCGCGTACAACGCCGTCGAAGTCCGTGATGCCGCCTTTGCGCATCGTCGCTTTCTCGCCGTCCGGGTCGCCGAGGCAGGAGACGATCACGTCGCCCGCTTCGACATCCTCCTTTTCGGTGTAGCCGTTGGTGGTGACGATGACTTTCATCCCGGCGGCTTTGGCGGCTTTGACTCCATTTTTGGAATCTTCGACCACGAAGGCTTCTTCGGGTTTGAGTCCCAGCGTGGAGAGTCCGAGGGTGTAGATTTCGGGGTCGGGTTTTTTGTTTTTGACCACGTCGCCCGCCAGCACGACTTCAAATTTTATGTCGCTCAACACGCCCTGGGTGATGGCTTTCGCCGCCTGTTCGTTGGACGTGGTGCAAACGCCGATCTTGATTCCAGCGTCCATCAATTCCTGCATGAAGCGGCGCAGTCCGGGGCGCAGGGCCAGTTTGCCGCTTTCGATCAGTTCCACGAACAGGGCGGTCTTGCGCTTGTGCATTTCCTTGACGAGCGAGTCGATCTCTTCCTCGCTCATCGGCTTTGAAAAACCCCTGGTCTTCCAGTGATGCTTCATGCGTTCCTTGCCGCCCGCGATCTGGAGCAGTTCGTGATAGTAGTCCACGCTCCATTCGTCGGTGAAGCCGAACTCCTTGAAGGTCATGTTGAAGGACACACGGTGACCGTCGCGCTCGGTGTCTATGATCACGCCGTCCTGGTCGAAGAAGACTGCTTTAATTTTGGACATATAAGCCTCCCCGTCATTGCGAGGGCGCTCTTGTTCTTTGCCCGAAGTAATCTCCTGTTTCGTGGGGATTGCTTCGTCGGGAAGAGCGCCCTCCTCGCAATGACGAAAAATTATTTCTTCACGCCAAAGAATTCAAGTATGGTGTTCACAAACAGTTCGTTCTCTTCCTTCGAGCCGATGGTCACGCGGAACCAGCCGTCGGAGCCGTACTTCTTGCTCTCGCCGCGCAGGATGATGCCCTTGGTCTCGGCGTAGGCGAGGACTTCCTTGCCGGTCTTGCCGGTCTCGCCGCAGTCGAAGAGGATGTAGTTGGCTTTGGAGGGCATGACGTAGAAGCCGGGGATGACGCTCAGCGCTTCGCTGATGTAATCCACTGCGTCGTTGTTATATTTAACGCGCTCCGCCAGTCCCTCTTGGTCTTCAAACGCCGCCAGCGCCGCCCACATGGGAATTGTGCCGACGTTCCACGGCAGGAGCGAACCGGCGATCTGCTTGATTGTGTCTTCGTGTCCGATGGTGTAGCCGAAGCGCATCCCCGCCAGACCGTAGGCTTTGGAGAGCGTGCGGGTGATGAGCACGTTTTTATACGTTTTGGTCAATTCCACCTGCGACATGCCCAGCCCGGCGTATTCGATATAGGCTTCGTCCACAATGAGCGGGATGCCCAGTTTGGCGAACGGCTCGAAGTGTTGCGGGTCCATGAAGTTGCCCGAGGGGTTGTTGGGATTTGGGATGACGATGATCTTGGTCTTGTCGGTGACGGCTTTCATCAAACCGTCGGGGTCGAATTTCAATTTGTGGTCTTCGTACAACATCGGCACGCTGACCATCTTTGCGCCGAGCAGCGTCCCGCGCAAGCCGTAGATGCCAAAGCAGGGCGTGTGTTGAATCACTTCGTCGCCCGGCACGATGAACATGCGAAAGATGTTGTCGTACACTTCGCTGGAGCCGTTGCCGATCATCACATTTTGCGGGCCCGCCACGCCGTTGAGTTCGGCGATCTTCTGGCGCACAACCAATCCCTGATCGGGGTAGCGGTTGGTCATTGTGGCGTATTTGAACATCGCTTCCAAAACTTTTTCAGACGGCGGCACGGGGTTTTCGTTGGACATCATGCGGTGCAATTCCGGCTTGCGCCACGCCAGTTCAATGTGTTCCGAGATGTACATCGGAATGCCCTTTACCCACGGGGCGTAATAGTCTTCGATATTTTTTGTCATGTTTCTTGATCTCCTAAATTATTTTCGAAAATGACGATGGACCATGGACCGCGGACGATTTTTCCGTCGTCCATCGCCGATTGTCAATGGTCGGGGCTTACGCCTTCCCATTGCATCCCAGTTTATCCATCCAGCCCATCACCGCCTTGCGGGTCGCGTCGCGGACGAATTTATCCAGTTTGCCGGGGTCGTACTCGTCGCGGTGGGCGTTGATGTACTCCCACTTCGCGTCAATCAGCGTGTGTTTTAACTCGGTCGAGACGTTGAACTTCGCGCCGCCCGCCGCCAGCAGTTTGACGACGTAATCGTCGGGCAGTCCGGTTCCGCCGTGGACGACGAGCGGAGTCTTGATTCCGTTGCCGTTTAACATCTTGTGGATGGTCGCCATGCGCTCGAAATCCACCTTGGGATTTTTGGTCTTGTACACGCCGTGCGCCGTGCCGATGGCGGGGGCGAAGATATCCACGCCGGTGCGCTCGACGAACTCGACCGACTGTTGCGGATTCGCCAGTTGCGCCTCGTCCTCCGCGACCTTGATCTGATCCTCCACGCCGCCGACGGTTCCCAGCTCGCCTTCGACGGAGATGTTCCCGACCTTGTGGCAGTAGTCCACCACCTCTTTGGTCTGGCGGATGTTCTCTTCGTAGGATTGTTTGGAAGCGTCAATCATGATGTTGGTATAGCCCGCATCCGCGCATTTTTTGCAGTAGTCAATGTCGGTGGAGTGGTCGAGGTGCAAACACACCGGCACAGGCGCGGACTCCGCCAGCGTGCGGTAGATGGCCACCATCATATTCGTCCCCAAAAATTGCGAAGGTTTGACGGACGTTTGCACGATGACCGGCGCCTTCTTTTCGATTGCCGCGTCAACGACCGCCTCGAACTGAAGCAGGTCGGTCACATTGAACGCGCCCACAGCCCAGCCCTCCTTTGCCGCGGGAATCATGATCTCTTTTGCGTTTACTATGGACATGGTTTTTCTCCTTTTGAATAAAGGATGAATTATGAAGGATGAAGGATGAAGAGAGCGAAACACCGGTCTTCACTGCCCATCCGTCATATTCACCTTGATTTGCCGGTGGTTGTTTACTTTCAACCTTCAACCTTCAACTTTCAACCTTCAACCTTCAA
>CAADGT010000047.1 GCA_900696595.1 uncultured Chloroflexota bacterium
ACAGCGCTGTAATTTTGCTCAGGGTTTCTGTGCTACACTTCATGCGGAGCCTCCGTTTGTTCTTGCCTACGGGTACTATACCCGATTTCTCGGAGGCTCCTTTTCTACATCATTTGAATGCTCCCGTGTCTCTACAAAATTGTGCGGCAATCCTGAGCGAAGCCGAAGGTTTAGTAGTCCATGCCGCCCATGCCGCCAGGAGGCATGGCGGGAGCCTTTTCCTTCTCCGGCATGTCGGTGATGAGCACGTCGGTGGTCAGGATCATCGCGGCGATGGAGGCGGCGTTTTCGAGCGCGCCGCGCACAACCTTGACCGGGTCAATCACGCCGGCTTTGATCATATCCACATATTCGTCGGTGAGGACGTTGTAGCCGATGTTGTTGTTCTTCTTCTCGGCGGCGGTGCGGCGCACGGTGTCAATGATGACGGAGCCGTCCTGTCCGGCGTTGGCGGCCAGTTTGCGGATGGGGGCTTCGAGCGCCTTCTTGATGATGTTTACGCCGACTTTCACCTCTTCGGTTTCATCTTCCTGGGCTTTGGCAAGTTTGTCCAGTTTGGCGGAGGCGTTGATGAGCGAAATTTCGCCGCCGGGGACGATGCCTTCCTCGACTGCGGCGCGCGCGGCGGAGAGGGCGTCTTCGACGCGGTGTTTCTTTTCCTTCATTTCGGTCTCGGTCGCCGCGCCCACGCGGATGATGGCCACGCCGCCGCTCAGTTTGGCGAGGCGCTCCTGAAGTTTTTCCTTGTCGTAGTCGCTGGTGGACTTGTCAATTTCGATGCGGATTTCCTTGATGCGGGCTTCGATGCCGGACTTCTTGCCCTTGCCGCCGATGATGGTGGTGTTTTCCTTGTCCGAGACAACCTTCTCGGCGCGTCCCAATTCCTGAACGGTGACCGATTCGAGTTTGCGTCCCATTTCTTCGGAGATCACTTCGCCGCCGGTCAGAATGGCGATGTCCTGCAACATGGCTTTGCGGCGGTCGCCAAAGCCGGGGGCTTTGATGGCCAGCACGTTTAACATGCCGCGAATTTTGTTGAGGATGAGCGTGGCGAGGGCTTCGCCGTCCACATCTTCGGCGATGATGACCAGTTCGCGCTTGCCAAGTTGGACGAGCTTCTCGAGCAACGGCACGATGTCCTGCGCGGCGGAGATTTTCTTGTCGTAGACCAGAACGTAGGCGTCGCTGATCTGGGCTTCCATGTTCTCGGCGCTGGTGATGAAGTAGGGCGAGAGGTAGCCGCGGTCGAACTGCATGCCTTCGACGAATTCGGTCTCGAACTGCATGGTCTTGGATTCTTCGACGGTGATCACGCCGTCCTTGCCGACTTTGTCCATCACGTCGGCGATCAGTTGACCGACTTCCTCGTCCGCCGCGGAGTTGGTGGCAACGGAGGCGATTTCTTCTTTTGTGTCAATCTTGGTGGAGTTCTTCTTCAACTCAGCCACGATGGTCTCGGTTGCGAGTTCGATGCCGCGCTTGAGGAGCATCGGGTTGTAACCGGCTTCGAGGGCCTTTAAACCTTCGTTGACGATGGCGTGAGCCAGCACGGTGGAGGTGGTGGTGCCGTCGCCCGCAATGTCGTTGGTCTTGGAGGCGGCTTCCTTGAGGAGTTGCGCGCCCATGTTCTCGAACGGGTCTTCGAGTTCGATCTCCTTGGCCACGGATACTCCGTCGTGGGTGATGGTGGGCGAGCCGAATTTGCGATCCACAGCCACGTTGCGCCCCTTGGGGCCGAGGGTGGCGGAGACCGCGTTGGCGACGACATTCATGCCGTTACGAAGTTTGCGACGGGCTTCTTCGGAAAATACCAGTTGTTTTGCTGCCATAGTTTCACTTCCTTTTTATAAGTATCTGTCATTGCGAGGGCGCCAGCCCGAAGCAATCCCCTGTTACCGGGAGGCTGCTTCGCCGCTTCGCGTCTCGCAGCGACATAAATTATCCAACAATTCCGAGGATGTCGCTCTCGCGCATGATTAGCAATTTCTTGCCGTCCATCTTCACTTCGGTGCCGGAATATTTGGCGAACAGGATTGTGTCGCCGACTTTCACGTCCATGGCGACGCGGTCGCCGTCTTCGTTGCGGTCGCCAGGGCCGGCCGCCAGCACCTTGCCCTGCTGGGGTTTTTCCTTCGCCGTTTCGGGGAGGATGATACCGCTTGCGGTGGTTTCCTCCTGTTCAACCGGCTCGACCAGCACGCGGCTGCCGAGGGGTTTGAACGAGATGTTGCTTTTTGCCATTTGATGCCTCCTGTAAGGATTTTTTATGGATATTCACACAATTAGCGCTCAATGCTTTCGAGCGCTAAAAACTATCTTACCCACTTAGAAAACCAAAGTCAAGAGGGATATAAAAATTCTTACATTTTTCTGACTTTCCCCGTCTACAAACGCCCCCCGGGATTTCTCCCCCTTACGAAATGTCCGCGGCTCATGTGTACGCTGTATGCGGCGTTAGAGAACGTCCGCTGCGCAAAGATGATTTTGCACATTAGACGTTATCGGAAATAAGTCAATGTTCTCTTATCGGACGCAGATGAACGCGGATTTACGCTGGTAAAAGAGTAAAAAATCCGCGTTTTCCGCGCTTGTCCGCGTCCAAAATAATTTCTGATAAAGTCTATTTTCTACACATGAGCCATGCCCGCCTGCATCCAGATCAAGGTGCGGATGGTTTTGAAGCCCGCGGCTCGAATGGCGTCGTCGAAGGGGCTGACCGGGAAGTCCATGTTGATGGAGGAATGATGGGAATGGAGATCGCGCCGCGCTTGTTGAAGCAGGACGGTCAACGCCTCGGGGTCGGACCTCTGGCCGATTCCCGCGAAGAGGCTTTCGCCGCGCCCGGTGGGAATCCACGAGAGCGTGGCGAGCAGGGACTCTCCGCGCACAGCCGCCCACTGACGGACGTTCGCGTCAATGAGAAGCAGGTAGAGCCAGTTGAGGAAACCCGGTTTGAGCGTGGAAAAATTCCATTTGCTGTGCCAATTCAACTCGTCCGGGTGGAGGCGTGAGAGCCACTCGAGTTGGGTCTGCCAAAAGCGCGCATCCCGGCTTGTGACGGCGATATCCGTTTTTATCCGCTCCAGCCGTGAATCGGTGACGGCTTGCCAGCTGGTGCGCCGGGCGCGTTCGACAAATCCGAGGTTTTGATAGAGGGTAATGGCGACGGCGTTGTCCGCGCGGACGTTGAGCCAGATGTCGTTGATCTTGCGTTCGCGGGCATGTTCGACGGCGCGCAGGGTAAGGGCGCGCGCGATGCCGCGCCGGCGGTAATCGGAATGCACGGCGACATTGGCGATGAGATAAATGCGATGTTTATTATGACGGAACGGTACGAGGCTGACGTTGCCGACGATGCGTCCATCCTCCTCCCAGACATAACCGGTAAGCGGCAGGGAGGTTGAATCTGCGGCGTGCTTCGCCCATTTGAGGAAGGAGTTATCGCTCCCGGCGCGGCGCATGTCTTGGACGTAGCGTTTGCCGTCGCCGTCCATGGTGGATGAGAAGCAGGATTCGATCAGGTCCGCGACGGGCGGCAGGTCGCGCAATATGCTGAGCGGGCGCAGGTTGGGGTGGCGTTCCGTCCGCGCGGAGAGGGTGATGGATGCCATTGGAGGGAATTATAGATGGGAGCGCTGAAAGTGAAAAGCAGGCGTTAGCCCGGGAGCAGCGAAAGGGATAGAGATTGGTATTACAGCGCAAAGTTGCTCCCAGCGCCATCTTCGGCTCTGGGCTTTCCGCGCGACACGCCGCCGTTCACAGGGGGCTTTGCACAGGCGGCGGTTTTATTTCGCGCCGCCCGTATATTCGAATACGCTCGTGTTGTTTTTCTCGTCCTCAAACACGATCCGGTATTCTTTCGGCGATGAACGGAGGAACGCGAGAGTCTCTGCGACATTCTTGTCCAGTTTCGAACTCCGCGGCGATTGTAACGGGGGCGCGATGACGATGTAGTCAATCCCCTGGTTTTCGATGTATTTCTCCAAATCCCGGTCGTTCTTTGGAAAGTTGATCGTCAGGCGTTTGACGTGCGCATACGCCGGGACGGGTTCGTTGACCATGACGATCGCGCCGGGCGGGGCGTTTTCCGCGATCCAACTCGCGCCAATCGAAAGGTCGGTCGTCTGCAAGCGAACGGGGGAGCGCCAGTCTTGCAGGTTGCGGGCGATGAGGATGATGGCAATGACGGCGGAAACCCCAAGCGCTATGCGCGAATTTCCCTTTGTCAGCCATTTCAACCCGTTTAGGAAGTGGAGGTAGAGGAAGGGCAGGATCGGGATCAGGAAGCGGGCTTTGACGCTTCCCACCTGGGGATTCCAGAATGTCAGGACGCCAGCCAGATAAATGGCAAGGTAGAGCTGCGCCCATTCGAGTTTTGGTTTCCAGGTCAACATGCTGGTTAGTACGAGCGCGAGAACGACGAGGTTGAAGGCGGGGAAAACGAATCCGATTGTATTTTCCAGCCGCGCGCTAAAGGCTGGGATCAACGACCCGGCGAGAACTTCGTTGAAATAGCCGGATGCGTTCGACCAGAACCGGTATGCTTGTTCGACGAGCGATCCGCTTAGCGCCTGCGCTTCATATCCGGACGAGAAGAGACTCCCGCCGTTGCCGAGGTTGAACCAGGCCTGGAAGGCGAATCCGATAACCAGAATAACGGCGACAACTCCAAAGTCCCGAAAGCGGCGCGAGAGCAACAGGACGACGGACAGCGAGAGGGTCAGCGCAATCCCAATCGCGCGGATTTGCTGGGAATAAAAGGCGAGAACTGCGGCGCATATCAACCAGCCGGCGTTTCCCTCCTCCGATTTGTCGAATAGCGTCAGGGCGAGGAGCGTGAAAAACAGGTATGCCGACTCGGACATGACCGTGACCGAAGAGCCGATCATGAGGGGGTTGAGCGCAACCAGGGCGGTCAGAATTTCGAGATGGGGAGAAGCGATCCGTTTGGAGGAGAATTTATGGACGAGGGGAATTGAAGCCAGCCACAGGATGAGCGATACGATCTTGAGCGCGTCGTAGTTCTTTGGGAAGGCGAGCGTGAACGGCGCGAGGAGCAGGGGCCAGCCCGGCGGGAAGTTCCGCTCGATCTGCGGGCGCGGGAAGTTAATGAGTTGGTATCCCTGCCCGCCGGCGAGGCTTTCGGCGAGGATGATGTAATGCGCGTCGTCGTAGGAGGTTCCGATCTGGAGCGAATCGAAACGCAGGAGAGCGAGAACGGCGCTCAAGACGATGCAAACCGCCGTAATATATTTTGAAGGGAGATGGGTTTGCGGCACAGCGCTTCAATCTTATCAGGTTTGGATATGAACGACGGACGCTGAGAAGGATGAAGATTGGGCGCCCTTGACGCATCCGCATGACCGGCATAGAATAGCACCCAACATGCTTAAGACCGCCCGCTGGTTTGCGTTTTACTTTTATTACGGTTTCCGGAATCCGGTTGCCGGTGGCGGCGCTTAAGTACAGATCATTTCCCTGTATGCGAAGAGCGAGACCACACGGTCTCGCTCTTTTTGTTTTCCCGCCATCGGCGTATTACACGGAATCTCTCAAAAATAACGAAAAAATCCGTGTTGTCCGTGAAATCCGTGTACAAAGCGGCGCTCAGATACGCGTCGAACATCTCGTTATACACAAGGAGACAAACCATGACCACACGCGGAATCCGCGGCGCGACCACAGCCCCAGCCGACGAGCGCGATTCGATCCTCGAAGCCGCGCGTGAATTGCTGAGTGCGATTCTCGCCGCCAACCCAGCCCTGCGGGCGGAGGACATCGCCAGCGCCCTCTTTACCGTGAGCGACGATCTCGCTTCCGCCTTCCCCGCCGAAGCCGCGCGCCAAATGGGCTGGAGTCTCGTCCCGATGGTGTGCGCGAGGGAAATCCCCGTGCCAAACAGCCTTCCGCGCGCCATTCGCGTCCTCATTCATTGGAACACGGATTTGCCGCAGGACAAAATCGTCCACGTCTATCTGCGCGACGCGGTGAAACTGCGCCCCGACCTGGCAACCGCGCAATAACCTCGCTTCCTCTTTTCTCTTTTCATCCTTCATCCTTCCCCCCCAGGAGACCCCCATGATTGTCGTAATGAAACCCGGTTATACCCCCGAACAGCTCGAAGGAGTGGTCGCCGCCGTCAAGGCGCACGGACTGACTCCGCACCTCACCTACGGCGTGGAAACCGCCATCGTCGCCGCAGTCGGCGAGTTCCATGTCCCCGCTTTGGACCCGTTTGAAATTCTCGATGGAGTCGAAACCGTGAAACGCATCTCCCAACCCTTCAAACTCGGCTCGCGCCAGGCGCATCCCGAAAACTCTGTCTTCCCCATAGACGGATTCAACGTCGGCGGCGACGACATCGTCATCATCGCGGGACCGTGTTCGGTGGAGAGTCGCTCACAGATTTTGGAAACAGCCCAGGCGGCGAGAGAGGCGGGCGCGAACGCGCTTCGCGGCGGAGTCTTCAAACCGCGCACATCCCCATACTCCTTCCAGGGCTTGGGCGAGGAGGGACTCGAATATCTCGCCGAGGCGCGCGAACTGACCGGAATGCCCATCGTGGTCGAGATCATGTCGCAGGTTCAACTGGAACTCATGCTCAAATACGTGGACGTGTTCCAGGTCGGCGCGCGCAACATGCAAAACTTTAACCTGCTGCGCATGTTGGGCGAGACGCGCAAAACCGTCCTGCTCAAACGCGGGCTTTCCGCCACCATCGAAGAACTGCTGATGTCCGCCGAATACATTCTGGCGGGCGGCAACAAACAGGTCATCCTGTGCGAGCGCGGCATCCGCACCTTCGAGACCGCCACGCGCAACACCACCGACATCAACGCCATCCCCGTTCTCAAACAACTGACGCACCTGCCCGTCATCCTCGACCCCTCGCACGCCACCGGACATGTGGATTACGTCCCCCCCATCGCGCGCGCCGGGATCGCCGCCGGAGCCGACGGACTGATCGTCGAAGTTCACCCCGACCCCACCCGCGCCGTTTCCGACGGCAAGCAATCGCTTAAACCCGAAGCCTTTGCCGCGATGGTGAAGCAGGTCAAAGCGATTGCCGAAACGATGGGCAGACGCATCGCGCCGGTTCACGCGCCGCTCGAAGCCGGGCGGTGAATCATGGAGGCTGGCTTTTCGCTTCAAGATTCAACCGTCGGGATTTTTGGATTGGGACTCATGGGCGCCTCGCTCGCGCTGAGTCTCAAAGGAAAGTGTTCCCGCCTGATCGGATTCGACTCGCATCCTCCCACGCTCGAAGCGGCTCTGTCCCTTCAGATCGTGGACTACGCTGAAAGCGATCCTGCCAGCCTCCTCCCCGAACTTGATCTGCTCATCCTGGCGGCTCCCGTCCCAGCCATTCTCGACTTCCTCCAACAACCATCAATCCTTCGGCTCCGCTTAGGACAAGTTACCAATTACCAACCTGCCCTGAGCGCGGCCACAGAGTCTCCAATTACCAATTACCAATCACCAATTACCATTTTAGACCTCGGCTCGACCAAACGCGAGATCGTAAAAGCCATGTCTGCCCTCCCGAAGAACTTCGACCCCATCGGCGGGCATCCCATCTGCGGAAAGGAAACGCTCGGCATCGAAAACGCCGACTCGAATTTATATAAAGACGCTCCTTTTGTTTTAACCGCGCTGGAACGCACGACGCCAAACGCAAAACGCGCGGCGCGGGAGATAATCTCCGCCGTCGGCGCCCGTCCCATCGAAATGAGCGCCGACGAGCATGATGAAGTCTTCGCCGCCACAAGCCATGTCCCCTTTCTGCTTTCCTCCGCCCTCGCCCTATCCACGCCGACAGCATTCGCCCCGTTCATCGGACCCGGCTTTCGCTCTACAAGCCGCCTTGCGGGGACGTCTTCTTCGATGATGCTGGGCATTCTGAAATCCAACCGCGACAATGTCCTCAAGTCAATTCAATCGTTTCGAACTTCGTTGGATGAAATCGAATCGGCTTTGCGAAACAAAAACTTTGACGAATTGAAACTCCTGCTCGATCAATCCCGCTTCAATTATCAACACATCGTAGGCGCGGAAACAGATAAACACGGAGACAAGTAAACAGATCTCCAATTACCAATTACCAATCTCTACTCTCTACTCTCTACTTGCCGTCCGCCAAATGAGTGCTGACGACAGTGCAAGAAAGATAAGCGCCAAATGATCGCTTACAACAGGCGCTTGCCGACGAATGGAAAATCGAATTGTTTGATCAGGTGACCGTGCGAATA
>CAADGT010000048.1 GCA_900696595.1 uncultured Chloroflexota bacterium
ACACAGGCAATTGATCGTCCGGCGTGGGATTCCATCCATGCGTCTCGCAATAGACCATCGGAATCGGCGCGCCCCAAAAACGCTGGCGCGAGATCAACCAATCGCGATAACGATAATTCACGTCGCGTTTGCCGATTCCTTTTTGCTCCAGCCATTCGATCACCGCTTTGATGGCGGGGTTCTTCATCCCTTTGTCGTTCGTCGCGCGCGTGCCGTTGAAAGGACCTGAATTGACCATCACGCCCTCGTGCGGATACGCTTCGGTCATCGTCTCGCCGTTCAACTCAACGCCTTCGGGCTGGATGACTGGAATCACATTCAACCCAAACTTGCGCGCAAACTCGAAGTCGCGCTCATCGTGCGCGGGGACAGCCATGATCGCGCCCGTGCCGTACGACATCAACACGTAATCCGCCACCCAGATCGGGATGCGCTCATCGTTCACTGGATTGACGGCATAGCCGCCGGTGAACACCCCGGTCTTTTCCTTATCCTTCGCCTCGCGCTGGATGTCGGTCTGCTTCGCCGCCTCAGCCTTATACTCGCTGACGGCTTCTCGATTCTCCGCTGTCGTGATCTTCTCCACCAGCGGATGCTCCGGCGACATCACCATAAACGTCGCGCCCCACAGCGTATCGGGACGGGTGGTGAAGATTTCTATGGGGTCGCCAGCCTCCGTATGGAAAATGACCGACGCGCCTTCACTGCGACCGATCCAATTCGTCTGCGAGACTTTGATGAACTCGGGCCAGTCAATGCCGTCGAAGCGCAACAACTCATCGGCGTATTTCGTCGCCTTGAAGAACCACTGATCCAACTCTTTCTTGATGACGGGCGTGCCGCAGCGGTCGCACACGCGATCTTCGCCTTTGACCTGTTCACGCGCCAGCGTCGTATTGCACGACGGACACCAATCCACCGCCTGTTTTTTGCGGTACGCCAGCCCGCGCTTATACAGTTGAATGAAGAACCACTGCGTCCAGCGATAATATTCGGGGTCAGACGAGACCGCCTCGCGTTCCCAATCGAACATCGCGCCCATCGAGCGCATCTGCGTTCGCATCCGTTCGATGTTGGCGTACGTCCACTTCTTCGGGTGGATGTTGTGCTTGATGGCCGCGCCCTCCGCGGGCAGACCGAACGCGTCGAACCCCATCGGGAACATCACGTTGTAGCCGCGCATCCGCATAAACCGCGCCCGCGCATCGGACGGAGTCATCGCGTACCAGTGACCGATGTGCAAGTCGCCGCTTGGGTAGGGCAGCATGGTCAACGCGTAGTGCTTGGGCTTGCTCTCGTCAATCACCGCGCGATACAACTGATCCGCCTCCCATTTCTTCTGCCACTTCGGCTCAAACGCCTGCGGGTTGAAGGACGTGTCTTTTGCCGTAGCGCCGGCTTTAGTCGGCTTCTTCACAGACGCGGGCTTTCTAGCCTTCGAGACAGGCTTCGTCGCCTTCTTTTTCACCGCGACGGCTTTTTTCTTCGTTGAAGCCGCTTGCGATTTCAAAGTCTTCTTCGCCTTCGGCGCGGATTTCTTTTTGGTAGTTGTTTTCTTTTTCTTAGTTGCCATTCTTTCCTCTATTTCAGTTTCAGGGTTCGCATTCCAAGATTCAAGTAATTGTTTCTTTGCGCGCGAGGAGGCGTGGAAGAAGAGGACCTTGTTTCCAGAAAATGAAATTGATTCGTACGTTCATGTCAGCCTCCTTTTCGATGTTGCCGTCATTGCGAGGCGGCGTTCTCCCGCCGAAGCAATCCCCAACGTCGTGCTGGAGATTGCTTCGACCCCTTTGGGGTCTCGCAATGACAGACGGTTAAAAACAAAAAACCCTCATCCACATCAGGGACGAAGGTTCTCCTCCGCGGTACCACCCGGATTTCGCCTGCCAGTCTTATGCTCCTTTGTCTATTAGTCAACCGACCACAAGACTATTTGACTACGCGACTAGCCGACGCTCTTTGATCGCTGTAACGGGCAAACCCGGCGCTGACTACTTGATTCGCCAGCGCAGTCCCTCTTGCAAGATAACAGGCGAGTTCGGTCTTAATGCGCTCCCTTGGGCGCCGCGAAGGGCTTCCACCTTGCTCTCCCTTCTCGCTGACGGGACGACCTACTACTCCTGCTTTGACTTTTGTTGTACGTCAACCTTAAGTTTGACATACTGTTCTGTGTGGACCCAGGGGGATTCGAACCCCCGACCTTCTCAATGCCATTGAGACGCGCTCCCAACTGCGCTATGGGCCCGGTACGGTTTTTCGATTACAGACTTCAGATTTACGATTTGCACGATTTTCAATCAAAAATTGGCAATCGTAATCATAAATCTGTGGACCTGAGGGGATTCGAACCCCTGACCTCCTCAGTGCGATTGAGGCGCGCTCCCAACTGCGCTACAGGCCCATCGTTCAAAAAGCGAACCGTATTCTACCTGAGGGGCTGGGGAATGTCAATGAAAAGCCCGGGTTTCCCAAAATCAAAGCAAATTTTGTTGGATCAAAAAATCGCGACCCTGCTTGGTGGTCATGTACTGAACCGCGCCATCTGCCCGGTTCTTTATGGTAATGAATCTTCTATCCATCAAATGCCTGAGGTAAACATCAAGCGCGTTGGGGTCCATCTTCAAAGCCTTTGCAAGCGCGGGGCAGGTACAGTCATCGTTATTGGATGTGGCGATGTGCCTCAGCGTCGCCCCAACCTTGTCCGGCGGGGGGTTGACGCGGGATGGAGCCGAATGAACGATCTGACGAATTGCAGATGCGACTTCCCGCCTCATTCTCAACCGCGCCTTTTTCCCCAAGCGCGGTCTTCGCCTCAGTTTTGCTCGAAGCACGAGACTCTCGATCAGATTTTCAGGGAAGCGCGGCGTATTTACATCCAGCCCCATGAAGAACAATAACGGCGAAGGCAGACTGCCAGCCGTTTGACCGGAATGGCATAAGGGGATGACCGGGATGCGTTTCATCCATGCGCTCCCGGTTTCAAAGTTGACCCATGGACGGCTGACCGAATACGGGCTGCAAAGGACAATCAGAATCCTCGCGCGCGTCAGCGCATTGTCAATGTTATTTAACCAGATGTCTCCGGCTGCGATGTTGCGGATATCGCTGCTGACAAAAACGCGAATCCTGCCCCGGAATATTTTCTGAATCCATTCCTTCAACACCAGGGCAAGCAACGCCTCGTTCGCGACATGGGAGAGAAAAAGGTTCATATCATCTCCATAACTGGCGGGCGCAAACCGAGAACAGGATCCGTCTTCGCGACGCCAAATTGTCACCAAGTTTATGAATATTACGATTTTGGGTTCCTTTGGCGTGTTGTTATAGTCGGGGAAGCGTCTCGACCACTTTCATGATAACGAACCTTTCCGCAGATTCCATCCTGTTTTTTGTCACGTTATGTTTATGACCCCTGAAAGTGAAATCCAAAAAATGACCTCCCCTGCGGGGGGCTGTTACTGTTATGAAAACAGGGTTGAATTTCACGCCGCGGGCAGCAAGACCTTGAACGTCGCCCCCCGACCCTTTCCTTCCGATTCCGCCCAGATCGTCCCGCCCTGCGCTTCGATGATTCCCCTGGCGATGGTCAGACCGATTCCCAACCCGCCGTATTGACGCGTGTTCGGCGGCTCGATCTGGTAGAACTCTTCGAACACTTTTTGCAGTTTATCCACCGGGATGCCGATGCCGCGGTCCTGCACCCAGATCATCGCTTTATCTCCCTGTTCCACCGCGCCGAGGGTGATCTCGCTTTTTTCCGGCGAGAAGCGGACGGCGTTGTTGAGCAGGTTCACGATTGCAAGTGTGGTCTTTTCAGGGTCAACCGTCACAGGGATGGCTTCCTCTCGAAACGCCAGCACAAGCGACAGGTCCCGGCGAGCCGCGCTGTATTTGATCTCATCCAAAGCCAGGTTGAGGATATCCTGCACGGGGATCGTCGCCTTCTTCAACGTCATGGCGTCCGATTGCAGAAGGGTGAGGTTGCTCATCTCGTCGAGGATGGCGCGCATCTGCGAAGCGGCGGCGAGGACGTGCCCGGCATGATCGCGGGAGTTGCCGGCGGCGCCTTCTTGAAGGAAACCGGCGTACCCGATGATAAGACCGAGCGGCGTGCGAAGTTCATGCGAGGCGATGGAGAGAAAGTTGTTCTTGATTTCGTTCATGACGCGCACTTTTTCCAACGCCTGCTGTCGGGCGCGGAACAGGCGCGCGTTGTTGATGGCGATGGCGGCGTGCGCGGCGATGACGGCAAGCACAGTGGCATCGCTTTCCTTGAAATTTCCGTCGCGCTTGTTAACCGCCTCCAGCACGCCCATGGTTTGATCCTTGATGGGCATCGGCACGCCGAGCAGGCTTTTGGTCTTGAATTTAATATGATCCGAGACGAGAGAATAATGGCGCGGGTCCTGTTCGACGTTGTTGAGGATGAGCGGCTGGTTTGTGCGGAAGATCGTCCCGGCGAGACTGCCGTCAATCGGGACGGGGATTTCGGCAAGTTGCGCGGGGTCCGAGCCGGTGGCGGCGGCGAAGAACAGGCGCGGATTCTTCTCGTCGTAAAGCAGGATGGATGCGGCTTCGCAATCCAGCGCTTCGGCGGCGGTGGCGGTGATGAGTTGCAACAGTTCGTCGAGATCGAGCGTCGAATTCAATTGCACGCTCAAATCCACGAGCCGCAGGAGGAGTTTCTCCTTCCCTTCGAGGTGTTTCAACGCGCCGGTAGTCGCTAAAGATGGCATGGTTACAGTGTACTGGTTTTTGGGATGGAATTCAAGCGGAGGGAAATAGATACAGGAATGGGAAAATGACTCTCATGGACGATAATCAATGTCATTTCTCACTTGACCTTCGTCCTTGACTACCCTACAATTCCTCCAGCCTGACCGCGCGCCGCCTCTCCCCGAATCGAGCGCTGGCGCGGCGCCCGTTTGAATTGTCCACGCCAACAACCGATGCGCGGATTACATAACACAGGAGATTTTTCAATGCCCGACTATCTATTTAGAGGTTCGCTCGAAAAAATGGACAAGGACGTTTTCGACCTGACCCAGTTCGAGATCGAACGGCAATACCGCAAGTTGATCCTCATCCCCAGCGAGTCGACCGCGCCGGTGGCGGTGCGCGACGCGCTTTCCTCCGCGTTTCAGAATATCTATGCCGAGGGCTATCCCAGCGAAGAATCGCGCTGGATGAGCGAAGAGGAAATCCTCGATCACCCCATGCGGCTGGCGGAGTACCGCCGCAACAGCGACCCGCGTTATTACAAGGGAGTCGAGTACGCCGACACCATCGAAGCGCTGGCGCGCCGCCGCGCCGCCGAAGCCTTCGCCACGAACGGCATCACGGCGGACGATATCTACGTCAACGTGCAGGCGCTTTCGGGCGGACCCGCCAACAACGCCGTCTATCAAGCCCTGCTCACCATCGGCGACACCGTGATGGGACTCGACCTGTTGCACGGCGGTCATCTCTCGCACGGCTCGCCCGTCAACCGCAGCGGCAAGTGGTTCAAGGCGGTGCATTACTCGGTGGATGCCAACGAGCGGCTTGACTACGAAGCCATCCGCGAACTGGCGCTGGAGGCGAAACCGAAACTGATCATCGCCGGTTACTCATCCTATTCATGGGTGCCGGATTGGAAAAAGTTCCGCGAGATCGCGGATGAAGTCGGCGCATACTTCCTCGCGGATATTTCGCACATCGGCGGTCTTGTCGCGGCGCGGGTCATCCCTTCGCCCATCGGCATCGCGGATGTGGTCATGTCCACCACGCACAAATCGCTTCACGGTCCGCGCGGGGCGGTGTTGCTGACAACCAAAGCCGATATCGCCAAGAAGATTGACAAAGCCGTCTTCCCCGGCGAGCAGGGCGGTCCGCATGTCAACGTGTTCGCGGGGCTGGCGCTGACCTTCAAACTGGCGCAAACAAAACAATTCAGGAAGTTGCAGGAACAGGTCATCAAGAACGCCGTCGCCATGGCGGACCAATTCACTAAACGCGGAATGCGCGTCCCCTTCGGCGGGACGAACAGTCACATGCTGAACGTGGATTGTTCCTCGGTTGTCGGCGAGGATGGAACGAAACTGAGCGGCGACCAGGCGGCTCGCATTCTGGACATCGTGGGCGTGGTGGTCAACCGCAACACGATCCCGGGCGACAAAAGCGCGGCGGCGCCTTCGGGCATCCGCCTCGGCACGCAATGGATCACCCAGCGCGGATTCAACGAGAAGCAGTCGCGCCAGCTCGCCGACATCATCGCGGACGTGTTGCAAGCCTGCGCGCCTCATGCGGTGGATACCGTCCGCAAGGGCAAACAGCGCCGCGCGAAAATTGACTTCAACGTCCTGAACGACGCCAAGGTGAAGATCCGCAAGATGGCGATGGGCGCGGGCTTCGACGTCAAGCCGACGAAGTTTGGGTATCCGCATTTCTATTACATTGACGATGTAAGTCGGATTGGCAATCCGACTTACGAATTACGCGGACAACGCGTCCGCCAGGTTTTGGATTACGCCATATCCTCGGATCTCTCCGCGCTGAAAGTTGGTCAGTCGCAAGCGACGACGATTACTACGCCGAGAGGCCTTGTTAAAGGAACGGTGTTCAACGTGGACGGCGCGACCTATCAACTGCAGGTCCCGGCGGCGAAGGCTTCCGTTGTTGCGACGTGGCTGCGCGATCTCTCCGATGGGTATGTGTCGTTCAACCTCGACGGGAGTAAGGACTTTACAGCGAGGCGAATACCGGGTCCGTTCGTGGTGGCGGACAGCAAGCAGAAGGCGGGGAAGCAGAAAGTAGAATCAAGCCAGGGCGTGGACAAGCCTTATTACATCGGAATCAGTTCCGAGGTCAAGAAAGAACCGCTGCCGCCCTTCGAGTGGAATGAAGTCGAAGGGGAGATGAAAAAGACGGCGTTGAACCAAGTCCATAGAGACCTCGGCGGCAGGATGGTTCCCTTTGCCGGCTGGGAAATGCCGGTGGTGTACACGTCCATCTTTGAGGAACATCTTGCGACGCGACAGGCGGCGGGGCTGTTCGACGTTTCGCACATGGGCGTGTATGACGTGCGCGGCGCGGATGCGGCGTCGTTTTTGGACGCGGTCTGCGCGAACGATTGCGGCGGCTTGATGCCGGGCGAAAGTTTGTACACGCATTTCCTCACGCCCGACGCGGATGTGATTGACGATACGCTGGTGTACCGGCGCGATTGGAAAAATTATCTGGTGGTGGTCAACGCCTCGAACGACGACAAGGATCGGGCGTGGCTCGAAAGCGTGCGCGATGGGGCGGTGAAGATTGACAACGTCCGTCCCTGGGCGCGGACGTACGGCTATAACGCGGAGATCCGCAATTTGCGCGACCCGAAGGCGGGGAAGGATATGCGGGTGGATATTGCGTTGCAGGGTCCGAAGTCGCGGGATGTATTGTTTGCCATGGGAGTTGACGACGTAACGAGGGGACGAGTAACGAGGTTAAAGAGAACAGAGTTGTGCGATGCGGTCATCGGTGGTTTCGATCTCATCGTCTCGCGCACGGGATACACAGGCGAGAAAATGGCGTTCGAGTTGTTCGTCCACCCGGAACGCGCGGTCGAGTTTTGGAATGCAGTCTTGAAGGCGGGCGAACCGTTCGGGGTCAAGCCCATCGGTTTGGGCGCGAGGGATTCTTTACGCACCGAAGCGGGACTGCCGTTGTATGGTCACGAAATTGGACTCGGCTCCGGCAAATTTGATATGCCCGATTTGGGCGTCGCTCATGGCGGATTCGGTTCGTATGTGAAGACTTACAAGCCCTGGTTCATCGGGCGCGACGCCTTTATAGCGCGCGAGAAGGAACGCAAAGGCGTGGTCGCGCGCTTCACCTTCGACGAACAGCGCACGCGCATGGCGCACAACGGCGACCCCGTGGTCAATGCCGATGGTCAACGCATCGGCTTCGTGACCTCCTGCGCCATTGACAGCGCGCGCTTCATCACCGGTCAAGCCTTCGTGGATTTGGAGTACGCGCAGGAAGGCGCGGCGATCGGTATTCACCAGGGCGGGAATGTGGATCGTCCGGCGGGGCTGGCGAAGGTGGTGTCGCGGTTTGCGAAGTTGTAGTTGGCAGGTTGGGAAGTTGGGACGACCCGCGCAGTTTGGCGGGTCGTCTTTTTTTGATCTGTTTGGTATGACAGCGCAATGTCGCTTCCTGCTCCATCCCCGGCGCCTTGAAATGCGCCCAAATATACTGGGCGCGGTCATGAATTGCGGTTTCCTTTTAAACGCAAAGCCGCCAAGCCGCAAAGATTCAAGGGTTTTCCCTTCGCGTCTTTGCGACCTGGCGTTAAGAATTTCATTCGGCAAAAGCGCA
>CAADGT010000049.1 GCA_900696595.1 uncultured Chloroflexota bacterium
GGCGCTACCATGGTTGCCAAGGCTCGAGCCGCCTGGCTTAGCCGCCAATGGGATGCCTTGCCGTTGGCTGCTTGATTCTACAGAATTTGAATGCTCCCGCTTGATTCTACAGAATTTGAATGCTCCCCTCATATTCGAACCTCAAGAGACGGTTAAATCCTTATCTGGGGATGTGTAAGAATCCCGGCTGCCGCCGTTGTGGACATCAGCGCGATCAATTTTTGAACTGGATTTTCCCTCCCCAGATTTCCACGCAGCATGTATAATCCCGCTCAATGAGACCCAATCTCTACCCATTCGCCTCCGCTCAAGCCGCCGCTACACGCGCGACCTGCCTACCTGCCTCGGCTTGAGACGGACCCTCTACAGGAAACTCAGTCCCGATACCGAACAGGTTCGGGATTTTTATTTTATCCGCCCTCCCGTCATTGCGAGCCGCGCCCTTGCTCTTCGCAGCGAAGCAATCCCCTGGCTAGCGCATGAGATTGCTTCGTCGGGGAGAACGCCCTCCTCGCAATGACGGTGAATTCCGTTGGTATAATTCGCCCGCCATTTCAACCCTTCGGAGTATTTCATGAGCAAAAAACTTACCGGCAACCAGATCCGTCAGGATTTTATAGATTTCTTCGTCGAGCATGGACACACCGCCGTGCCTTCGATGTCGCTTGTCCCGGGCGGAGATAGCACGCTTCTCTTCACCAACTCCGGCATGGTTCAGTTTAAGGACGTCTTTCTCGGCACGGACAAAAAGCCCTACACCCGCGCCGTCGACTCGCAAAAGTGTATGCGCGTGGCTGGCAAACACAACGACCTTGAAGATGTGGGGCGCGACGACACGCATCACACCTTCTTTGAAATGCTCGGCAACTGGTCGTTCGGCGATTACTATAAGAAGGAAGCCATCGCCTGGTCGTGGCAATTGCTGACCGAAGTGTGGAGCATCCCCAAGGATAAACTGTACGCGACCTGCTTCGAGGATGACAGCGGCAGCGTCCCGCGCGACGATGAAGCCGCCGACGCCTGGAAAGCCCAGCCCGGCATAAATCCCGATCACGTCCTCTTCTTCGGGCGCAAGGAAAACTTTTGGCAAATGGCGGAGACCGGTCCCTGCGGCCCCTGCTCCGAAATTCATATTGACCTGGGCGAAGAGCGCGACAACCTGCGCGGGCAACCGCATCGCTGCGGCGTGAACGGCGAATGTACGCGCTTCCTCGAACTGTGGAATAACGTCTTCATTCAATACAATCTGTTCGACGACGGTCGTCTTGAACCGCTGCCGCAAAAACATGTGGACACCGGCATGGGCTTCGAGCGCATCGTCGCCGTTTTGCAGGGAGTCGACTCCAATTACAAGACCGACCTCTTCACTGCCTCTCTCGAAGTTCTGCGTTCGCTCACCGGTCACAGCGAAAAAGAAATGCTGGCGGATTTCACCCCCTACCGCGTCATTTGCGATCACGTCCGTTCGGCGGCGTTTCTCATCGCGGATGGAGTCGTGCCGGGCAACGCCGGCCGCAATTATGTGGCGCGTATGATCGTCCGCCGCGCCGCGCGCTTCGGTTCGAAGATTGGGCTGAACGAACCCTTCCTCGCCAAAGTCGCCGAGGCGGTCATCGCGCAATACGGAGATTTTTATCCCGAGCTGAAAAAATCCCAGCCCGCGATTTTCGACAACCTGACTCGGGAGGAAATCCGCTTCGCCCGGACGGTGGAAGCGGGTACTGCCCATTTACAGAATCTACTCTCCGACCTTCGCGCCCAACCCTTCGACCAGGCTCAGGGCAAGTCTCCAATTACCAATGACCAATTACCAATTACCAATCACCAGTCACCAACTCTCGACGGTCACAAAGCCTTCGACCTCTACGCCACCTACGGACTCCCCTTCGAAATCTCACGCGACATCGCCCGCGAGCAAGGACTCGACGTGGACGAAGCCGGGTTCAACGACGCGAAAGAACGGCACGCCAAAGCCTCGGGCGGCGGCAAAGCCATGGGCAAACTCGGCGGCGAGGATGCGGAGTTCTTTGCTGGCATTCTCAAAGATTTGCAGGCCAAAAAGAAACTCGGCAAAGACGGTGTGGAATACGATCCCTACAACGGCGCGGATATTTCACGCTATTCGAATCTTGAAGTCCTTGCGCTCGTTGTGAATGGTCAATTGGCGGAGTCTGCCGAGTTGGACGATCCAGTCGAAGTCATTCTCCCCAAGACCGGCTTCTACATCGAAGCGGGCGGACAGGTGGATGATACTGGTTATATAAAATCACTCCCCCCAACTTCGGAGAATTTGGGGGGAGCCGGGGGGGGCTGGGAGATCGAAGTAACGGGAATGCGCCGCGCCTCCGCGGGGGTGATTGTTCACATCGGCACGGTCATCGCGGGACAACCCAAAGTCGGCGATAAAGCCGCAGCCGAAGTGGACGCAACCCGCCGCCATGACATTATGCGCAACCACACGGCGACACATTTACTGCACAAGGCGCTGCATGAAGTTTTAAGCGACCAGGCAAAACAGGCGGGTTCGCTTGTCGCGCCGACTCACCTGCGCTTTGACTTCAACCATCCCGAAGCGCTGACTCCTGAACAGATCGAACGCGTCGAGCGCATGGTCAACGAAGCGGTTGCGGCGGATATGCCCGTCGTCAAAGTGACCAAGTCGCTGGATGAAGCCAAAAAAGAGGGCGCGATGGCGCTCTTTGGCGAGAAGTACGGCGAAACCGTAAGGACGATCTCGATTCTGGAGACCAACGTCTCTGACGTTGGTTCCGACGCTGGCAACAAATATTCCTACGAACTGTGCGGCGGAACCCACCTCGAACGCACCTCGGACATCGGCGCGTTCATCATCGTCAGCGAAAGTTCCGCGGCGGCGGGCGTACGGCGCATCGAAGCCGTCACCGGGCGCGGCGCGTACGATTTGATCCATAAGCGTTTCAAGGCGTTGAAACATGCCGCCGCCTTACTAAAAACATCTTTGGATGATGTTCCCCTGCGCGTGGATGCTTTGCAGGACGAAGTCTCCGATTTGAAGAAGGAACTCGCGGCGCTTCGCTCGCAATCCGCACTTTCAACCTTCAACCTGCAACTTTCAAATATTCAAATTGTCAAAGATATCAACGTCCTCGGCGCGGAAATTCCCAATGCCGACGCGGACACGCTTCGTTTGCTGGCGGATAAGTTCCGCGAGAAACACCCGAAGAACGGCGCGGCGTTGTTCGTCTCTGGCAATACCGTCATCGCAACCGTGACCGAGGATGCAGTCAAACGGGGAATCAAAGCCGGGGATTTGATAACCGGAATCGGCGGGAGGGGAGGCGGGCGGCCCAACCTCGCGCAGGGTAGCCTGAATGGCGACATCCGTCAGGCGCTGGAGAAACTCCCGAAAGTCGTCGAAGAAAAGGCAACGTAGGGGCGACCGGCCAAGGTCTTTCATGTAACTTCGTTGTGCAAGAAAGGGTCGCCTCACGACGATAAGAATGGCGGAGAATGTCCGCCATTCTTTCATTTTGCAGATTCCGCGCAACGAAACCCGCGACTCAGCCCCGCCGATTGCGGCTCGTGTTTGTAACGCGACATGGTGAATATCTCGTTCGGGTCCGCATCGTACGCGCCGCTGCGCAACGAGCGTTCGATGCCTGTTTCGGGACCCATAGGATTGTTGACGGGCGAATGGAGATAATAATTTTTGTCGAACCAATCCGCGACCCACTCGCGCACATTGCCTGCCATATTGAGCGCTCCGTACGGGCTGGCTCCGCTGGGATAGCGATAAACCGAGACCGGCTCGCCGATCAGCGACTCTGCGTAATTCGCAAGCCGCGGCGTGGGCGCGTTATTTCCCCAGGGATGCAACCGCCCATCTGTGCCGCGCGCGGCTTTTTCCCATTCGGCTTCGGTCGGCAGTCTGCGCCCCGCCCATTCGCAATACTCCGCCGCCTGATGCCAGTTCACAAACACAACGGGAAGGTCGCGATACGCCCATCTGCCGTAATAAGGATTTTCTTCAAGGAAGGGCGGCGAACATATCCCGGCATCCTCGCATGACTGATACATTTGATTCGAGATTTCCACGCGGTCTATCCAAAACGCGTCCAGGGTTATGCGGCGTTCCGGCGAGTCAACGTCCGGCTCGCCGAACTTGCCCATTAGGAATTCGCCGGCAGGGACATATACCTGCGCCATGCCGTCCACTGGCGAAGTTTTCCGCGCGATCGGCTCGACGCGCGCCCAATCGCTGAGGTCGTAGGCGGCAATCTCATAACGGATTTTCTCTTCGCTCAGCGCGCCTGTTTTATAGGCGTTGCTCAACCGTATAAATACATCGAAATTGAAGACGACGACTGCGGCGGTCAATGCGAGGATGCCGGATAGAATCAAAAAAATCACTCTTCGGATTTTAAACATGGACGAAATTATACCGATACGGAGAGGATCATCCCGCCGAATCCGCCGAGGTGCGCAACGCCGTCCTTCGCCTCATCCCCGACGGCGAGGCTGAATACTGTTTCAGCGGACTTTAGGTTTACATCCCGGGGCTTTTGCCCGAAGTTCAACAGCGCGAGCAGCGATTGCGAGCCTGCTTTACGAATGTATCCCAGGACTTCGTCTGGCAGGTCTTCCACCAATTCGAGCGATCCCTCCTGCAAGGCGGGGTTTTCCCTGCGGAAATTCAACAGGGATTTGAACGTATTCAACAGAGAATCCGTCTCCCGCTTCTGCCTTTCCACGTTCACTTGTTCGTAATTCGCGTGAACCGGAAGCCATGTTGCTTCAGCGGACGAGAACCCGGCGTTCTTCGTCGCGTCCCATTGCATCGGCGTGCGGACTTCGTCTCGGTTGACGGTCACGTCCAGCAGGTCGAAGAGGAGGCGCGGGGCGAATGTGTATTTATGCGGGATTGGGTCGAGCGCGGTTTTAAACGGCAATTTGAGGTTGACCATGCCGATTTCCTCGCCGTAATATGCGCAAGGAACGCCGCGTAAAGTGAATTGAAGCATGGCGAGCAGTTTCGCCTTGCGAAAGTCGCCCCCGAGGCGGTCGGCGCTTCGCCTTTTATCGTGATTGCTGAAAACGTAAACCGGCATGAACGGGTGCGGGAAGCGTTTTTCGATATCTGCGATCAGGCGGCGAAAATATTCCGCCGTAAATTTGAACTGAAGCGCTTCAAAATCGAAGATGAGCGTCAACCCGTCGTTGATCTCCTCCCCGGCGTATTTGCGTAAAACTTCGCGCCTTGCCGCGATCTCGCCGATGGTGAGTTTTTCGCCAAACTCATCCGTCAATTTTCTGAATTCTTTCGCCAGATCGAAGGACTCCGGCTGGTCCTGGGAGTAGGTTGTTTTCTGAAAAAATCCCGAGGTATCGTCAGGCGTGGGGACGAGCTTCCACGAAAACGGGTTGTCTCGAAACTGCGCGTCTTTGTAAATGGTGTTGAATATGTCCAGCCGGTAGCCGTCCGCGCCCTTGGCGAGCCAGAAGCGGGCGATCTCGAACATGGTCTTTTTCACGTCCGGGTTGCGCCAGTTTAGATCCGGCTGAAAGGGCAGGAAACTCGCCCAGTAATATTGTCCGCGCTCTTTGGCGTAATGCCAGCCGCTTCCGCCCGTCATGCTGTGCCAGTTATTCGGTTTGTCTTTCCAGAGATACCAGCCTGCCTTCGGGTTGTTCCGCGAGGAGCGCGATTCTAAAAACCAGGGATGTTGATCCGAGGTGTGGTCGAGGACGAGATCAAGGATGATCCGCATCCCGCGCCGGTGCGTCTCTTCGATCAATTGCAGGGCGTCGTCCATCGTCCCATATTCCGGGGCGATGGAGAGATAGTTGGAAATGTCGTACCCGAAATCCCGCTGGGGCGAGGCGAAGAACGGCGAAACCCAAATTGTTTCGAATCCGAGGTCTTTTAGATAATCGAGTTTTTGGATGATGCCTTGCAGGTCGCCGATCCCGTCGTCGTTGGAATCCATGAAGGAGCGCGGATAAATTTGGTAGAGCGTCGTTTTGTGATACCAGGGAAGACTCATAAGGAATGTGCGCCCGACGTTAATCCGATCCCTGCGCGGGTTTGCAAATGATGGGCTGGTTATAGATGACCGTGCAATCCGCGAGCAGGGTCTCGAATTGGATGGCGATGCGAACTTCGCCCAGGTCCGAACTGTAACCTGTGATCGTCATGGCGCGGTCTTGCGTAATCTGGTCTTTGATCCCGCGCAACGACCCGGCGTGATTCTTGCGGGAAGCGGCGGGGTCTGCGTTCACGTCGCGCGAGTCGAGGACGAACTGCACGGTTCTGTCCATCGCAAGCATGGCGGAGCGCAACGGCTCGTTGTTGAAATTATCCGCGACTGTGCCGCAGATGGATACGATCAATGCCCCCGCCAGGAAAGGGGCGACATTCCCGACGCTGTTCGCGGCAAAGATAGCCGATTCGACCAGCAGATTTTGAAATCCACCGGCAAGGAGAATAAAGGGAACCGTCCATAATGAGTCCGCTGCGACCCGCATGGGTAAGTGTTCTGCGCCGCCGAGTTCGAGCGCTTGAGCCAGTTGCGGCTCGAACCACACCGAAACCTGAGGGGCGATCTGCAACGGCACGGACACGATCAGCCACGCGAAAAAGAATCCTGCCGCCAGCCACGCCGACAGGGTGAAGAGCCAGCGCTCCAAACGGGATGTGACCCAGCCCGCCAATCCCCCCGCCAGCGCGCAGGCTGACCCTCCCAGCGTGAATTTCGTCCAGGGCAGAAATCCGTGCGCCTGGGAGAGCATGTATCCGTCCCAGCCCCAGACGGCGACGGTGAACGCCAGCCCAACAACGACTCCGTATGCGATTCCATAACGGCGCTTTTGGCGGATCAGACGGTCTTCA
>CAADGT010000050.1 GCA_900696595.1 uncultured Chloroflexota bacterium
GCCTTCGCCGTTAATAGAATACGCCCCAGTCCATTGCAGGACGAGGGGCGTCTCGTGGTGCCACCTGCTTTTGCCAACCCCCTCCGCCCTGTCGGGCGCTTCCCCCATTTTCAGGGAAAATGGGGGAAGCTGGGTGGGGGTCAGCCTTAAGGTCGCGCTATCGGGCGAACCCGTCCCTCTTACGTACCGCAAGATCAATCTTGCGCTACCCTGCGAGGGAATGAGGCAGAGTGGATTTCATCCGTTGGCGGGACGCTTCGCACTACCCAGCGACTCTCTGAACCGCTGCCGAATTACTCGTCTCTGCGCGTGGGGATGATTATATGCGGAGAGGGGAGGATGTCAAGGAATTCTTTCGATTTTATGCTACACTTCCAAAAAGAACGGAGGCAGCATGGATGCTTTGACGCTCATCACCATCGCCCTGGCGGACGGACTCTGGCAGGTAGGCAAGAAAATGCTGGAGGCAACCTCGGATTCGGTTTTGAAACCAGCCAAAGAACAGTTGGAAGGCCGCCTGCTTAAGGGCTTTCGTTCCGTTGAAAAAGACGAACGCTTGCTGGGGGCGATCAAGGAGCCGCTTGCTCAAATGGGAGCGCCATTTGATGATGGAGATCAACTTGCCAACTGGCTGAATGTAGGTCTGGATAAATTACAAGCGAAAAAGAACAACGCGTTGCGCTGCCAGGTTGCCCGTGCTGTAGTGGAGTTTGTTGATCCCTCCGGCGACCCTCCAGCGGATTTAATGACCGCGCTTCGTTGGCCCCGCGGACGAAAAAGAGACCTTGCCAAATTGCTGGCTGCCTGGCGCGCCGCCTTTGTGAAAGTGGATGATTTCAAGAGCGTCATTGCCTATGCCGATTCCGCCCACCAAAACGGGCTATTGCGCGATATGCTCGCGTCGCTTTCCCAAATGGAAGATGCGTTTGTGCAGAGCGATGAGGGCGCATACCTGCGCGTGGCTGTCGTGAACAGCGGCCTTACGACCGAACAAGCCATGAAAATCGAGCGGGTTTATCGTGACGGCATACAAAACGAATTCCGCAAGCATATTATTTCAGGCCTGGCGCAGGTGCAAAAAGCCGTCTCCCTGCCATTGGAAGATATTTATCTCGAACTTGGCTTAATCCCCATCCCCGACCCAAAAGAGCGCGAACAGGAAACGGCCGAATTCCTGGAATTGCCCGACGCGCGCCGCATGGAACGTGAAATGCGCCGCGTCGAAGAGCGCGTGACCAACGCGCTTTCGGAAAACGCTAAAATAGTGATCGTAGGCAAGCCGGGGAGCGGAAAAACCATCTCATTGAAATTCATCGCGCTCATGCTGGCGGAGGGAAGCGCGGGCGCGAGCCGACTCGGTTTGTCCGCGCCGTTCCTGCCAGTGTTCGTAAGGCTGGCGGATTATGCCGAGAAACTCAAAACTGATTCCAGCCTCGCGCTCGAAACTTTTCTGCTGGATTATATTGACCGAAACTATCCAGGCGCGCCGCGCCAGGGCGAATTCTTACGCCGCGCGCTAGACAAAGGCGGCTGCATGATCCTGCTGGATGGACTCGATGAAGTGGGCGACATCGGCGATACGCAGATTCACGGCCACACCCTGCGCATGGAAACCCTGAAACAGGCGCGGCGCTTTGCCAGCCGCCGCTGCAACGATACCTGCTCAAATCGAATGATCGTTACCAGCCGCCTGGAGGGATATCGCCGCGGCGACCTGCCCGATTTCAGGGAAATGGAGATCAGCCCCCTGCGCGTGCCGGATGAGGCGGAAGCCTTCCTGCTCCGCTGGTTTACCGCCCTTTTTCAGGAAAGAGATCCCAAACTGACCTTTGAAACCGCCCAAAACATCGTCCGTCGAAGTTATCTCGAAGGGGAAAAGGGAGTGATGCACCCCATCACCCAGCACGACAGCATCCGCCGACTGGCAATGAACCCGCTTTTGTTGACCATTCTTGCCATCATCTACGAAATGGGCAAACGCCTGCCCAACCGCCGTGTGGAGTTGTACGAAATAGTCGCCAAGACCATGATCGAGAATTGGCGTCACAGCCAGACCGGACACGTGAGCAATATCTACGAAAAAATGAACGCCAACGAAGTGTATTACACGCTGGCCGCGCTTGCATACTGGCTGCATGAAAACAAACCCGGCGGAACAATGTCGAGCGCAGACTGGCAGGCCAAGATCACGGAATTGCTTAAGGAAAGCGGCCACAATGAGGCGGAATTGAAAACCCTGGTGGAGCATTTCCTGCATCACGCCCGGCAGGAAACCGGGCTGCTGACAGAACGCAGCCTCGACCAGATCGGATTCTTCCACCTGACGCTTGAAGAATACATGGCGGCGGTGGAGATCGCGCGGCAGGATACCGACAAGCGCCTCGATCTCCTGAAAAACCACTGGATGAATCCCCGCTGGCAGGAAGTGATTTTGCTTACGGCGGGCGAGTTGGATCAGCGCGGCAATAAGCAGGCTTTGGAAGCGTTCCTTCTTCATGCCCTTCACCTGGAAGACTCGACGCGTGGAAGCCTGCTGGCTGGACGCGCGCTGGCAGACGTGGGCGCGCGCCGTGTGAAAGATACGGTCGCAGAAAGCATTCGAACCGCGTTGAAACATATCATGTGGGATGCCGACTCAGAGGGCCGCCCGTTTGCAGAGCCCAAAATTCCGATCGAACTGCGCGCCTCCGCCGCCGACACCCTCGACGAACTCGGCTACACGCCTCCCGACCTCTATCAATTCGCTCCTGTAGAACAGTTCTACATCGCCAAACACCCCGTCACCAACCTGCAATACAAACTCTTCCTCGATTCCCCCGATTTCGCGGACGAAAAATTCTGGCTGGACTTTCCCAAATTCGATGAAAAGGGACAGCCCATGAAAGAAACCTGGGGCAGGGAAGGCTTGGACTGGCTGAAAAAAGCCCAACAGGATAAAGGAGATTCCCCAGACGGAAAAATCATCCTCCCTCGCGACTGGAACGACCCACGCTTCGGCATCGCCCGCCGCACGGTTCCCGTTGTCGGAGTCACCTGGTGGGAGGCCAACGCCTTCTGCAAATGGCTCACCGAGCATTGGATGGAGGTCCCCGAATACGCCGCGCAGAAGGAAGCGCTTCAGGGAAAAATATTCCGCCTGCCGACAGAGAGCGAATGGGTTCTCGCCGCGGGCGGCGAGGAAGGAGGCCGCTACCCCTGGGATGAGAAAGGGACGACCAAAGACGAAAAAGAAATATTGCGCCGCGCCAACACCGATGAAAGCGGCATCAACCGCACAACTCCCGTTGGTATGTACCCGCTCGGAAAAACGCCGAAAACCGAAATTTGGGACATGGCTGGAAATGTTTGGGAATGGCAGGCGAATTTTTATGACAAAGACCTGATTACCTTACACATTTGAATTTAGCGTGACAGGGATTGTCACGGGTTTCAATTTGAAATTAGATAAAACCGCCTTGAAATCTGGCAAGAACAAGAGTCCAGTTGTGAGAGTGCGTTTCAACC
>CAADGT010000051.1 GCA_900696595.1 uncultured Chloroflexota bacterium
CGCAGACGGTACATGATGTACATTCGTTGGCGGCGATGACGGGGAAATTCTGCGGCGTGCGCGTAATGGCGGGACACCACACCTTGAAGCACGCGTCGCATTGCGTGCAAAGATCTTCGACGATGAAGAAGGGAATCCGATGCGAGCTTTTAACCTCGGGCAGTTGCACGCACGGTCCGCGCGCGATGACGACGGCGGGTCCTTTGAACGAGACGGCGCGGCGGATGACGTTGACAACTTCTTTGCGATCCCATGTGTCCACCACGGCGACGTTCTGCACGCCCGTCGCGCGGCACAACGCTTCGAGGTCCAACTTCGGCGCTTCGTTGCCGAGCGCGTCCTTGCCCGTTGAAGGGTGCGGCTGACTGCCCGTCATGCCCGTCGCCGAGTTATCGAGGATGATGAGCGTGATGTGGCTCTTGTTGTAGACCGCGTCGATCAGCGGCGGGATACCCGCGTGGATGAAGGTTCCGTCGCCGATGATTGCGACTGTGTTCTCATGCCCAGCCTTTTCCAAGCCGACGGCGACTCCGATGCTGGCGCCCATGCAGAAAGTGGTGTGTTCCGCTTCGTAAGGCGGGAGCGCGCCCATCGTGTAACAGCCGATGTCGCCCGATACGGTGACTCTCAACTGCCTCAACGCGGCGAAGACTGTGCGATGCCCGCAACCAATGCAGAACATGGGCGGACGCGGGATGAGGTTGATCTCTTCGATGAACGGCGTGGGCGGGTTGCCCAAGCCCAGCGTCTTTTGCAAACGCCCCGGTGAGTATTCGCCGATCACGCCGAAGAGTTCCTTGCCTTTGAGGTTCGTGATTCCCGCCGCGCGCATGAATTCTTCGATGAACGGCTCGCCCTCTTCGATGATGTAGACCGTTTCGTACTTCGAGCAGAAGTCGCGCAGGAGGTTGATTGGCAGTGGAAAGGTCATGCCGAGTCGCAATACGCCCGCGTTCGGCAAAACTTCCTTGACGTATTGATACGAAATCCCCGAAGTGACCACGCCAATCTTGTTATCCCCGCCCTCTTCGATTCGATTGAAGGGGCAGGTCTCGGCGTATTCGGCGAGAGCCGTCAGCGTTTTCTCAACTTCGGGTCGGCGAAGCAGGCGATAGATTGGGACAGAGAAGCGTTTGGGGTCGCGGTCGAAGGCGCGGGTCTCCACTTCCGTCCGCTCGCCCACGTCCACCACTCCCTTATGATGCGCGAGGCGGGTCGTCGTCCGCAGCATGAAGGGCGAGTGGAATTGTTCCGAGAGTTCGAGACCCGCGATCATGAAGTCACGACATTCCTGCGCGTCGCTCGGCTCCAGCACAGGGACTTTGGCGACGCGCGCGAGATAGCGGTTGTCCTGTTCGTTTTGCGAGGAGTGCATTCCGGGGTCGTCGGCGGAGATGACGACGAAGCCGCCGTTGGTGCCGGAGTAGGGGAAGACCATGAAGGCGTCTGCCGCGACGTTGAGTCCGACATGCTTCATCGTGACGAGCGTCCGCAAGCCGCCGATCGCCGCGCCCATGCCCTCCTCGAACGCGACTTTTTCGTTCGCTGACCAGCGCGGGTTGGTTTCGGGATAACGCTTCGCCAGCGTCTCGATGATCTCGGTGCTGGGCGTGCCAGGATAACCCGATACGAATTTGACTCCCGCCTCCCATGCCCCGCGGGCGATGGCTTCGTTACCTAATAAGAATTCTCGCATAATCGTATCTCCGTATTTTTCATGTCTTTGCGAGGAGCGCTCTTGCTCTTCGCGACGAAGCAATCTTCTGGTAATTGGTAATTGGCAATTGGTAATTAGAGATTAGTGATTGCTTTGCGGGTTGTCGTGATTCCTACAGTTTCAAAATCCTTGCGGCGTTATCGTGTAGAATTTTTTGCTTCGCTTCATCCGAAATCGGCAGGGCGCGGATTGCTTCGACGTTTCGTTTCAGATCCGGGTTGCCGGGCCAATCCGAGCCGTAGATGACTTTATGGGCAAGTTCCTCCAGCCGCGGGAAATAATCCAGCAGGTATTTCGCGGGCAAGCCCGACACTTCCATGTAAACGTTCTCATGCCGCCGCGCCATCCAGAACGCTTGCTCGTACCAGAACGGACGCCCCGAATGGCACATCAGGATGTTCAGGTTCGGGAAGTCAATCGCCACGTCGTCGAGCAGGAGCGGGTCGCCGTATTTGATGCGCGCGCCTTTGAAGACCGACGATCCCGTATGCACCATCATCGGCAAGCCGAGTTCCTGAACCTTGGCGTACAGCGGATACATGCGCGGGTCGTTGACGTAATGATGCTGGTACGGCGGGTAAACCTTAATGCCTTTGAAGTCGTACTCCTCTACAAGCCGTTCGAGTTCCGCGGGCAGATCGTTGACGATGTATGGATTGATGCTGGCGAAGGGCAACACGCGCCCGCGCGGACCTGAGGCGGGGTCGGCGATGCGGTTGATTTCCGCGCAGAATTTGCCGGTGTAGTCGTTATCCGCGACTCCTGTGGTGACGGGCGAAACCTCCGCCAGACCGACAGCCAGATCAATGTCGTTCTCTTGAAGATACCGGCGAATCCCCTGCGGGGTGAGAATCTGTTTGAGGTAGGCATCGAGGTCTCCTTGAAAGTTCCCGCGCATCCACTCCATCACGGAAGGGAGTTCGTGCTCGGGGAGCGAGAGGTGGATGTGGAAGTCTATGATCATATTTTTTCCATGTCATTGCGAGGAGCGCTCTTGCTCTTCGCGACGAAGCAATCTTCTGAAGAAGCGAGGAGATTGCTTCGGGCGGAAGATCGCCGCCCTCGCAACGACATCGCTTCTTCACGGCACAATCACCGACCGAATCCCTTCGCCTTTGCGAAGCGTATCGAACGCGGCGTTGACATCGTCCAGCGAAAACTGCGCGGTGACGAGTTCCTTGACTTTGATTTTTCCTTGTCTTGCCAGTTCCAGCACGCGCGGATAATCCACGGCGCGGCAACCGAGCGAGCCGACGATGTCCATTTCGCGGAACATCACGCGCCCCGCGTCGAGAGTCATCGGCTTGTCGCTGTAACCGACGACGACGAAACGCCCGCCCGTGCGGACGCATGAAAACGTCTGCGCCTGCGTGACGGGGTTGCCAATGGCTTCAAAGCCGATATCCGCGCCCCCGCCGCCCGTCAGTTTGCGGACTTCCTTGTCCACACGCTCGACATTCCTGGCGTTGATCGTCGCCTGCGCGCCGAGCTTGGTCGCCCATTCCAGTTTGGAATCAACCACGTCAATGGCGATCACCCTCCCGCCGACCGCCGAAGCGACCTGCACGAGATTCAAGCCGATTCCGCCGCATCCCACAACGACGACGTTATCGCCAGGCTTGACCTGCCCGCGATTGACGACGGCATGATAGGGCGTCGTGACCGCGTCCGCGATGATGGCGCTCTCGACCAGCGGAAGTTCATCGGGCAATGCGATGACATCCTTGGCGGGCGCGAGCATGTACTCGGCGTAGCCGCCGTCCACGTTGTTGCCGAACATCACCATCTTTTCGCAGATGTTCTCGCGTCCCGTGCGGCACATGGCGCATTGACCGCATCCATACACGGCGGGCAACAACACGCGCGCGCCTTCCTTCCATTGAGCGACGCCCGCGCCGAGTCCCGCGACCGTGCCTGAGACTTCATGTCCCAACAC
>CAADGT010000052.1 GCA_900696595.1 uncultured Chloroflexota bacterium
ACGTACAACGCCGCGCTTTACACCGCCACCGTCACCCTCAGCGCCCCCGCGCCGGACGGGACGTATCGCCTGTTCGTCTGCGGCACGACCTCCATCGTGGACCCCGCCATGAACGAACTCAACAACGGTTTGTCCGATTACACCTTCGATTTCATTGTTGGAGCCGCGCCCACAACTCCCGGCTCCTCCACCGGCGAAGAAGATGAAGTGACCGCCTCCGCCCTGCCGACGACCGGTTTCGCGCCCGACAGAGTCACCGCGCTCCCAGCCCAGCCCGCCGAACTGACTTACGCCAAAATGGGCGACATCTGGCTGGAGATTCCCTCGCAAAAAATCAAGTCCAACATCGTCGGCGTGCCGCAGAACGCGGACGACACCTGGAGCGTGGACTGGCTCGGCAATGACACCGGCTGGCTCAACGGCACCGCCTTCCCCACCTGGAACGGCAACTCCGTCCTGACCGCCCACGTCACCAACGCGGACGGTCTGCCCGGTCCCTTCGCCGATTTGAAGAGTCTGAAATACGGCGACCAGATCATCGTCCACCTGTACGGACAGCAATACATCTACGAAGTGCGCGCCTCGCGCCTCTCCCGTCCCTACGCCGTCAACTACGCCTTCGAATCCCTGCCCGACAGCCCCCACCTGACCCTCATCACCTGCCAGGGCTACATCCCCATCTCCGACACCTACCTCTTCCGCCGCGTCGTCCGCGCCGTGCTGGTGGAGGTGAGGTAAATGCCGGAGATCGGGCATCCGCTTGATTTCAAGCGAAGCGGGAACGTCAGCGCGAAAGATTTCTCCCCGCTCCGCTTGTCGAAAGGACAGGTTTCAGACGTTTTCTAAGAGACCGTCTCTTAAGTACTCACCTTACGCAAGATGGCATTGGGTTGGGAAATGCGCTTGCCGATGAGTCTGTGACCGTCCACGAATGTTCACGAATAAACGAATAGGCGCGCCAGCATGCGCGAATTCGTGACTTTATTCGCGGACGGTTCGTGAGGATGGCAAAAGTGCGTAACATGAGTTAAGTACACAGATTTGACGGATTGTACGGACTGGCGCGGATTTAATAAGAGGTTTTTCCCGTGAGAATCCGTGAAATCCGCGTAATCCGTGTCCAAAAAGGACTTAAGAAACACTCTCTAAGAATCCGAGCGACGGCGCAGGCGCAGGAAGGCGAACAGTTCCGGCTGATATTGCCAGAGGATGAAAGTCACGGAGACGACCATCATCAATTCGGTCAACTCCTCCCAAAATTCAAACCAGACCAGGTCCTGCGCGTATAACGCCCCCAGCGTCACGCGAAAGATCGCAAAGCCCAGCGCGCCCACCCCCGCCGAAAAGAACATTTTCGTAACCGGCGGGATGGGCGCCTTTTGCCGCGTCCACAACGCCGCCCAGGCGAACGCCATGCACGCCAGCGCGATCCAGGGCAGCAGCCGGGATTCGTACCACTGGTAGAAACCGAAACGGGCATAGGAATAGGAAACGCCGAACAGGTCTGTCTGATAATCCGTCGGCGCGGTGGAGACCGTGAGCGGAAGAAAGGCCAGGATGGCGGTCATCGGAATCGAAAACAGCGCGATCTGTCGACTCAACACGGGGTGCGCCGACGGATGCAAGCGCAGGTCCAGCACGTCCAGGAGCGAATAAGTCAGCAAGCCGAACGCGAGGACCATGCCGTAACTGTGCAAGTATTCCGAGACAAGCGATTGATGCCGATAGACGATGAAGTTCACCGCGCAAAACGTCTCGCCGATCAGAAAGGCGATCAGCCCCCAAAACAGGGCGCGCATCGGGCGGGCGGGCTGACCGGCGAGAACGGCGATGAGCAGGACGGTGATGAGCATGTACGCGGGCTTGATATACAGTCCCGCCGCGACCTGCGCCGCCTGCTGGCTCGCGCTCATGGGGCGAAACGATTCGATCTCGCCCGACCCCAGCCCGCCATGCTCCGCGCCATAGACCAGCACGGGCAGAGTCATGCCGAGGACGATGAAGAAAAGGAGGATTATTTTTTTCGCGGAATTCATGGGCCGATTATATGATACCTGCGTTCGCGCAGCGCGGAAACCTGTCAGTCCTTTTCATGCAACTCGCTTCATGAATACCCTGTGATCAGGGGTTTTCAGAACCCCGCCCCTTTCGCCATACAACCTTCCTGAAAAGCGCAATTTACGCCCGGGCGCGGCAATAAAAAATGCCGGTTTATTTTTACTTTTTTTGGCGTAGAATGTACGGAAACGTTCACCCGCCAGAGGAGGTCGCATGTCCCCGGTTCCCGTTCTGTTTTATATCGGCAACGTCCCCATCTACTCGCATGGATTTTTCCTGCTGTTCGGCCTGCTGGCCGGGCTGGCATGGCTGACGCTGGAGGCGCGGCGCCGGCGCTGGACAAAAGAGGAAGTCATCCCCATCACGCTGGCGGCGTTCGTCGGCGGGATGATCGGCGCGCGGGTTTCGATCGCCTTCTTCAACGGTTTTGAATACGCCCCGCTGACATTGAACATGTACGCCCTGTTCGATCCGCGCATCGGGCCCGGCTCGATCATCGGCGGCGTGGTGGGCGGCTACATCGGCGGGTACATTGCCAGTAAAATCATCGGCAAGGAAAAATGTTCGTGCGACGCCTTCGCCCCCGCGATGGCGCTGGCCACCGCCATTGGGCGCATGGGATGTTTCCTCTCGTTTGAAGACGGCTTGGGCAAACCGACGACCCTGCCCTGGGGCGTGCCGCTCCCCGGCGCGGATTATCTCGTCCACCCCGCGCCGCTTTACGATATGGCCTTCAACCTCGCGTGGTTCGGCGTTCTGCTCGCCTTGCGCGATCACAAATGGATGCAGGACGGCAACCTGCTCAAATTCGGCATTGGCGGTTACGCCTTCTTCCGCTTCTTCGTGGAATTTACGCGCAATAACCGCGCGCTGGCGTTTGGGCTGACCGGACAGCAGATGGTCAGCGCGCTTCTCTTCGCGGCGGTGATTGTTTACTTTGCGATCAATCGCGAAAAGTTACTCTCCGCCCAGCCCGCCTGACCGTTTGGAGAAAAAAGTCATGGACGAACTCTCGAACGAACCGATTGAAACGAACGAACCCGCGCCGTTTTCCCCGCCGCCTTCCCCGGGCGAGGATAAGCCGGGCTGGCTGACCCGCAAGGAGTATACCGACCCCGCCGAAAAAAAGAGGGATTTCTGGCTGGGCTTTGGCTTGTGGTGGGGCTTGAACATCGCGCTGGGCGTTTGTCAGTGGATCATTTCCATGGCGTTTGCCGCCGTCACAACAGCGGGAGATTATAGCGTCGGCGCATCTGAAACGCTCTCCACCGTCCTGGCGGTCATTTTGTACATCCTGCCCTGGGTCATCAACATCGGGTTGATAATTTATTTTGCCTTTACGCGCAGTCAGATCGCGCTGGGCATGTTGGCGGGATTCGGCGCCGCGCTGGCGCTCGCCATCTGCCTGGGGCTGATTGTCACCGCCGCCTGTTTTGTCATAATCAGTTCGATGGGATACTAAATATTATCTGAAATAACCGTCCCGAAGGTTTTTAAACTGCTTAAAATGCAAAACGACAACCTTCGGGACGGTTTTGCTTGTTGCGAATAAAATCTACGAAAAAGATTAAGCCGTCCGCGCTGGAGGATCATTGAATTCGACCGCCCCCGTCAAGGAAGAACGCAGGGAAATTTTCTGGGAACTGACCAAGTCCATCTGCCCCGAATGTAGAAAAGTGATTGACGCGCGCATCCTGTTGCGGGACGGCAAAGTTTTTATCCGCAAGCGCTGCCCCGATCACGGGCCGTTCGAGGCGTTGTTCTTCGGCGACGCGGAACTCTACGTCAGGATCGCGCCATACAACAAGCCCGGCACAATTCCCCTCAAATTCGGCTCCGAAGTGCGCGAAGGCTGTCCGCTCGACTGCGGTTTATGCCCCGATCATCAACAGCACGCCTGCCTCGGATTGATCGAAGTCAACCAGGCCTGCAATCTCGATTGTCCGCTGTGCTTTGCGGACGCGGGAACGCACCTCGCCCACAGCGGATTTGAACTGACCTACGAGCAGGTCGAGCGGATGATTGATACCTACATCGCCGCGGAGGGCAACCCCGAAGTGTTGCAATTTTCGGGCGGCGAACCGAGCCTGCACCCGCGCATCATCGAATTCATCGAACTGGCGAACCGCAAAGGCATCAAATATGTGATGCTCAACACCACCGGCATCCGCATTGCGCGCGACGACAAATTTCTCGACGCGCTCGCCCAAACGAAGGCGCATGTCTATTTGCAGTTCGACGGTTTCGACGAGCGCACGAACGAACTCCTGCGCGGCAAAGCGGACCTGCTCAAGATCAAACTCAAGGCGCTGGACCGGCTCGCCGAAAAGGACATGCGCGTCGTTTTGGTCGCGGCAGTCGAGCGCGGAATCAACGAACACGAGATCGGCCCCATCGTCGAATTTGGGTTGAAGCATCCCGCCGTCTTTGGTGTCAACTTTCAGCCCGCCTTCCGCGCCCAGCGGCACATTCCATCGGATCCACTGGAACGGATGACGATTCCCGACGTGCTGGTGCGCCTCGAAGACCAGACGAAGGGACTCCTGCGCCTCGACGACTTTGTGCCCGTCCCATGCTGTATGCCGACCTGCAACTTTGTGACGTACGCGCTGATTGACGGCGACTCGGTCACGCCGATCACGCGCGTCATGGATGTGAAGTTCTATCTCGATTACATCAAGAACCGCACCATGCCCGCCCTGAACGACGACCTGCTGAAAACGCTCGAACGCCTGTGGAGCAGTTCCGCCAAAGTCGGCTCGGACGAAGCCGCGCAGGATATTTCCAACATGTTGCAGGGACAATCGAACGGCGGGAACGGCTCGCACCCCACCCTCGAAGCGACCCGCGCCGAACAGCGCTGTGTTTCCTGCCATGCCCATCTGCCATTAAGCGAACACGCCCCGCGCGATCTTGGGCGCCACATCTTCATGATCAACACCCGCGACTTTATGGACCCCTGGACCTTCAACGTCAAGAACGCCATGAAATGCTGCGTCGAATTCCTGACCCCCGACGGGCGCATGATCCCATTCTGCACATACAACACGGTCGGCTACCGCGAACAGGTGCGCGAGGCGCTGGCGAATGGGAAAGCGTAGGAGAGCGTTTGAAAAGCCGGTTAACCTGTCGTTTCGACGAACGATAGCCTGCATTCTTGCCTGTCAGACGTCCTCCAGGAAAGAATCCCCACGGAAGAACCGGATACGCCGCCTGCGCCAGGCAAACTGAAAACAAATCGCCTCATGAATACCCCGCCCATAGATATAAATCGCCCGCTTGCTCGTGGGCGCACAGCGGACATTTACGAATGGGGGGATGAATATGTTCTCAAATTATTCCATGACTGGTTTTCTCTTGAGAATATCGAATATGAAATGAAGATCGCGCAGGCAGTATATGCCAGTGGGGTACAGTCGCCCGCGGTTAAAGAATTGACGCAAGTATACGGCCGTCGCGGATTGGTCTATCAACGCGCGCGCGGCGATACCATGCGGAGCCTATTTCAGCGCGCCCCCTGGAAGGCTCTGTCGCTGGCCCGTGTTTTTGCGCAATTCCATGCCCAAATGCATTCATGCGTTTGCGCCGCAAACATACCCCCGCAACATGAAATATTAAAACGCAAGATATTATCTGCCACCCCCCTTCGCCCAGCGACCAAGATATCCCTTCTCGACCGCCTGCATTCCTTACCGGCGGGCGACAGGGTTTGTCACGGAGATTTTCATCCCGACAATATTTTAATATCGCCTGTAACCTCAACCGTCATTGACTGGATTGACGCATCAAACGGAAACCCGCTCGCTGATGTGGCGCGAACAAGCATCATTCTCCTGGGGGCGCTCGCCGCCAGACAGATCTCCAACCCTGTCATACGAATTTTTGTCGGGCTGTTCCATACCGGCTATATCAAAGAATATTTCCGCCTGCGTCCGCAGGGACGGCTTGACTATCAGCAATGGCTGCCGATTGTAGCGGCGGCGCGCCTGTCCGAAAATATTACAGACCTTGAGCCGTGGCTGCTCGCTCAAGCAGACCATTCATAAATTCCCTGCCGGCGCGCATTTTTAACAAATTTGCCGCCGTGCATGGATATGCTCATACCGCCGCGCTCACCATCGCAATACAGATGCGGGGCGACAAAATTCGGATGTTTTGATACTTTTCTACTCCCCAATCACCCAGCGATCGCGCCCGAGATTCTTGGCGGTGAACATGGCATTATCCGCCCGCTTAAGCAGGCTGTGCCACGAATCTTCGCCGTTGCGATACTCCGCAATGCCGATGCTGACAGTCACCTGAATTTCCTCGTCCTTCACCTGTATCTTTTTATTGCGAAGTTCCTGGCATAAACGCGCGGCCTGTTCGGCGGCGGCGGCTTTGCCCGAACTGGGCAGAAGAATGATAAATTCCTCGCCGCCGTAACGTCCCACCACATCCGGGTGGCGGATGGCGTCGCGCAGGTAAAGCGCCACATGCCGCAGGATTTCATCCCCCGCCGGGTGCCCGTATGTATCATTGATGGATTTGAAGTGATCAATGTCCACGACCGAGATCGAAAACAACGAGCGATATCGTTCGGCGCGCATCACTTCGCTTTGCATATCCTTGATGATCGTGCGGCGGTTCGGCAGGAAGGTCAGCGCGTCCACATGCGCCACTTCCTCCGCCTGGGCGATGACCGCCTCCATCTCGATCTGTTTATTGCGCGCCAGTTTCTTCGAATGTTCGCTTTCCACCTGAAACAGCGTCACCTGTTTACGAAGTTTCCCCACCATATTTTCGGCGTCCGCCTCCGATTCGATTCGCTCCGCGACGAAAACCATGTTCCGATCCCCGACCGGCATCAACCGGAAATCGCACAGCGCGGCGGCATCCGTATCGGTGGCGGCAAACTCGCCCGCCCAATGTTCCGCCATCCCCCCGGCAAGTTTTAAGCGGATCGCCTCCGCGTCTTTCGGGTGAAACATCTCCTGCAGGGTGGTTGCGCGCGGAAACTTTCGCTTGCCCGCCTCAAACGCGGAATTCCACGACACAAGGTTTCCCTCCCGATCCACCAGGGCAATCGCGGCCTGAATGTGGTCGAAAAGGGTTCGCAAATCCCGCTTGGATAGATCGGTCAGGCGCTTCATGCGCTTATTGTAGCGTATCGCTCCAAAAATATTTTGAACCTAACAAATTTAGTAACCAACCCTACCTCGCCCCTTTGCGCCCAAATTGCTTCTCCAACATATCCACGCTGAGATGAATCATCGTCGGCCTGCCGTGCGGGCAGGTGCGCGGAGACTGGCAGGCCTCCAGATCGTTGAGCAGACTCCTCTGCTCTGCGGATGTCAGCGCCTGCCCGGCCTTGACCGCCAGCCGTTTACAGACTCTCGCCGCCAGCCGCGCCTCCACCTCCGCCGCCAGCGGACTCTCGTCCTCTTCAAAATCCTCCACCAAAGCCTTCAGCGCCATCGTCGGGCTTCCGCCCGCAAAAAGAACCGGCATGGCGCGAACCTGGAATGTATTCGTCCCGAACTCCTCCACTTCAAAACCGAAATGATTCAAAAATGGCAGTTGTTCCAGCAATATTTTCGAGGACTGCGGCGGCAGGGTCACAACCTCCGGCGCAAGGAGCGACTGCGAAGGGATGCTCTTGCTCTCGTGTTGCGCCATCAACTTCTCGAACAACACCCGCTCGTGCGCCGCGTGCTGGTCAACCAGATACAACCCGTCGGGACCTTCGGCGACGAGATACGTTGAACCGATCTGACCGATGAGGCGCAGCAGAGGGACGCCGGTGGAGAAGGAGGGTTGGTAATTGGGAGATTGGTAATTGGTAATTGGTAATTGCGCTTCTGCCTTCTGCATTCCGCCTTCTGCATTCTGCGTTCCGCCTTCTGCATTCTGCATTTCATCATGCGCCACCGACCAGTCAATCCCCGCCTGCCTGCCGGGTAATTCTTCCGTCCGCGAACGCGCGCCCCACAACTGCGGCGAAACGGATGGAACCGGTGTGTACGCCAGCAAAGCCTTCCGCACCGAACGTTGAACGAAACTGAACACTTTGTCCTGAGATCGAAACCGAACCTCCGCCTTGGTGGGATGAACGTTCACATCCACGTCTTCGGGAGACATGTCGAGAAACAACGCCGCCAGCGGGTAGCGTCCCACCATCAACAGCGTGTGATACGCTTGCAGCAACGCGGAATTGAGTGAAATTTCCTGCACCCAGCGCCCGTTGATAAAGAATGTGATCTCTTTGCGGTTGGAGCGGGTGAGCGAAACCGGGCTGATGAAACCGGACAGCGCCAGACCGTCCTCGCCCGTCATGACCTCCAGCATCTGCCTGGCGACTTCCACGCCGTACAGCGAAGCGAGGATCGCCCGCCGGTCGCCGTCTCCCGCCGTTTGCAGCGTGACCTGTTTTCCATCCGTTACTTTAAAACGAACATTCGGGTAAGCCAGCGCGTACCGCGTGACCAGCGAGTCGATTGCGCGGCGTTCGGTCGTATCCGTTTTCAAAAATTTCAAACGCGCGGGAACATTGTAAAAAAGATTCTCGACGCGAATCGTCGTCCCCCGCGCCGCGCCGACCTTTTCGACCTTCCCCGAAACGCCGCCCTCAACCCGCAACCGCGCGCCTTCTTTTGCAGACTCCACCCGCGAAACAATCGTCATCCGCGAGACGGAGCCGATCGAAGCCAGCGCTTCGCCGCGGAAGCCCAAAGTCTGGATGTGGAAAAGGTCCTCGGACAGGATCAACTTCGAGGTCGCATGACGCGCGGCGGCCAACTCCAATTCGTCCGCGGGAATCCCAACCCCGTCATCCGCCGCTTCAATTAAAGTCCGCCCCGCATCCGCAATTGAAATCAAAATATTTTTCGCGCCCGCATCCAGCGAATTCTCAATCAGTTCCTTGACGACCGAAGCCGGACGCTCGACCACCTCCCCGGCGGCGATCTGCGACGACACTTCGGAGGGAAGCAAACGAATGGGCATGGCGCGATTATAATCGCCGGATGCGATTTACCACCATCTTCTTCGATCTCGACGACACGCTCTACCCTTCCAGCGCCGGGCTGTGGGAAGCCATCAAGGAACGCATGAACGAGTACATGCGCAGGCGGCTGGGCATCCCCGCTGAACAGGTCTCGCAACTGCGCGAAAAATACTACCGCGAGTTCGGCACGACCACGCGCGGCTTGCAGGAATACCACAACCTCGACACGCGGGATTTTCTGGCTTATGTGCATGATCTGCCGCTGAAGGATTACCTGACTCCCGACCCGACTCTGCGCCCGATCATCGCCTCGCTCCCGACCCGCAACCTGATCTTTACAAACGCGGACATTCATCACGCCGAAAGAGTGTTGACCGTCCTCGGCTTGCGCGACCTGTTCGCAGGCATCGTGGATGTGAACGCCGTCGCCCCCTACTGCAAACCCATGCCCGAGTCGTTTCAAATCGCCATGCGCATCGCCGGGGAAAGCGACCCGTCGAAATGCGCGATGATAGACGACCTCCCGCACACGACCGGCGCGGCGAGAAGGGCGGGCATGTTCAGCATCCTGCGCCATGAGACCTTTCCGCCCGAAAGCGCCGACGCGCATCTGACAGACTGGAATCAACTTGCGCGTATTCTCGAAAGGCAGTAACTCATGGAAGAATACAAAACCCTGATCGGCGCGGCGCTCTTCATCGGGCTGGTGATCGGCGCCAACTTCATCATGTACGCCATCGCGCGCGGCGCAACCCGTCCTGGCGGCGGGGGCTTTCTGGAAACCGTCGCAAAAGCGCTGAAGGCGAACCCATCGAAGAAAAAAGACGAGATGGAGGAACTGCGCCGCAGCGTGCGCGAATTGACCAAAAACGGCGATGACGCGGAGAAGCAGCCCGAATGAGCGCCCGGTTCTTACGCAAATCGTACAATGGACGTTATCGGAAACAAGTCAATGTTCTCTTATCGGACGCAGATGAACGCGGATTTACGCTGATAAAAGAATAATAAATCCGCGTTTTCCGCGCTTGTCCGCGTCCAAAATAATTTCCGATAAAGTCGAATGAATTCAGCAACCCTTAATAACCGGCTGGTATCTTCGCGCGTATTAATCATTATGCAAAGTAAAAGCTAAACTGGAGGCTCGTGTGAATAAAACCCTGAAAGTCGCCCTGATTGGGCTGTTTGTCTTCATCATCGCGCTTGGCGCGTTTGCAGGCGGACTCGTCGTCGGACATATTTTCCCCTTCGACAACCTCCCCGCCGAGATCGCCCCGTCCGCTGGAGCGCCCGAACAGGAAGCCACCGCTTCGCCCGAACAGGAAGCCGCCAC
>CAADGT010000053.1 GCA_900696595.1 uncultured Chloroflexota bacterium
CCCTTCAGCGGCGACGCCGACGCGCGCAAGAAAATCATCATGGACAATTATCCAAAGACTTTGGGCGGCTTGAAAGTGACCGAATTAATTACCATTGACGGCTTTCAATATAAACTGGAGGACGGCGGCTGGATGCTCATCCGCTTCAGCGGCACCGAGCCGATCCTGCGCGTGTATTGCGAGACGCGGCACGGCGACAAGGTGAAGGCGATTTTGGAGGATGGGTTGAAAGTGGCGGGGGTGAAGTGACGGGCGCAGGGCGCAGGTATAATAACGAAATATGACCGTCCGCACCAACGAAACCTGGCTCGCCGACTTGCGTAGCGCCGGGACAGCCCACGAAGAGGCGTTGAACGACCTGAGGTCTGTTGTTCAAAAAGGATTGCCCTTCGCGCTCTCCCGCTGGCTTTCCGTCAACGACCCCCTTTTCCAACCCCTTGTGGAAGAAGTGACCCAGGAAACCCTTCTACGCGTATTGGATCAACTGAACACCTTCGAAGGGCGCAGCCTCTTCACCACCTGGGTGCATAAGATCGCCATCCGCATCGCGCTGACCGAACTCCGCCGCAAACGCTGGCGCGACGCCTCGCTCGACGAGTTGACCGCAAACGAAGACGCCCCGCCGCCGCCCGGACTGCTCGCCGACCCGCAGGCTTCCCCCGAAACTGCAGCCGAACGCAGGGACATGATCGCCCGCGTCCGGCGGATTCTGGAAGAGGAACTGACCTCCAAACAGCGCGAAGCCCTCGTCCTGCTCGGCTTGCAGGACGTCCCCATGGAGGAAGCCGCGCGGCGCATGAAAACCAACCGCAACGCCCTCTACAAACTATTGCACGACGCCCGATTGCGGCTCAAGAAACGCCTCGCGCTCGAAGACCTGACTGCGCAGGACGTATTGTTGACATTCGAGCAAAAATAGTAAGATTAACTTTCGATTAATCGTCCCAACATCAGAATGAACATCAGAAACCTGATCAATCGCATCCGCGGCCGTGTCTCCGCCCAGCCCGAAATAACCGACGAGGCGGCGCTCAAATTCCTCTCCGTGCTTGAGAATCTTCACGAGGAAGATATATCCTGCAGCGAGATATACGCCATCCTGGACGAATTCGTGGAGGAGGAAGCCAAAGGCGGGAACGCTCACAAACTCGCCCCGCTCATCCGCGACCACCTCGGCATCTGCCCCGAATGTTGCGACGAATACGAAGCGTTGCTCAGCGTGATCGAACACACAAAGGAAGACGCAAAAAACTGACGGGTTGCGCCCGTCAGTTTTTTTATTCCCGATACAACATCTCCCCCGCGCGAATCGCAACCTTCAAACGATTCTCCGCCGGGGTGACCGGACAGGACCACATCTCGTTATAGGCGCAATACGGGTTGTAGGCGAGGTTGAAGTCAATGAAAAAACGCCCGCCCGGCAAAGGCTCCGGCTCCAGGTAACGCCCCGCCGGGTAGGTCTCGCTCCCCGCCAAAGAATCCACGAACGGCAGGAAATACCCATGTTCATTACGATAAATCGTCAACTCCACCGTCTCCCCTTCCACGGAAAAAGAGAACCTGCCGAAGCGCTCATAATGCTGGACCCCGCCTGTGGAAGTCCGCATATCCAAACCTTCCTTGACCGGAAACTCGCGCGCCTGCGTCTCGAACCTCAGAGAGTCGTTCTCGGGAAAATATTTCAAACCGCGAAAATCGCCCTTCTGTTCGCGGGTCAGCGGACTTTGCGGATGACTGCCGAAGAACTCGTCCTTTTCGGCGCGGAAAACGTCCAATTCACTCATAGAGGCTCCAATCGCATTCTTAGACCGAATCGGCGCGCATTTTCTTACAAACCCAACCTCGTCCAAATTACAAAGACATCGCAACACGAATGCGCCCTTGCAATTTCCATCCCTTTATGCTATTTTAGCAGGGCAGAGGAAACCGAATGACTTCTCAAAAAACTGTCATGATCATCGAAGACGAAGCGGACGCCGCCGAACTCTTCTCTGAAATGATGCGTCTGAACGGCTTTCGCGTCATCAAAATGTTCTCCAGCGGGCCCGCCATCCCCATGATCTCGCAGGAAAAGCCGGACGTGATCCTGCTCGACATCATGATGCCCGACATCTCGGGGCTGGAAGTCCTGCGCTACATCCGCCGCGAACCCGACCTCGCCGCCATCCCCGTCATCATCCTCTCCGCAAAAAGCATGCCCGGCGACATCCGCACAGGTCTCGAAGCCGGCGCCTCGCTCTACCTCACCAAACCGGTCGGATTTATGGACCTCAAGAACGCGGTGGAGAAGGTCCTCGACAGCAACGTCCCTGAATGAACCATATCCGCGCCTTCATCGCCATTGACCTGCCCCCTTCCCTCCAAAAACCGCTCGAACGACAAATCTCCCGTCTGCGAAAGACGCTGGGAGACGATTTCATCCGTTGGGTTCCCATCGAAAACATGCATCTGACGGTGAAATTCCTCGGCAATATCGCCGCCGCGCATCTCGAATTCATCAAACAGATGATGACCCAGGCGGCGGATTCGACCC
>CAADGT010000054.1 GCA_900696595.1 uncultured Chloroflexota bacterium
ACAGCGCTGTAATTTTGCTCAGGGTTTCTGTGCTACACTTCATGCGGAGCCTCCGTTTGTTCTTGCCTACGGGTACTATACCCGATTTCTCGGAGGCTCCTTTTCTACATCATTTGAATGCTCCCGAATGGCGCGTCGCCTCGGATTGCAAAAACCTGCGCGGACAAAGTTCAATTGCAATGGAGCGCGGGCGTCCGTCGGGGTAAAATCGGGCCTGGCGCCTCTTGATGGGCAAGAGCCTTCAAGCCCCGAACCAATCAAATCGTTTACAATTGAACGCGAGAGGAGATAGCCATGCTTGCGGAACCAATTCTAGTCATGCTCGTCGAAGACAATGCGGACCATGCAGAACTTGTGATTCGCACGATGGAGTCCCATCATATCCCCACCCGAATTTTACACATCTCGGACGGCGAATCGGCGCTGGATTATCTTCTGCGCCGCAACGACTACAGCGACCCCGAGTCGAGTCCCCGCCCGTATATGATCCTGCTCGACCTGCGCCTGCCGCGCGTGGACGGAATTGAAGTTTTGCGCATGGTCAAAGGAGAGTCGGAACTTCGCGCCATCCCCGTGGTCATTCTGACCACATCCGAGGCGGAAAAAGACCTGACTCACGCTTATCAAAACTATGTCAACAGTTATCTGGTCAAACCGGTGGGGTTCGAAGACTTCAGCAATTTGATGAAGGATATCGGCGTCTATTGGCTCGGATGGAACAAACAGACACGCAATTAATCCTTTCATGTCGAACGACAATATCCTGATCCTGCTCGTCGAAGACGAAGACCCTCATGCGGAACTCATTCAGCGCGCCTTTGAAGACCAAGGCCCCGAGTTTCAGATACATCGCGTTCGTTCGCTGAGCGAGGCGCGCGATTACATCCGCGAGCGCGAACCGATGTTGATCGTCGCGGACTGGCGCCTGCCGGACGGGGAAAGCCTGGAGTTGCTGCCCAACACCCGCGACCCGCTCGCCACGCCGCTCATCCTGATGACGAGTTACGGCAATGAACGCATCGCCGTCGAAGCGCTCAAATCGGGCGCGCTGGATTACGTCGTCAAATCCCCCGAATCCATGCTGGACATGCCGCACGCCGCAAGAAAAGCGCTCGATCAATGGAAGGCGCGCGCCGACCGCATCCGCATTCAGGAAGCGCTGACCGAAAGCGAGACGCAGTTCCGCCTGCTTGCCGAAAACGCCAGCGACATGATCATCCGCCTCGCGACCTCAGGGGCGATGTTCTACGTCTCCCCCGCTTCCACGACCATCCTCGGCTACCGCCCCGATGAACTCATCGGCATGAACAGCCTCGACCTCATCCACGAAGAGGATCGCGCGTCCGTCACGGGCCTGTTCCAGTCGGAGCCGCGGGAAACAGCCTACACAGTGACCTTCCGCGCCAGGCGCAAAGACGGCGTTTACGTCTGGCTCGAAACCTCCGCCCGCGCGATCTTCGACCCGCTGACGAAGAAAGTGATCGAAGTCCAATCCGCTTCGCGCGACATCACAGAAAGGAAGCGCGCCGAGGAAGCCCTGCAACAGGCGCACGATATGCTGCGCGAAGCGTATGAACGCACCATCGAAGGCTGGGTGCGCGCGCTCGATCTGCGCGACCGGGAAACCGAAGGACACACTCAACGCGTGACCGAGATCACGCTCCGAGTGGCGCAACAACTCGGTTTCAGCGGCGAAGAACTGGCGCACATCCATCGCGGGGCGCTGTTGCACGACATGGGCAAAATCGCCATCCCCGACGAGATCCTGCAAAAGCCGGGCCCGCTCAACGAGGCGGAATGGGAAATCATGCGGCGACACCCGATCTACGCCTACGACATGTTATCGCCCATCGAATACCTGCGCCCCGCGATGGATATTCCCTTCTATCACCACGAACGCTGGAACGGCAGCGGCTATCCGCGCGGGCTTCGTGGCAACAAAATCCCGCTTGCGGCGCGACTCTTCGCCATCGTGGACGTGTGGGACGCGCTCCGCAGCGACAGACCCTACCGTAAAAAAATGCCGCGCGAACAGGTTATCGAATATTTGCGGGAAAATTCGGGCATCCTGTTCGACCCCGACCTGATCAGCATCTACCTCCAATTCATCGAATCGAACAATTTGTAATTTGACACGCGTCCGCGCCTTCGGGTATGCTTGCGTCATCCGGGCAGGCCCGGCGCGGCGAAGCCTTTCGAACTCCGCCAGGATCGAAAGATAGCAACGGTAAGGAAGAGTTTTCGGGCGCCGCCGGTCCCCTGCCCGGATATTTTGTTTACGCGTCCCGGAGGGGGACCAAACCGCCAAAGGGTACAAAATATCTGAAGGGTATAATCCCCTCATGTCCGCCTCGAAAATCGTAACAATTCTCATCGCGCTCATCCTCGGCGCTGGGCTGGGGCTCGCCTACGGCTGGGTCGTCGATCCGGTTGAGTTCACCGACGTCACCCCTGATCTTCTGCGCGAAGATTACCGCGTTGATTTCGTCCTGATGACCGCGGAAGCCTACCAAAACGATTTCGACTCCAATGCCGCGGCAAAGCGGCTCGCCCTGCTCGGAAGCCAGCCTCCCGCATCCTACGTCGCTTCCGCGATCGAATACGCCGGGCTGAACGCCTTCACGCCGGATGAGATGCGCGCCCTGCAATCCCTGCTGACCGCCATGCAAACCCACCAGCCGGATGCGAATCCGAATCCATGAAGCGATCTCCCTATTCGATTTTGCAAATCGTCCTCGCGGTTCTGACGGGATTTGGGCTGGGTCTGGCATACTCGTGGCTGCTCTCCCCGGTAACGTATGTGGACGCAAACCCCGCGCTCCTGCGCGCCGACTTCAAGGATCAATACCGCATCGCCATCGCCGCAGCCTACGCCGCCAACCAGGACCTGACCCGCGCCAATGCCCGCCTGAACCTGCTCGGCGACGCAGACCCGGTCGCCGAATTGAGCGCCCAGGCGCAACGTATGCTTGCCGCAGGCGAACCTTTCGACAAAGCGCGCCCGCTCGCGCAACTCGCCACCGACCTGCAACAGGGATTCGTCAGCGAACCGTTCACATCCACGCCGATCCCCACCTTTAATACGCCCGAAGGAATCGTCGCCTCCCCCACAGAGACGAATATACCCGCATCCAGCGAAGAGGCGACATTCACCCCGCAACCCACCGTGTTCTTCGAACAAACTCCTTTGACTCCATTAAGTCAAGAAACCGTCGCTCCGCGCCCAACGTTTACGCCCACACCCGGTCCCGGCGCGCCGTTCACACTCGTGGAACGGGAGGACATTTGCGACCCCGCGCTTTCACGAGTGATGCAATTCCTCCTTATGGATTCGCGCCGGACTCAAGTCCCCGGCGTGGAGATCGTCGTCACCTGGAACCAGGGCGAAGATCGCTTCTTTACCGGCTTCAAACCCGAACTGGGAAACGGGTACGCCGACTTCGTCATGGAAGCCGACACAGTCTATAACATCCGCATCGTCACCGGCGGCGCCTTTGTTTCGGACATCAGCGCGCCCACCTGCTCCGACCCGAACGGCGCGGACTACCCCGGCGGAATCCTGCTCACCTTTCAACAACCATAGCCAGCGCGCCTGCAACCAAACCTGCGCTCAGTCGTTATATCCACAAGAAAAAAATCAAGGAGTAACGAATGAACACAACCTACGAGGAACAAAAACCCGGGCTGGTTACCGCCATCGCCCTGATGACCCTTATCAGCGGCATCATTAACCTCTTCTGGGGTTTTGTCGCCTCGGCAAGCGCGCTTGGAACGATTATTGGCGTGTTTTGCCTGCCCCTCACCATTCTGCCCACCATCCTGGGCGTTTTCGAAATCATCTATGCCGCCAAACTGCTCAGCGCCCAGCCCCAACCGGTCCAACCTTCCACATCCATCGCCGTCTTTCAGATTTTAACTGCGTTCATGGGCAACATCTTTTCGATGATCGTCGGCATTCTCAACCTGGTCTTCTATAACGACCTGACCGTCCGGAAATATTTCGCCCGCATCAACAGCGCCCCCGTTCCCGCCCCTGCCTTCCCGCCCCCCGTGCCGCAGTCTGCAACCATCCCTTCGACCCTGCCTGGCGCAGGCTCCGAAGCGCCTGAAACGGCCGAACCCGAAAAAGTCAAACATCCCCGCAAGACATCCAAACCGGGCTAGTCTTTTCATACAACGGCGCGGAGAATTTGTATGGAGTGCGGCGCAGACTTATCAGAGGACATCTATTCAAGTAAAATAGGGTGCGTACTCCGCGCCTTATCGCCGACGATAAGGTATTATTCGAAAAAATCTTAAATCAATAGGAGAAGAAAAAATGAAATCATATCGTATGCTATTCATCTTTATGTCCATCCTCCTGGCTGTGAGTCTGGCGTGTGGCGGGCAGGGAGAACCCACGCCCAACCCAACCATGCCGCCCCTTCCCACCAACCCGCCGCCGCCCACAGCCGTGCCGGCGCAACCTACCCAGGCCCCGGCCCAACCCACCCAGGCGCAACAACAACCTTCAAGCAACGGCATGGTCACCTTTGTAGACCAGAACAACCTGCTGGCATTTGACCTGCCCGGCGACTGGACCTACGAACACACCGATCATGGCGACGCCATCTATTCGGACGTTCTCGCCTATACCGACACTTTTACGTCCCCCGACTCGGTCGCCAAGATCGAAAGCCTGGTTATGTTTGCAAATGAAGGCGTCACGGTCAACAACTCCACCAGCCAGGCGGTGGCGTTGGACATCCTGAACACCTACTACAGCAGCACCGGAACGAACAACGGCGATATCCGCATCAAGAGCGATCAGATCATGAAGGACGGCTCCGAACGCTTCGAATGGATATCCAAAGGCGGAAACTACACCGGCGTTTCCTACTTTGAAGTGCGCGGATCGGACAAGCGCACCTGGCTGATGTGGACGTTATGGTGGTCGAACAGCGCCGACCAGTCCATTCTCGATACCATAGAAAACGTCATCGCGTCCTATTACGTCCCATAATCCCCGGCGACTCTCCCAAATCCCCGCGAAAATTCGCGGGGATTTTTTTTTCGACCCGGCGCTACAATAAAATCATGAACGCGCCCGACCTGCGCCCGTCCCCCATCGCCGGGACGTGGTACCCCTCCCATCCCAAAAAACTTGAGACAAGCCTCGACGAATTCTTTGCCGCCGCCGCCCTGCCGGAGTTGACCGGGCAGGTTGTCGCCGTCATCGCCCCGCACGCCGGGCATCGCTACTCCGGCGCGGTCGCCGCCCACGCCTTCGCCCCCCTGCGCGGGCTGACCCCCGACCTCGTCGCCGTCGTCTCCCCCTATCACAACTACGACCCGCGCCCGCTCCTCACAACACAACACCGCGCCTACGCCACCCCGCTCGGCGCCCTTGAAGTGGACGCAGAATCCCTCGCCGAACTGCAAAGCCGCCTGCCCATCCCCATCGCCCCCATCGCAAACGACCGCGAACACTCGCTCGAAATCGAACTGCCGTTCCTGCAACGAGTCTTCTCCCACGCCTTCAAACTGCTCCCCATCATGATCCGCGCGCAGGAAGAATCAGTGGCGCGGCAACTTGGCGAAGCCCTGGCACAGACTCTGCAAAACAAAAACGCCATCCTCGTCGCCTCGACCGACCTCTCCCACTTCCACGACCAGCAGACAGCCAACATCTTCGACCGTGAAATGCTCCGGCGGTTTGCCTCTCTCGAACCTGAAACCATCTTCCAAGCCGAACACACCGGCAAAGGATTCGCCTGCGGACACGCCGCCGTCGCCGCGGTCGAATGGGCGGCGCTGCGCCTCGGCGCAACACAGGCGCGGATTCTCAAATACGCCACCTCCGGCGACGTCACCGGCGACTACGCCTCCGTCGTCGGCTACGGCGCGGCGGTCGTCACAAAATAAAAATCCAACGTCAACGTCAAAATAAAAGTCCAACGTCTCCCGACGTTGGACTCCAAAAACGCGCGGAGTTTTAGCCCGCGCGTTTCACTAATCACTGTTCACTTCCGGCTGTTCCACTCCCTCACCGCCTGCAACAGCGCCGCCTTCAAACGCTCGTCCGGCAGATTCGCCACACCGACAAATTTCTTCCCATCCATCCAAATTTCCAAACCGCCGTCGGGCGCCGTTCCAAAATCAACATTCAACGCCTTCAACGCCGGGTCGTTTTCGATCTTCGCCCGCAACACATCTTCGATCTGCTCCGCAAACGGCGCGGCAAGTTTTTCGCCCTCGTCGTGATCGTACAGCGTCGCGCCCTCGCCGTCCGCCGTCGAAGCCGCAACCGTCTCCTTCGGCGGCATGGCGCTCATCCACTCCGGCTTTTCTTCAGGCGCATCCGACTCCGTCAGGTTAACGTCCTCGGCGCGCATAAAGACCAGAGCCAGCGCCCCCAGCCCCACAAGAATCATCGCGCCGCCCACGATCAAAATAATCATGCTCACGTCAGCCTCCGTTCCAGACATTATAATTCAGGCATGTTTGCAAGTTTGGCAGTCAACATCCCCGCCGTCTCTGGCGTTTTCGATTACGCCGTCCCCGCCGACCTCATCTCAAAACTTCAGCCTGGCTGTCTCGTCACCGTCTCATTTGGGAATCAAATTACGCAGGGGATTGTCCTGAAGTTGAGCGAATCCACTCCCATAGCGAATCCCAAACCGATCCTTGATCTGCTCGACCCTGCCCCGCTTCTGACTCCGCCCATGCTGAGTCTTGCCATGCGGCTGGCGGATTCCACGCTGAATCCGCTCTCCGCCGTCGTCGGCATGATGATCCCCGCCGGGTTGAGTCAGCAGGCGGACGTGGTTTACGATTTACGAGTTACACGTTACGAAGACACGTCGTCCAAAACCGCAACCCGCCTTGTCAATTTACTGCGCGAGCGCGGCGCATTGCGCGGACGGCAAATTGACAGTCACTTCGCCAAAGTGGACTGGCGCAAGACGGCAAACCTGCTTGTAAAGAAAGGCGTTCTCTCATCCAAGAACATCCTGCCGCCGCCGCGTGTAAGACCGAAACATATCCGCGTGGCGCAACTTTCCGTAACGCCGGAAGAGGCTGAGGCGGAAACAAAAAGCCTGGGGTCCACAAAACAAACCCAGGCGCGGCGCGAAGCGGCTCTTCAATTCCTGCTTAAACAGCCCGTCCCCGTCAACGTCTCATGGGTCTATGCCCAAACGGGATGCAACCTCGCCGATTTGCAGGAACTCGAAGAACGCGGCTTGATCCGCCTGTTTGAAAACGAAATCTTCCGCGATCCGTTGGAGAGGGTGGAGCAGAGAGAATTAGAGATGAGAGGATTAGAGAATAGTAAACAGTTCCTGCTGACTTCCGAACAATCATTTGCGCTTACGCAAATTATCAACTCGATCGCTAGTCGTCTACTCACTAATCATCCACTCTCTAATCTCCAGTATCTGCTCTACGGCGTCACCGGCTCCGGCAAGACGGAAATTTATCTTCGCGCGGCGGAGGAGGTCGTCAAACAGGGCAGGCAGGCGTTGATTCTTGTGCCGGAAATTGCGCTCACTCCGCAAGCCGTGCGGCGATTCGTCTCGCGCTTTCCGGGGCAGGTGGGGCTGGTTCACTCAAAACTTTCGGAGGGCGAACGCTACGATACATGGAGACGCGCCCGCGCGGGAAAGTTGAACGTCGTCATCGGCGCGCGGTCGGCGTTGTTTGCGCCGCTGCCCAATGTCGGGCTGGTTGTCGTGGATGAATGTCACGACAGTTCGTATCATCAAAGCGAGCCGCCGTTTTATAACGCCGTGAGCGCCGCGCAAGAATACGCCCAACTGTGCGGAGCGGTCTGCGTGTTGGGGTCCGCCACGCCAAAGATCGAGCAGCGATTTCTCTCGGAGCATGGGCGTCTGCAAAAATTGGAATTGCCAAACCGCGTCACGGATTCCGCCCTGCCGCCCGTGCAAGTGGTGGACATGCGCGAGGAGTTGAAAACCGGCAATCGCGGAATCTTCTCCCGTTTGTTGAGCGAATCGCTGGCGGAGACGCTCGAACGCGGCGAGCAGGCGATTCTCTACCTCAACCGGCGCGGCACGGCGACTTATATTTTCTGCCGCGAGTGCGGCCACACACTGCAATGCCCGAACTGCGAAACGCCGTTGACGCTGCACAGCGACCTGCCAATACAAAAAACATCCGCTGCAAATCAATTACCAGTTGCCCATCACCAATCTCTTTTATGCCATCGTTGCGGATATACGCGCCAGAAACCCAAGACCTGCCCGAACTGCAAGGGGAATCAAATCCGCGAGTATGGGCTGGG
>CAADGT010000055.1 GCA_900696595.1 uncultured Chloroflexota bacterium
GACTTACACAGGTTAAAAAATATGTCAATGGTTTTTTCGTCCACTGGCGGCCCAGTTCGGGTTGCGTCAATGTGAATTGGTGTATAATGCCCCTATCTTAACAAACTTAAAGCCCTGCGTCGGCGAATTTTTTACGGACGATGGAAAATCGTCCGCTTGAAGACCGCCAAGCGCGCCGATCGAAACGCAAGGCGCTGAAACAATAGAGATATTTTTCCGATCATCTTTTTATGAAAACAACGACCCTCCTGGTCATAGAAGTAAAACACGCCGAAGTCCCTTCTTTTGCCGCCGACTTGCAGAAGAAGGGATTTGATGTCCATATCGCCCAGAACGGAAGCAAAGCCGTTTCGTTATTGAAGGAAGTCAGCCCGAGCCTGGTGGTGGTCAACGCGGCTTCGATGCGCAGCACGGGTCTTCGCATCTGCCAGTCGCTGCGCGAGAAGGATTCCAAACTGCCCATCATCTTAATCATTGACGAAGACCGCGAAGTAAACAAGGATGCGGCGGACGCAGTGTTGACGCTGCCCTTCACCGCGCAGAAGCTTGCCAACCGCATCAAGCCGCTGCTGCCCGGCGACGGAAAAAACGTGCTGCACGTCGGTCCGATCCGGCTCGATCTCGAAAAGCGGCGCGTGCGCTGCATGGGCAAAAGCGCCAAACTCACCCCGCGCCTGGTGACGCTGCTTCAATTGTTGATGGACAAACACGGCGAAGTGGTCGAACGCGAACCCCTCTTCAAAAAAGCCTGGGAGACGAATTACACCGGCGACACGCGCACGCTCGACGTTCACATCTCGTGGCTCAGGCGCGCCATCGAACTCGACCCCGACAACCCGAAATTCCTCAAGACCGTGCGAGGCGTGGGCTATCGGTTGGATATTTAATACACCATTCGTCATTGCGAGCCGCGCTCTTGCTCTTTGCGGCGAAGCAATCCCGACATTGACGAGTGAGATTGCTTCGGGCGGGAGATCGCCGCCTTCGCAATGACGGAAATACTCTTATAGCGGGTTTGGGCGAATTATCTGAAATTGCTTCCCCTCGACCGTCGTCAATCGGATGCAGACCCTGCCTCCGATTTTTATTTTTAACTCCATCGGGATTTCCCCGCTTCTTGCGTGACGTTGAGCCTGGGCGGCGCTGCGGAAGATTTTCCCATCCCAAGCCGGGTCCGCCTCCCAGAAATCCAAATCGAGAGAAGTTTTCAACTGCGCGGAATCGCCCGCGATTTTGACCTTGACTTTCTTCGATTTCGAGGCAACTTCAAGTTTGACCGCCGAATCGCGCTCCACCGCAAAAACGGCTTTCGTCCCCGTCAGCCGCGCGCGCGCCGTGTTGACCGCGCGGCTGGATTCATCGCAGGTGATGAATTTGCGCCCATGTTTCGCCGCCGTCAACGCCGTCGTGCCGGAGCCGCAGAAAAAGTCCGCCACGAGGTCGCCCTTGTTGGACGAGGCAAGGATGATGCGCTCCATCAACGCTTCGGGTTTCTGGGTGGGATAGCCCGTCCGCTCGTTATGCAGGCGCGCCACAACCGGGAAGTACCACCAGTCTTCGGGAACTTTTCCGCGCTCCAGGTCGGGGACTTTTCCGAATCCCGCCTTGCGCGAGGCTTTGAAGGTCGCCACTGTGTTTGGGTTATACGGCTCGCGGATGTCGTCCACGTTGAAGACGTAATCCCTGCTTTTGGCGTACATCAGGATCGTATCGTGCTTGCGGTTGAAGGCGGTGCGGATGGGAGACGGGCCGTGATATGCCCAGATGATTTCGTTGATGAAGTTTTCCGCGCCGAAGATTTCATCCAATATCAAGCGGGCTTGCGCGTCGGCGTGCCAGTCGAGGTGAAGATAGAGCGTCCCATTCGGGGCGAGCAGGCGATACATAAGGTGAAGGCGTTCATAGAGAAACTGCAAATACGAATCCATATCCGTCCACGAGTCGTGATATCCCTCTGCCAGTCTCCATTTGGACGGCTTGCGCGAATCCTCTCCCCTGCCGACGCGGGCGGAAAATTTGCGATTGGTGAAAAAAGGCGGGTCGGCGTATATCAGGTTGATCTTGCCTTCGTATTCGGGAAGAAGCGCCGCCATGACGCGCAGATTATCGCCGAGGATCAAACGTCCATCGGGGCGCGAGCGCGGGTAGCCGCGTCCCTTTGGGTGTACGACCGAGTCAAGGGTCAGCGAGGCAGGTTCGGGCGGGGAAAGACGCTTTCCGTTCCAGTGTAGGGTCGGCATGGGGTTGGGGAAATCTCAAAGGGTGGAATCGGTTTGGGAGGGGAAATCCCAAAAAAGGATCAATAGTGAATCTCGACCTGTGTGCCGAGGGCGCGCGTGGCGACTCTTTCAGTTGTCGGGGCGATTGGCGCGGGGCTGGACCAGCGGAAGAGCCAGTTGGATTCGTCCGTGCGCATGTTGATGCAGCCGTGACTCATGGGCGAGCCGAAGTTTTCGTGCCAGTAGGTTCCATGAAAGGCGTGACCCTGCGCGGTGAAGAAGGACGTCCACGGCACGCCGGGCAGGACGTAGTTATCCACGTCGGCGAGGATGTTGCCGGTGGTTTGCTCGCCGAAGTAACTGTAGCCCATATGTTTGGCTGGGACTTTATCCACGATGGTGAATTTGCCGGTGGGCGTGGTGGTGGGAATGCCCGAGCCGCCGGTTGGGTCGCCGGGGACGCCGGAGGAGATGTTGGTTTGAAAGACCAGGCTGCCGTACTCATACGCGTACAACATTTGCGTAGCAAGGTTAATCTCGATCAATTTGTCCTGATAGGGGACCTCGGGCGAGATCGGCGAGAGCATGTCCGCGGGAAGCGCGCGCATGTGGATCGCGGGCGCGTAATAGGCGACGTTGGAATCGAGTTCGTCGAAGATGCGATACCAGGGACCGTCGTAGTCCGCCATTGGGGGTCCCTGCTCGACGGCTTCGATGAAATGTACCGAGCCGTAATACAGGGGCGGCGATAGGATCTGCCAGCCGGCAAGTTTGGAGTAACGCCAGGGGTTGGTGAACGGCACGCTGATGTCGGCGATCAGGCGCGTTCCTGCGGGGACGGATTTAACCGGTTCCTGATAGACGGTTCGCACGCGATGCAGGCGCCCGCGATGCAAATAGCCGCCCCAGACGCGATACCAGACCGGGTTATGTTTCGGTTCCGCCGCCGTCACTTCGCCGTAGACGTGAACGAGTTCGTCGCGGTAGCGGCTGAGTTCGATGCGGCTTTCGTCGCTCGGTTCCTTGCGCACGGGCATGTTGGCCGTGCCGATGCGAACCACAAAACTGTCGTCGAAATCGGTCAGCCCGGGAAGGAAGGGCGAGAACGCCAGCCCGCCCAGCGCGAGACCGCTTATTTTCAAAAAATCCCTGCGCGATAAAAAATTCATGGGCGGGATTCTACTCCATTTCCACCCTACTTCGCCGCCCCATACACCCGCTTGAATTCCTCGATGAAAAATGCCGCGATCGAGTCGTTATAGATCGCCGTCAGGTTTTCGTCGTTGCGAGATTCGGCGCTGTTGGTGAAATTGTACGAGCCGACGACGACGATGCTTTCGTCCACGACGATGATCTTGTGATGCATCTGCCCCGCGTTGCCGTCCATGTAAACATCCAACCCCGCCTGGCGGAAGGGGTCGAACTCGGTTCCCTGATTCGATTTGACCTGTTCCTCGTCCATGACGCCCGCCACGGTGACGCCTTCCGCCGCGCGCGCGCGAATCGCCTCTCCCAGCGAGTCTGACGTAAAGGAGAACGCCATGAAGTATATGCTTTCCCGCGCTTCGTTGAGGATGTCGTGGAGGATCGCCTGCGCTCCGTCGTCGGGAGAAAAATATGTATCCACCGGCGTCCCGTCAATCGTCACGCGCGGGTTTGGCGTCTCCGCCAGAACATTGTCGCCGAAGCGGTCTTCGACGAACATCTCCTCGAATTCCTTCGTGTAATTCTCCGCCATCTTGACCGAGCGGATTCGGATCAATACGTTGTTGTCTTCGTACGCGCCCGAGTCGGTGTAGTTCATGCCTCCCACCCACACTTCCGAGCCGTCAATGATCGTGAATTTGTTGTGCATCAAACCTTCGCGCCGGTCGCCGAGGATGGGAATGCCCGCATCCTTTAACTTCTGCGGATCGGCGCGGTCGAGGTTGTCGCTTTCCATCACCAGGCGGACTCGCGCTCCTCTATCGTGCGCGCGCAGCAGGGCGTCGCGGACGCTGTTCAGGCTCAGGCTGTAGATGGCGACATCCACGCTGAGTTTGGCTGAATCGATCGCGTCGGCGAGCGGTCCGTCTATGCCGCCGGTTTTTTGCGAAGCGAGCGGGCTTTGCGGATTGGTGAAATAAATTTGAATCCAGCCGCCGTCCGCGCCGTAACCGGCGGGGAGTTCGATCGGCGCGAGTTGCGTCCCGTCCCCGGTCGTTTCCGTTCCCGCTTCGGCGACCGGAGTCAACGCGCGGTCAACCCCAAAACATGAAGCGATGAATAAAGCGAAGAGCGAAAGAATATAAAGGCGGCTTTTGTTGCGCATTGGTTGGCGATCTCCTCAATCCGGTCTCGAAATTCCACACGCGCTCGATTTTATCGCAAGGGAGCGCCTCATCGCGGTTTTCTCAAGAGTCAAAACCAAAGGTGTGGGCGCGCGGATCGGGCGGAACTTTCCTTCGTTTTATTTCTCCGCCGAACTTGCGCCGGGTTTATCGAAGCGACGGCGGCTTGAGCGGAGGCATTGACAACCTTTGCGCGCCATGGGTTTCCTTGACCCCCGCCCGGCAAGAGGATACACTATCGCCTAAGCGAAGCCTGCGACGCGGATATGTTTCAATTTTGAAGGGCGACCATTTCGAATGGATGAAAACAACCCGCTGCAAAACGACGCGCTGGCAAACCTGCGCGATGTGATTATTTTTTCCCTCGACAGCCAATATCGCTACACCGCCTTCACGCCCTCCCACAAGGAGGTGATGAAATCCATCTGGGGCGCGGAGATCGCCGTCGGCATGAACATGCTCGACTGCATCGCGCGCGAGGACGACCGGCGCAAGGCGAAGCAAAACTTCGACCGGGCGCTGGCTGGCGAAATCCTCATCCTCGAAGAGGAATATGGCGATGAAAAGGGTCACATCCGCGTCTGGTGGGAGGATCGCTACGCGCCGATCTACGACAAGAGAGGCGGCATCGTCGGACTGACGGTCGTTGCAATTGACATCACCGATCGCAAACGGGCCGAGGAGCGCACGCGCTTCCTGGCTTTTGTGATGGACAAGGTCTCGAGCGCGATCATCGCCACCGATAAGAACCTGCGCGTGAATTATTGGAACGAGAGCGCGGAACGTCTCTATGGCTGGTCGGAAAGCGAAGCGCTTGGACGCGACATTGACGAGATTTGCGGGACCGTTTTCGTCGAAGGTCAGCATGAATTTGCCCGGCAGATTTTGGCGATCGAAAAAACCTGGCGGGGCGAGCTTAAACAGCGTCATCGAAACGGCGCCGAGATATGGGTGGACGCCTCTGTGACGCTATTCGAAGACGGATGGAGGGGCGCCATCGGCGGCGTGACCATCAACCATGATGTGACCGAGCGCAAACTGGCAGAGGACGAATTGCGCCGCACGAAGGAATCCATCGAACAGATCAACCTGACCCTGCGGCGCGCCTTCGAACGGGAACAGCTCGTCTCGCGCACCGACAGCCTGACCGGCGCGTTCAACAGGCGTTACTTCTTCGAACTGCTGGATTATGAATTCTCCGCGTCGCGCCGTTACGAACGCCCGCTCTCGCTGGTGATGTTCGATGTGGATTTTTTGAAAAAGATCAACGATACCTGGGGACACCAGACCGGCGACGAGATATTGATCGAGACAGTCAAGGCGGTTCGCGCAGAATTGCGCGATTCCGACGTGATCGCCCGGTATGGAGGCGACGAGTTCGCAATCCTGCTTTCCAACAGCGGCGAACAGGACGCCTTGATCGTCCTGGACAGGATTTATCGTCGAGTCCAGTCCACGTTCATTAAAGCGGGCGGCAAAAAACTTGGCATCACCATCAGCGCGGGCATCGCCAGCGCTCAGCCTGAGATGGATAAGCCGGGGCAACTGGTCCTGCATGCGGATCGCGCCTTGTATGCCGCGAAGAACTCGGGCAGGAACCGCCTGGCTGTATTCGACGGCGAGGAAGACAGTCCATAACGGAATTGTCATGGCATTATTATGATTAGCGCGTCCGTTGCGGGGATAATCGGGGTTGGACATTCAGATGAACATCGAATCGGGTTCCAACCTGAAAACAGTCATATTAATCGTTGAAGACGAGGCTTCCATTCGCATGGGGTTATCCGCGGCAATGACGCGCCAGGGGTATCGCGTCATCACTGCGGAAAACGGAAGCGACGCCCTGCTCAAAGCCGGCGAAAACCATCCCGACCTGATCATCTCGGACATCCTGATGCCCGTCCTGGACGGATTCGAAATGAAGAAACGCCTCGGCGCCGACCCGGGCCTTGCCTCGGTTCCCCTGATCTATCTCACCGCCCGGACAGCCCTCGAAGACCGCATCGTCGGCTTGCGAGGCGGCGCGGACGATTACGTAACCAAACCCTTTGACGTGCAGGAACTGACAGCGCGGGTGGAAGCCGTCCTGCGACGGACGCGCGGCGAACGCCAACACGGTTTTGACGAGGCGCGCCAGCTTGACCGGGAGGAAATGGACAAACTCCGCCGTGAGTTGATGCAAAACTTCCATCACGAGATCCGCACGCCGTTGAACAACATCATGGTGTTCCTTGAGATCGTCGCCACCCATAAATTCGAATCGCCCGACGAACAGAGGGAATTCATCCGCATCGCGCGCGCCAGCGGCGACCGGCTCGAGTCGCTCGTTTCGGATATCATCCTGTTGACCGATCTCGCCCAGGGGGCGATCAACGACTTGCGGCAGACGATCCACCCGGAGATCCACATCCTGCCGGCGTTGCGGCGCAGGCTGGCGCGTTATGAATCCAAGTCTTTGAATTTTGTGCCGGTCGTTTCGACAAACGGCGGGATCAAAGCGCCGCGTCAGGAGTTCGCGCGGGCGATCCTGCACCTGGTTGATAACGCCTTCAAGTTCAGCCCCCAGGAGGGCGCGGTCATATTCAAGATGACCCCGGGAGCGAACGGCGGCGCGACTGTAATCATCGAAGACCAGGGACCGGGAATCCCGGCGGCGCTGAGGGAACAGGTTTTCGAACGTTATTATCAGGTCAGCCAGGGAGCCGCCCGCGAATTTCAAGGGCTTGGTCTCGGCTTGACGATTGCGCGGGCAGTCTTCCGCTCGTTGGGCGGCGATGTGGCGATCCTTGACAGCGCAAGGGGATGTTGCGTCCAGGCAACCCTGCCCGACCTTCCCACAGATGACCCCGCCCATGGATGAAAAGACAGCCCATTTCAAAAATATTTCCTCCGGCGCGGGTTTGCAAGTCGCCTCATGGAACGGGGAACTGGATTACCGCGCCCTGTTCGAACAAACTGGAGATTGCGTTTTCATCGTCAGTTCCGATATGAAGATCGTCGCGCTCAATCCGCAAGCCAGCCGGTTGCTGGGTTATTCGGCGGGGGAATTGACCGACGCATCCGCCGAGGCGCTGTTGAGCCTGGACGAGCCTTCGCGCAGGGAGATGATCTTCAAAAGGCGCGTCAATACGTTCGAGCACAACCTGCGCAAAAAGGACGGTTCCACGCTTCAGGTGGAAATGACCTCCTCGCTCGTCATGGACGGCGGGGAAAAACCGGCTTATATCCAGTTCATCGCGCGCGACATCAGCGAACGCAAGCAGAACGAACGCATGATGAAGCGCAACATGCGCGCCCAGTCGGTCATCGGCGAGGTGACTGCGGCGCTGTTTCGTTCATCCAACATCGAGGGACGCATGTCCGAAGCGCTGGAATCTTTGGGGTACGCGGTGGGCGTCTTCGGCGCGGTGATCTTCGAGGCGAACAACTCCACCCTGCGCATCCGGCATCAATGGGTGGATCCAACCGTCCCTGAGTTCGATGCGGAGTCCGCCCTCCTGCCTTTCCTCGATTCGTTATCCGCATTTCCGGACCGGGTCTTTTCCATTCCAAACATCCCCCAAAAAACATCCGACTCGCAGGGCGCGGCGTTGCTCGCCGTTCCCATCCAGGGCGCGCTGGGAATGTGGGGTTTTCTGGGTTTGTTCGACAGGGAAGATCGGCTGTCGTGGCTGCCTTCCAGTTTCGACATCGTGCAGACGACCGCCAACCTGCTGGGCGCCGCGATCGAGCGGATGCACTACGAGGAAACCCTGCGCCTGAGCGAACGCCGCAACCGCATCATCGTGGACGCGTTGCCGGACCTGCTCCTGCGGGTGGATCGTTCGGGACGCATCTTTGATTACAACGCGGGAACGGCGCACGCGCTTTATCTCGACCCGGCGCGCGCGATCGGGCGCAACCTGCACGAACTGTGGGGCGGGGAGATCGCCGGAAAACTTCTTCCCAGGATTCCGGATGAGACGCTTTTTATCCAACCGCGCACGGTCGAGAATTTTAACCTGCCCGGACATGAGGGAGTCTTCGAGGCGCGGCTCTTTCCGCTGAGCAAGTTGGAGGCGTTGATCCTCGTGCGCGACATCACCGAGCAGGCGCGGCTCAACCAGATGAAGTCGGATTTCATTAATTGGGCGTCTCACGAACTGCGCACGCCGCTCACCTCCGCCATTCTGATGACGGAGTTGCTCAGGCAGGGGTGTACGCCCGAAGAGACCGAGGAATATCTCGCCACTCTTTCGAACGAATTAAATCGTCAGAAGAATTTGATCAACGAACTGCTGATGGCGGGGCGGCTCGAACACGGCGCCCTGCGCGTGGAGACGACATCCCTCGACCTGGTTCCCATCCTGAAAGAATCCATGTCGGCTGTGAAGCCGATCGCCAAAAAGAGGAACATCCATATTTCGCTTTCGCCGTCCGCCCAACCCTGCCCGATCTGGGGCGATGTGAGCGCGCTGCACCAGGTCTTCATCAACTTGATCAGCAACGCGGTGAAGTTTTCTCCGGAAGGCGGGGACGTGACCTTGCGCCTGGAACGAAACGATAAAGAGACGCGCGTCTTCATCTCGGACAGCGGGCTGGGGATTCCAACCGACGCGTTGCCGCATCTTTTCGAGAGGTTTTACCGCGCCCGCAACGTGACTGCGGCGGAGATCCCCGGAAGCGGCATCGGCTTGTATATCGTCAAATCAATCCTGAAGGAGTTGGATGGGGCGATTGCAGTGGATAGCAAATTGAGCGAAGGGACGACGTTCACCGTGACTTTGAAGAACGCCTGAACCGGTCTAATTTTCGCGCAGGCGAGGGCTGTATAACGGAGGGCGTTGATGCGAATTCCATCGGCGGGATAAAAAATCGGCTTGTCTCTCGACAAACCGACTAATCTCCAATCTCCAATCTCCAATCTCTAATCTCTAATCTCCAATCTCTAATCTCTAATCTCTAATCTCTAATCTCTAATCTCTAATCTCTAATTTACTTCCTGACCCCAAACTTCTTCATCAACACATCTTTCAACGCAGGCGCGCCGATCTCCTGCAACTCATATCTCACGCGCTGGCTCGGCTTGTTGATCTTGACGACGCGGCTCAGATCAATCGGCGTGCCGATCACGACCAGATCCGCGTCTGACTTGTTGATCGTTTCCTCAAGTTCCTTCGTCTGTTTCTCGCCGTACCCCATGGCGGGCAGGATCGGTCCGGTCTTCGGATACTTCTCGAAGGTTTTCGCAATCGAACCGACGGCGAACGGGCGCGGGTCAACGATTTCCTTTGCGCCGAATCTTCGCGCCGCAACATAGCCCGCGCCGTATGCCATCTCGCCATGCGTGAGCGTGGGCCCGTCCTCCACCACCAACACGCGCTTTTCAAAAATCGCATCGGGATCGTCCACAAAGAGCGGGGACGCGGCTTCGATTTGCATCGCATGGGGATTCAACCCGCGAAGCGACTCGCGGACTTTGATGACGTTTTCCGCGTCGGCTGTATCCACCTTGTTGATCACAAAACAATCCGCCATTCTCACGTTGGTCTCGCCGGGGTAATACGACGTTTCGTGTCCCGCGCGGTGCGGATCTGCGATCACGATTTGATAATCGGGAACGTAGAAGGGGAAGTCGTTGTTGCCGCCGTCCCACAAAATAATGTCGGCTTCCGCTTCGGCTTTGCGGATGATCTTCTCGTAATCCACGCCGGCGTAGATGATCACGCCGTTGTCTATGTGCGGTTCATACTCCTCGCGCTCTTCGATGGTGCATTGATATTCGTCGAGATCGTCGTACGAAGCATAGCGCTGAACCTCCTGCGCGATGAGATTCCCGTACGGCATGGGGTGACGGATCGCCGCGACTTTGTAGCCCATCTCTTTTAGAATCGCCGCCACGCGCCTCGTGGTCTGACTTTTGCCTGATCCCGTCCGAACGGCGCTGATCGAAACGACCGGCTTGTTGCTCTTGATCTGCGTGTTCTTCGTCCCCATAATGCGGAAGTCCGCGCCGGCGGCGTTGACCATGCTGGCTTTGTGCATCACATATTCGTGCGGCACATCGCTGTACGAAAAGACGACCTGCTCCACGCCATGCTTCTTGACCAGGTCGAGCAGTTCCTCCTCGGCACGGATGGGGATTCCGCTTGGGTATAGCGACCCGGCCAACTCCGGCGGATAGAGCCGCCCTTCAATATCCGGGATTTGGGCAGCGGTAAAAGCCACGACCTCGTAATCTTTATTCCCTCTAAAAAACGTATTGAAGTTGTGAAAATCGCGCCCGGCGGCGCCCATGATAACGGTTTTGATCGGCATGGGAAACTCCTGTTGTCAAAATCGAATATAACAGGAAGCGGGAACGCGGGTGAAGTGAAGTAGGTCACGCTTAACGCATGACCTACGGTAGTTTGCGGCGCACCGGCGCGGTCAGGCAATGGATCGCGCCGTACCCATTAACCAGCTTGTTCAACTCCGCGCTCAGCACGCGGAAGCCGCGCCGCTCCAACTCCTGAATGACGCGCCTGTTCGCGGAGAGCGCCACGATGACGGTCTTGTTGCCGAGGTTGAGCAGGTTGGTGGCGAAGTTTTGTTGTTCCGCCTCGTCCACTTCGATGATCTCGACGCCTTTGGCGGACAGGAATTCGCGAAAGCCGCCCATTTCCTCCACAACCAGACGCCCCCGATTATCGGTCAAACGCAAGACTTCGCGCCGGTCGAGTTCGCCGCCATATCCCATCGCCAGATTCGGCGCGAGCGGAATCCAAAACATGTCGAGGTGCATCAAGTGCATGTGTTCGTCTGTGGGCGCGGCGAAGAGAGCCGCCTCTCCGGCGTGGCGTTTGTTGATCACCGCCGCGATCTGGATGCCCCTGCGTTCCAATTCCGCGCCGAGTTTCAGGCAAAGGTCTTCCGCCGCGCCCAGGGTCGTCCGCGCGCCGACGCCGATGTAACAGGTGTCGCCCAGAACAGCCACATCGCCGCCTTCGAGGACGCCCTGTCCGATCTCGACGAATCCGTTTGCGTAACCGAGTTCATGCAGAGCGCGCTTGAACACCTCCACTTCCGGCTGGCGGATCTCCCACTTGAGCGACGAGAGGACGATGCGGTCGGCCAGTGTTTGCGATTGATCGCGCCCGTAGAAGATGTTGGCAAGCGGAAGGCGATGCGACAAACTGAGCAAATGATTCAAGCGGATCGCGCCCGCCTCGCCGTACGCCCGGACGTCTTCCCGCAAAACCTGCCGAATCTCCTCCCGCACCTGTTCATACACAAGGTCAATATCTCCGTGAATGCCTTCGCGGGCAAACTCCTCCGCTTTATGGGCGCGATGGGTTTCGTAATATTCGTTGGCGCGGGCGAGGAGCGCCTTTTCCAGCTCCGCAAGCGACCCGGGCGCTTCGGGCGTGTCCCGATTGGCAAGCGCTCGCGCCAGCGCGTCTTTCGCGCGCGTAAAATGTATCCCCTCGCCCTCGATCAATTCCCGCATGTGACGGAATTCGCGCCGCGCCTCCTGAACGTCGTAATAACTGAAAAAGAGACTCTTCGACTTCGGGAGCAGTTGTCCCAGCAGGGTTTCGATGCCGGGTTCGCCCCAAACCAACACCTCCTCCAATGGATGCGTTTCATCGAAGATTTGCGGCTTCATGCTTCACCGATAAAAAACAGACCAAACACAAAGGGTTCGGTCTGCATTTGCGTCAATCTTCAATCACTAATCTCCAAGCTCCGGCGTCCAATCACATCGCATCCGGGGCTTGAATGTCGAGCAGCCGCAGGGCGTTTGCCACAACCCGCTTTGCCGCCGCCACCAAACGCAGGCGGGCGTTTTTCACTTTTTCATCTTCCGCCTGCAAAACCGGCACGGCATGATAGAACGAGTGAAAGGCATTGGCAAGGTCGTAGGCGTACATCGCCATCACCAGTGGACGGTACTCCTCCGCCGCCTGTTGAACCTTCTGCGGAAACCGCGACATCTGCTCGATGAGTTCGATCTCCTGCTTTGTCAATTCATACTCGTAACTCGTACCTTGCAACTTGTCGCTCGTCACACCCGCCTTCTTCAGGATCGAGTTTGCCCGCACATGCGCGTTCTGAATGTACGGACCCGTCCGCCCGTCGAACGAAAGCGCCTCCTCGATGTTGAAGACGATGTCTTTGTTATTGTCCACCGAAAGCATGGAGTACGCCAATGCGCCCAAACCGATCTGTGCCGCGATCTTCTCGCGCTCTTCGGCGGGGATGTCCACGCTTTTTTCGGCTTCCACCGCCAGGACGCGCCGGATGGCTTCGTCATACACCTCTTTGAACAACACCACCCGTCCCTTGCGCGACGACATGGCGCCCTCGGGCAGGCTGACAAACCCGTAGCCGAGGTGAAAACACTTCTCCGCCTGCGGAAAGCCCCATAACTTCAAGATGGCAAACGCCTGCTGTAAATGTAAAGACTGGCGCACATCCACCACATAAATGGAGCGGTCAACGTGATATTTCTCGAACTTCTCTTTTGCCAGCGCCAGGTCTTTTGTCAGGTAAAGCGTCGTACCGTCTCGCCGCAGGATTACATTCGTGCGATATTTTTCCTTGGTCAGCCCAAGTTTCTCGTCAATCTTCACGATGACCGCGCCGCCTTGCGGGCGTTCATCGTCGGCGATGCCCTTTGCGATCAACTCCTCCACGATCGCCTTCGAAGGTTCGTCCGCTTCGGACTCGTAGAACCACACATCCATTTTCACGTCGAGCATGTGAAGAATCTCGCGCAATTCCTCCAGACTCCATTCGCGGGTTGTCCGCCACAATTCGCGCGCATACGGATCGCCCGCATCGTATCGGCGATAAAGTTCGCGCCGCTCGGTTTCATAGGCTTCGCGCTGGGATGTCTCTTCCGGCGTTTCGTTTTCCTTCTTTTCCAGCAACTGATTGGCTTCCACGTATAACTTCAAGAGCCACTGTCCACGTTCATGGACGCCCGCCGGTTCCTGCCCTTTATAAAACTTGTCGTACATCCACATCACAGTGACCACGCCCAACCCCAGGTCGCCGGGATACGAAGCGCGGATGGTTTTATACCCTGCGAATTCCACCAGCCTTGCCAGAACCTCGCCGAGGATCGTGTTTCTTGCATGACCGATGTGAAATGAATGATGCGTATTCGGCTGGGCGTACTCGACCATCACAGTCTCGCTCTTCGCCGCGCCGCGACCAAACTCCGCGCCGTTGATCAAAACTTCATTCACAACCCGATTGGCGTACTCGGAAGTTTTGAAATAGACGTTGAGATAGCCTTTCACCGCCTCGATGCGGCTGATCCCCGCCGCGCCTCCCAACTGACCCTTGACCTGTTCGGCGATTTCCTGAGCCTTTTGCGGCGTTGGAAGTTTGTTTCCCTTGCCGCGTTTCGCTTCGTTTGCCGCAGTCTGGAAGAAGGAGGTTGAAAAACCCCATTCCCCCGAAAACGGGATGGCTTGCCACTTCAACTCCGCCAGGGCGATGTCGTTGGCTTCGCAATATTCTTTGATCTTGTCTTCGATGAGTTGCTGTTCTTTTTGAAACATATCTTTTCGATTATATCAGTTGAGAAATTCCCGGAGCAAAAAGTCTCCTGACTTTTCACCGTAATATCGGGAGGCGTTGCAGTTCTGATTGGAGCGAAAAGTCTCCCGATTTTCACCGACCCCTGAAAACAAAAACGGGAGTCTTGCGACTCCCGCTCCGATTTCGCGCTGTGTTACGCGCTCTTGCCGGTCAACGCGGCAAGGGCTTTCATCAGTCGGCTCTTGCGGCGCGCGACGGTGTTCTTGTGCAGAACTCCCTTTTCCGCCGCCTTGTCCAAAGCGCTGATCGCAGTCATGATTGCGTCTTTGGTCTCAGGCGCCCCGGCGGTAATGGATTTGCGCGCGGCATTATCGGCAGTGCGGGCGGCGCCGCGGACGTTGCGGTTGCGCAGGCGACGCTTTTCGTTCTGACGATTGCGTTTGATCTGGGATTGAATGTTAGCCAAGTCTTCCTCCAAAAATTTCGTGCCTTGCTTTTTACGACAGGGCGGTATTCTACATGACGGATGGATATTTGTCCAGTAAATTTGAAAACCCGCGCAAAGCAAGCCGGAATGACATTCCGGCTTGCAGTTATGGAGTTTTCGTCGCCGCCGGAGCGTTGATCGGCGTGAATGTGGCGGTCGGCATGAGCGTGCCGGGACCCGGCGTGACGGGCGTGCTGGTCGGCGGGAGCGTGGCGGTCGGCGTGACCAGGTTGACCGGGATGATGAGAATCTGACCTACAAAGAGAGCATTCGGGTCGGTAAGATTGTTCTCCTCCAGGATGGCTTCGATGGTGCTGTTAAATATGTTTGCAATCGCGCCGAGCGAATCCCCGGACTGCACGATGTACTCAAGTTTTGTGCCTTTGGGCAGGTTGGGCGGAATGGGCGTGGCGGTGGGCAACTGCATGTCCGGGTTGGGGAGCAGGATGACCTGCCCGGGGATGACGATCTGGGTAGTCGGGTCTATGCCGGTGGGCGCCTGCGCAGGATCGGTTGGAGGAGTATACGGATTCAACAGAAGAATAAGCGGAATCGCATCGTCGCCCAAGTTGAATTTCTCCGCGATGAGCGCCAGGGAGTCGCCAGCCTCGACGGTGTAGGTGAAAGGCGCGGAGAATGTCGGCGTAGGCGTGACGGTCGGCGTCGTTGTCTCGGTGGAGGTTGTTGTCGGCGAGTTGGTGGGCGTCGGCGTGAATGTGATCGTGGGCGTGGGGGTGTCGGTTGCCAACAGAAGATTGATGGGTTTGCCCGGTTGCGAAAGCCAATAATACAGCATGGCAAGACCTCCCAGCACGAGGAGGGCGGCGGCGATAGTGATGATGTTTTGCCTGCCGCGGTTGCGCCTGCGGTACGAACCGATGACGCCGGAGGGCGGGAGGGAAGTGGGCGGTTTCAAAGTCATTCGATCATCCTTTTGCGCTGCGTCTTAATGTTGTCCGACCGATGGAAGCGCAAAATAATTCTACCTGAAAAAACGATTTGAGTGAGAAGCGTTTTACCTCCCTTTTTCGAGGATGCCGTGAATTTCCTCGGCGTGTTCCCTCTCATGCTCGTAGAAAATTGCCAGCATCTCCGCCACGTTTCCGCCGCCGCCCCAGGGAAAGGGAAAGACCGCGGTCATTTTTTCATCCGGAACTTCACGAATCAATTTTTTCATCGCTTCACGGGACGCCTCCCATTCGCGCAGGCTGTGTTCATAGGAAAGCGCCTGGCGTGTGGCGACAGTCTCCTCGTTGTAGAGGTTGATGCCGCGCACCGAGGGCATATCTTCCGATACGCCGTTGATGAGGGCTTTCAGGATCAATATGACCGCATCGTCCCAGCCCGAGATGTGATCCAGCACTTCTTTCATCGTCCAGCGCGGATAAATCGTCTGGCGCAAGTCCGCCTGGGCGACGACTGCGCGCATCCGCTCGCGGGATTTATCGAATTCGACAATGATACGTTCGCGTTCGTTCATTTTGTCCTCCGTTGAAGTGAAAGTCAAACATTCGCGTCTTCCGTCCGATCCGCGCGCAGATTCTTAATAGGTGTAAAACCCTCTGCCCGTCTTCCTTCCCAGATAGCCCGCATCCACCATCTTGCGCAACAACGGCGCGGGGCGGTATTTGTCCTCGCCCAGATCGCGCTGCAAAACTTCCATCACGAACAACACGACATCCAGTCCGATCAGGTCCGCCAGCGTGAGCGGGCCCATCGGATGATTCATGCCGAGTTTCATCACCGCGTCAATCGCTTCGGGCGTGCCGACGTTTTCCTGCAAGGCAAACACCGCTTCGTTGATCATCGGGCACAAAATGCGATTCGAGATGAAGCCGGGCGAGTCGTTCGCCGTCCACGCTTCCTTGCCCAGCGCTTTGCACAATTCCAGCGTCGCGTTCAGCGTTGCGTCGTCGGTGGCAAGCCCTTTGATGACCTCCACCAGTTTCATCAGCGGCACGGGATTCATGAAGTGCATCCCGATCACTTTTTCCGGTCGCTTTGTGGCGGCGGCGATCTTCGTAATGGAGATGGACGACGTGTTACTCGCCAGAATCACCCCTTCGCGCGCGTTGGCGTCCATATCTTTGAATATTTTGAATTTCAACTCCGGATTTTCCGTCGCCGCTTCGATGACGAAATCCGCCTCCTTCATCGCCTCCATCGTGGACGTGAAGTGGATCCGGTCTGCGGACGCCTTTTGCTCCGCTGTCAGCGTTCCCTTCTCCGCAAGTTTCGTCGTGGATTTGGCGATCGCCGCTTTGGCTTTCTCCAGCGCGGCGGGTTGCAGATCCATGCAGGCGACTTGATAGCCGGATGTCGCCGTCACTTGAGCGATGCCGCTGCCCATCGTCCCGGCGCCGATGATGAAGATGTGTTTGACGCTCATATTGGTCTCCTGGTCTGTTAGTCGAAAGGTCTTATAGTCAGATGGTCAAAGGCTCAGCGTTTGGATTTGCGGAGGTAGGCAATGAAGGCATTGATGGATTTTTTTGTGATCGTCGCCATGTCGTAAACCTTTTGAAAGTCGTTTTGGTTGACGTATTTTCTGTCGAGCGCAAGATAGATTTCGGATTGCACTTCGCTGGCGGAGCGCCTTGAGTATTTCAAGAAGTGAATGAATTCAGCGTCCGAGCCGTCGTCGAACCCCTCCGCGATGTTGTGCATGACCGAGCCCGCCGCGCCCTGAATTTGGTCGCGCAGTCGAAAATCTTTCCTGAACTTTTCCTGCCCGGTTAGGTCGTAAACCAGATTCGTCAATTCCCGCGCCTGTTGCCACGCTCGAATATCTTCAAACCTTTCGATTTTCATCACGCCTCCTTTTACCCTATTGTCTATCCGGCCATGCGACTACCCGACTACTCGACTACCCGACTACTCGACTACCCGACTACTCGACTACCCGACTACCCGACTACCCGACTACCCGACTACTCGACTACCCGACTACCCGACCACCCGACTACCCGACTACCCGACTACCCGACTACCCGACTACCCGACCACCCGACTACCCGACTACCCGACTACCCGACCATCCGACCACCCGACTACTCCACCTCCACAGCCATTGCCACCGCTTCGCCGCCGCCCAAACATAACGACGCAATGCCGCGTTTCAGCCCGCGCTCTTTCAGCGCATAAATGAGAGTGGTCAACACGCGCGCGCCGCTCGCCCCCAGCGGATGACCAAGCGCAATCGCGCCGCCGTTCACGTTGACCTTGTCCCAGTCCCAGCCGTCGTTGGCGAGGGCGTAACCGTCCGCGAGGACTTGCGCAGCAAAGGCTTCGTTGAGTTCGATCAGGTCAACGTCTTTCAATGTCCAGCCGATTTTTTTCAACAACTTTGGCATGGCGTGGGCGGGCGCGGCGAACAGATATTTCGGCTCCAGTGCGGCTTGAGCGTAGCCGACGATTTTTGCAATCGGCTTGATGCCTTTCTGTTCGGCGTACGCGCGCGAAGAAATTACCGCCGCCGCCGCGCCGTCGTTCATGGATGAGGCGTTGCCAGCCGTCACCTTGCCGTCCGCTTTGAAGACCGGTTTGAGTTTGGCGAGCGATTCCAGCGAAGCATCCTTGCGCGGGCCTTCGTCGGCGCTGATTGTGGTCGTTTCGCCTTTGCGCCCTGGAATTTGGACGGGAACAATTTCCGGCGTAAACCGCCCTTTTTCTTGAGCCTCCACAGCCTTGAGGTGGGAGCGAAGCGCGAATTCATCCATCGCCTCGCGGGTCACTTCGTATTCATCCGCGATGAACTCGGCGGCGGCGCCCATCGCCCAATTCTCGAACGGGTCCCACAAACCGTCGTTGAGCAGGGCGTCGGTCATTTGCGCGTTGCCGAATTTGAGTTCGCCCATGCGCCCGTTGACGAGATACGGCGCGCGGCTCATGGACTCGAATCCGCCCGCGATGAAAAGTTGCGCGTCGCCCGCGCGGATGGCTTGCGCCGACAGCATGACCGCCTTCAAGCCGGAGCCGCAGACTTTGTTGAGCGTCGTCGCGCTGACAGTGTTCGGCACGCCGCCAAAGATCAGGGATTGCCGCGCGGGAGCCTGACCCAACCCCGCCGCGACCACGTTGCCCATCAAGACTTCCTCCACATCGCTTGAGTCTATGCCCGCGCGTTTTACGGCTTCTTCAATTGCGATGGCGCCCAGTTTCGGCGCGGAGATTCCGCTTAATGCCCCTTGAAATTTTCCAATCGGCGTGCGCGCGGCGGAAAGGATGACCGCTTCGTTTTCTTTGTTCATTTGATTCTCCTGTGTGTGAGATCAACGTCTTCGCCACGGATTGATGATTTCAACCCCGGTGTTTTCAAAGTCACTTTCATTACGAGTCACGATCGTCATGTTGTGCGTTAAGGCCGTGGCGGCGATCAGAGCGTCTATTGCGGGAAGAGTAACGCCGACTCCTTCAAGTTTTGCAGCCAACTCGCCCCAACGCATTAATACTCCTATGTCGAGGGAAATGATATTTCCCTCGAATCGAATAAGCAATTCCTCTTCAAGCCAGGTTAGCAAATCCTGCTTGCGTCTGGATTTTGGCAATTTTTCGATCCCCTTCGCAATTTCCCCGACGGTAATGACGCTGAGAAAAACGTCTTCGGGATCAAGTCCATCTACAAACTCGATCACATCTGAATTGGGCTGTTTCGAGATTAGTTCCGATACGACACAGGTATCCAGGAGATATTTCATAGTTCGATCCCCTTGCGCGGCAGGGATTTATCGCGCGTCAACTCGATGCCTGCCAACGGGGAACTCCTGAAGAATTCTGATAGTTTGCCTTGAGACTTTCGTAATTTCTCATACTCGGCGTATGAAATCACAACGACGGTTTTTTCGCCGTGTTTTGTAATCAATTGCGGTCCCTGGTTTAGAGCGCGGGTAATGACTTCGCTGAGTTTATTTTTTGCGTCCTGGATCTGCCAAACAGCATTCATGAGCATCTTCCTTTCTGTCTAGTCTGGCTAGATTTTACTTTGTAGTTTGAGAATACGTCAATCCTTGTTTCAGCTTAATATGCGTCGCGCCAGAATAATGAGAAAAACTCACCCGTAAGATTCGCTTATTTGAGACAAGCCTACTCGTTTGGCGCGACGCACCCACGCAGCGGTAAAATTCTGTCATGAGCGAAACCCAATCCCTTTACGAACTCCTCGGCGGCGAGACCGGCGTGCGCGCCCTCGTTGACCGTTTTTACGACCTGATGGATTCCGCGCCCGAAGCGAAGGACATCCGCGCGCTTCACGCCGCCAGCCTGAATCAATCGCGCGAGATACTGTTCATGTTTCTCTCCGGCTGGTCCGACGGACCGCAGTTATACATCGAAAAATTTGGCCACCCCCGTTTGCGCCAGCGTCACATGCCCTTTGCCATCGGCGAGCGCGAACGCGACCAGTGGTTGTGGTGCATGGATCGCGCGCTGGATGCGGGTAATTTCAACCCGACTGTGGTGGAGCGCTTGAAATTCCGTTTTGAAGAAGTGGCTGACTTTATGAAGAATCAAGGGGGCGGGTGACGCACACTCAGCCGATATTCTTCAACGCCTCTCTCCTGTTCAACGGATGCAACTCCTTCGTCGCCTTCACGAACTTCTTCACCGGCGCGGGGTTCGTCCACGCATATTGGCGCAACGCCCAGTCATTTGCCTTGTTGATGAAGCGCTCGCCCAAGCCGAAGTCCGCATAACTTCTTGCCGCAAATCCAAATGTAAAAATGGCGCGCCTGCGGTTCAATCCAGGGGGACTAATTCGTTAACATTCGGAAGGAAAATCTGATTATAGTCATGGGCATGGTAGCTGTTTTGCGTGATGAGCAGAATCATGAGCGTGTCGCTTCCATGTTTCGCAAAAGCCATATCAACAGGATTGCCCTGGGACGCGGCTCGATAGAGCGTCCACGCGAGATGGGCGGTTTGCCTGTCGCCGACCTTTTCAGCGGGTTGGTCGAATCCCTGCCCGTCGAGAAAGTCGGCGCGCAGTTTTTCCACCCATTCCGCTTCGGACATTGGGCTGCGTTGAATGTGAATTTGCGGTATCTCTCCTGGGTAGTTAATGAATTGCCCGATCCCGCTGGATTCCCAATACGGAGGCACAAATGCCAGGAGGTTATATTCCTGGATCATCACAGGTTTCAGGTTGGAGGTGGAGACGGGCGGTTGAGAAACATTGAACGGAATGGGGTTCGATCCGTTCATACACGCCATGTCTGGCGGCGCGTTTGGCTCGCGTAAAAAAGACGCAAGGATTATCAGGGGGCAGTTTTCGTAATAGCTGTAATAGTTGAATGTAAGAGCGTATCCCTCGTAGGGGAATTCGACCAGGTATTCATGCGTCAGGCGCTCGGCCAGTTGATGGGCGAATATTGCGGGCGTTCTTGTGTCGTATCGCCCCGCCAAAATCAAGGTAGGGATTGCGGAGTGAAGCGCTTCGTTTTCGCCTTCGGCCGGGGGGGCAATATCCCACATTCCGCAAAGTTCGAAGATGGTCGCATCCAGTCTTTCGATGGGGTTTGCAAAAACCTGGTCGTGGCAGTGGGTTGCGACATAGGCGCCGACTTCAACCCAACCCTGGAACATGAAAAATTGAGGCAAAACCCCGTCGAACACATTTGAGAAGTCGCCGTTGTAAACGCGATAAATAAAATTTGGAACGTCGGAACGGGTTTGCGCGTCGTTCATATTCCAAAGAACGGCGTCGCGAAACACAGCGCCGTCTAAATCGTGCGAGTAGTATGTGGCAAAAACATCGAAAGATTTTATTTTTGCCGATGCAGGGTACGGTTGGGCGTCAAGAATGGCGATGCCCTCGTTGTAAACGCCCTCCAAATTGGGAAACGCGGAGGAACATGCCGGGTCCGCCGCGCACTCGGCAAACAATTGCCCGATCAGCCGATTCTGTTCGCCGCTGATGTCCACGCGCAACATTTGAGAGTCGAGCGGGACGACGGAATCGAGCGCCGCGCTGCGGACTATTTCGGGATATTCCCGCATGACAAACTGCGCGATTCGAGTCCCGTATCCAACCCCGTATAGATTTGCCTGCTGGTACCCAAGCGCCCGAATGACATCCCGCGCGTCCGCCGCCATATTGGGCGACGTATAAGCGGAGGGGGTTATGCCCATCAGGTTGAAATTGCTCTTGCAGGTTGCAAACGCCCCCTGATAGTATGCGGCTTTCTGGTCTACAGGCAGTTCGCCGTTTAGGTCGCTTTGAAAGGTGGTCAGAATATTGTCGCATACCATAGCCGGGATCGAGCGTCCCGTGCCGCGCGTATCGAATGCGATGAAGTCGCGCTCTTCGATGATTGGGGCAATGACGGTATCGAAAATGCTGAGACTCAGAGAGATCGCCTGTCCATCGGGCGTGCCATACAGAAACAGCGTCGGGTCCGGTTTGGGGGAGTTGCTGACACTGTGGTAAATTGCAACAGCCAGTTGAATGGTGTCGCCCAGATTTCCATTTCGATCTTCTGGAACTTTTACATATCCGCAGGTGACTTGCGCTTCTTCCGGTTTCTTAAATTGACATTCGCCAGGCTCGAAGATGGGCGCATACGCTGGCGTTGAAGTGACGGCGGGCAGAGTTGCCGTTACCGGCAAAGGAGTGGGCGCGGATGGCGGAAAAGCCGTCTGTTGAAATAATAAATATCCGATGATGGACAGACAGGCAAACGAGACAATTCCCACCCCGGCAAGAATCCACCATTGAAGCGCGTTCCCTTTTTGCCGTTTCTTCGCAATAGGCTTGCGCGGCTGGATGGGCGCAGAGTTTTGCAGGTTTGCGTTTTTCTCAAATAACTCTTTTTCCGAGCGGGTATGCGGGCGCATTATTTCTCCAATCTCCAATTACCAACCCTTCGGCAAGTTCAGGGCAAGTTTCCAATCACCGCTCCTCCTACTTTGCCCCCTCCGGCGCGACGTAACGAATCACCCAACTGCCGTCGCCCTGGTTGGTTACGTAGGAATATGGCGTCGCCACGAAGAACCATGTTTTGCCCGGCTTGAGCGGCGCGGGATTCCCGTCCGCATCCACGAAATAGATCGGGCGGGGCAACCCGGTTTCTTTTTCGTATTCGCGCGCCTTCATGCTCCAGCGAATATCATGCTTCATCCCGTCGCGGAAGAGGACGGCAAAGCCGCCGCCGCCGGGTTCGAGATTCCAATCCAGCAACGTGCGAATCGGAGTTTGCTGATATTCAAAAACCTCCTGTTCGACGAACAGCACGACGATGTTTTCAAATTGTAATTGCCTGCCGGTCAGGCGGTCAATCTCGGCGTGAAGTTTTCCTTCATTCTCCGGCGTGGTATCGTCCACATAGCGCCAGTACGAAGCGGAGAGCGGATCGTAAACCCACGCGGCTTGGTTGAGTCTCGCCGCATAGGATTTGATTATGTTCGCGGGCAGTCCGCCGGGCGGGGGCGTCTCTGAAAATGCGTTGCTCGCGTAGTTGAATTCATCCGAATTCGATTCGCGGTTCTCCTCCGCCAGCGAGATCATCTTTTCGATGGTCAGCATCGCGCCGCCGCTGGCTTCGTCGTGCGGGACGAGATAACACTGCGGCAGCATCGGTAAAATCTCCGGCGAGGCGGAAGCGAAGATGAAACACGAGTTCAGGAACATCTCGTGGATGTCAATGTAAAGCAAACGTCCGGAGCGAATCGGTCCGACCTCGGCAGGCGGCGGTTGGGCGGATTCGTTGAAGGGTGGATTCGTCTCCTCGGACGGGATCAGGCCCGCGTCCAGATAAAGAAGCGTGGATTTAAAATCCGCCTCAGCCCGACCCGAATCCGAATCGGCGTCGCTGTCTTTATCCTCGTCCCCGATGTTTTTCTTCGTAAATTTCAGCCATGCCGGAATCTTGAACTCGACGATGTATTTTGCAGGCTCGACGTTGAACCCGTAATAACCGTTGGAATCGGTCGTCGTTTGTTGCAGGGCGTTCCCGTTTTCATCCAATAGATTTACGCACACGCCGCCGACTCCCTTTTCATAATCCTCCTGAATCCCGTTTTGATTTTCGTCGAGCCAGACGCGGTTGCCGAGTATGAACGAGGTTTGCGCAAACGGTTCGCGCCGCGGAGCGCAATCGCCGGGGATCGGAAGTTCGGGCTGGGGAAATGCGCCGTAAAAAATTGCGAGGAAACGCGTGGCGCCTTCGGTGATGTAAAACTCGAAGACCCACGGCGCGAATGAAAGTCCCGCCTGCGGGCGCGCGGCAACCGGAAAATGTGAAATGGACAAAGCGACCGCTGGCGTGTCGAACAGGTTTGGGTCTTCGACCTCCAACCCTGAAAGCGGGTTGACGTTCGGCGGAAAGTCTTCGCGCTCGGGGCCATAAATTGCGGGCGTGGAAAACCCCTGCGGAGTCGGCGTGAGACTCATCGTCGGCGTTCCAGGAATGGATGAAGGAATCTCCGTAAACGTAACAGTCGGCGTGACTGCATCCTCCCGGCCGCCGCAAGACAGGATCGTCGCCCCTGCAATCAAAAGCCATAGATTTAAAAATTTTTTTCTGGAATCCTTCATTCAATCTCCATGTCCATCAACCCCCAACCCCAACCCATCAATCATGCTCAGGGTAAATTACCAATTACCAATCTCCAATCTCTATTCTCCATTCTCCATTCTCCATTCTCTATTCTCCATTCTCCATTCTCTATTCTCTATTCTCTCTCCCCCATTCTCTATTCTCTATTCTCCATTCCCTACCTCCCAAAACCCCTCCCTCACCCGTTTATACGTATCCTCCAGCGCTTCGGGTAATACCCGCGTCCCTCCCACTGCGGACATAAAATTTGTATCGCCAGCCCAGCGCGGGACGATGTGAATGTGGATGTGTCCCAGCACGCCCGCGCCTGCGGCTTCTCCCATGTTGATGCCGACGTTGAAGGAATGCGTCCTGTATATTTTGCGCAGAACGGTTGTGCAACGCGAGGTCAATTCCATCATCTCGGCGCGGGTTTCGGGAGTCAGTTCTTCGAGGGTGGAAATATGCTCGAAGGGAAGCGCCATCAGATGTCCGCTCGCGTAGGGATAGCGGTTGAGGATCACGTACGCGTTTTTCCCGCGGAAGGCGATCAGGTTTTCGGGGCTGTCTGTCATGGTTTGCGCGTTGCAGAAGACGCAGCCGTCTGCTTTGGTGTGATTTTCGATGTATGTCATACGCCAGGGTGAACAGAGGTGTTTCATGAGGGGAAAGATAAAGGATGAAGGGTGAAGGATGAAGAAAGTAATCAGTTATCAGTTATCAGTGAGCGGAGGGTGGTTGAAGGGACGGGAGAACTTGCATAGGGGGATTTTAGCAGAGAAATGTCGGCATTGGATACTTCGGCTTCGGCGAAAAATTTGGGAGATTATAATGTCTCGAACTTGCAGAGGTTTTATCTCCCGTGTCAAAAGGAGTCGAACATGGACGGAACGGTTATCGCGGTCAGCAAAAGCGCGGATTACACGTTCAGCAAGCCCAATCAGGGGAATATCATCCGTAAGGCGGGGATTATGAGCATTGTGCTGGTCGGCGGGGAGGTGTTCCCGGACGACCCGATCCGAATCGAATATCCGCCCGGGCCGCATGTGGGGTTGGATGTGGTGTAATTCCCGCGCGGATACGGCTTCTTCAAAATCGGGAATTTCCTGCCTGAGAATCGCCGTTGACAGCCGTGCAGAAAAATGATATTCTGCACGGCAACAAGGACAAACCAATATGCAAGAGACAAAATTGACCATCCGCCTGCCGCGCAAGTTATTGGACAATGCCAAGCGATATGCGCGCCAGCAAAACACCACTTTGACCAACCTCATCAGCGAATACCTGGTTCAAATTCCCGCGCCAGTACCCGCCCTGGATCGCGCGCCGATCGTTCGCAGGCTTTCAGGAACGCTTTCCAAAAATGTTTCCATAGAGGATTACAAACAGCGCCTGGCGGAAAAATATGGCGCAAAAAATTAAAGTCTTTTTCGACCTGAACATCATTTTGGATGTTTTACAGGAGCGCGAATCGTTTTATGAAATTTCCGCGCAATTACTTGCCCATGCCGAGACGGGGAAAATTCAGGGGTTTATTGCCCCACATTCGCTGACCACCCTGTTTTACCTGATTCAAAAAGACCAATCATCCGCCCATGCAAAGGTGACAATCACCAACTTGCTGCAAATCCTCAAAGTCGCCGCGGTGGATCAATCCAGCATCGAACAGGCGTTGAGCCTGCCCTACAAGGACTTTGAAGACGCTGTGCAAATGACGGCGGCTCTCCAATGCAAAGCCGATTATCTCGTCACGCGCAATGTAAAAGATTTCCGCCCCGCGCCAGTACCCGTCATTCAGCCGAGCGAGTTGCTGGCGCTGATTTCAACGATGTGACCTGTCAAAGCGCTTTCCCTGACAATGATTCCAATGAAATGATGGCGACTGTAGATTACGCATCACGAATCACGCATTACTCGCTTCCAGCCATTCCCCATTCCCGCGTTTTCGATTATCCTTTTTCCCAATGCAGCCCAGCCTTTTTACCGAAACGCTGACCGTTTCCCAACTCACCTTCCGCATTCGCAAACTGCTCGAGGACAATCCCGAACTTCAGGATGTGTGGGTGACGGGCGAGGTCTCGAACCTGTCGCGCCCGGCGTCGGGTCACATCTACTTCACGCTCAAAGATAAGAACGCCTCCCTGCGCTGTGTGATGTGGAAGTCCGATGCGGCGCGGACACGCCCCAACTTGCAGGATGGCGCGGCTGTCGAAGCGCATGGCAAGATCGCGGTTTACGAACCGCAGGGACAGTATCAACTCATCGTCAATCTCATCCGTCCCAAAGGCGAAGGCGCGTTGTTTCAGGAATTTGCGCGACTCAAGGCGCAACTCGAAGCCGAGGGACTCTTCGACCCGGAGCGCAAACGTCCCATCCCCGAACTGCCGCGCAGGATCGGCGTCGTCACATCCGCGACCGGCGCGGCGTTGCGCGATATTCTCAACACACTGCGAAGACGACTGCCGCTCGTCGAAGTCATACTTGCGCCTGCCCCTGTTCAGGGAGTTGATGCCCCGCCTGCGCTTGTCAACGCGCTCCATTCTCTCAACCCTTCGACAATGCTCAGGGCAGGTCTCCAATCTCCAGACGTTATCATCCTCGCGCGCGGGGGCGGCTCCATCGAAGACTTATGGGCGTTCAACGATGAGCGCGTCGTCCGCGCGGTTGCGGCGTCGCAAATTCCCATCGTCTGCGGAGTGGGCCACGAAACGGATTTCACCCTCTGCGACTTCGCCGCCGACTTGCGCGCCCCGACTCCCACCGCCGCGGCAGAATTGGCGACTCAAACGACGCTTGAGAATCTCCAATTTCAAATTGCCGATTACCAAACCCGCCTCGCGGACTTAATCTCGAGCCGGGTCGCCGACCATCAGGCTTTAATTTCCGCCCTGACCGCCCGCCTGCGCTTCGTCTCGCCCGAACGCCGCATTCAATCCGAACTTCAACTCCTCGACGAACTCTCGCGCCGCGCCTTTTCCGGGTTGACCCACCGCCTGCAGTTACAATCCGCCCGCGTGGACGGCCTGTCCCGGCGGCTGACTGCCTTGAACCCCGAAGCCATCCTCTCGCGCGGATACGCCATCGTCACGCGAAAGACTGACGGCAGGGTCGTCGCCAAAGTCTCCGACGCGAAGGGCGATATGAATGTAAGGGTCGGCGATGGGGAATTTGGAGTAATTCGTAATTCGTAATGGCGCGCGATTGCATTGCCGCAACATAAACCGCAAGTTGCAATTCGCGTCTTGCAACTTGCAACTTGTAACTTATATCTTGGAGTTCCCATGCCCAAACCCAAACCCGCTCCCAAACCTGTCGAAGAATTATCCTACGAAGAGTCCCTCTCCGAATTGGAGGAAATTGTCGAAGCGCTGGAAGGCGAACAGAACCCGCTGGATGAAGCGATGAAATTATTCGAAAGGGGACAGGCGTTGATCGCGCGCTGCGGCGCGTTGCTTGAATCCGCCCAGCTCAAGGTTCAGAAACTTGTCGGGGAGTCTCTCGCGGACTTCGAGGAAAAATCCGAATGAACCTGCTCGATATTTTGCAGAACAAAGTCCTGATCGCCGTATTGACCGGATGGCTGCTGGCGCAATTCCTCAAAATTCCCACCGAATACCTGCGTTCGCGCAAATGGCTGTGGGCGATGTTCTTCGCCGCGGGCGGGATGCCCTCCTCGCATACGGCGTTGATGGTGGCGGGGACTCTCACGATTGGATTGAGTTACGGCTTCGACAACCCGATCTTCGGCATTGCCGTCGGCGTGACCATGATCATCGCCCACGACGCGGCCGGAGTCCGCAGGCAGGCGGGCAAACACGCCGAACGCATCAACCTGCTCTTCGACGAATTATTGCGCGGTCACATGTGGAGCGAAAATGAATTGAAGGAGGTCATCGGTCACACCCCGCTGGAGGTGATCGGCGGCATCATCCTCGGCTTGCTGGTCGCCGTTGTTCAGTGGATGGTGTGGAGATGAAGGAGGGCGGAGGGTATGAGATACAAGTTACGCGATACGAGCAATGAAGGTTGGGCGTTTATCTCTGACTACCTGACACTCTTAGAAAGTGTTTCTTAAGTCCTTTTTGGACACGGATTACGCGGACTTCACGGATTCTCACGGGAAAAACCTCTTATTAACTCACCTTACGCAAGATGGCATTTGGTTAGGAAATGCGCCTGCCGATGAGTCGGTGACCGTCCACGAATGTTCACGAATAAACGAATAGGCGCGCCAACATTCGCGAATTCGTGACTTTATTCGTGGACGGTTCGTGAGGATGGCAAAAGC
>CAADGT010000056.1 GCA_900696595.1 uncultured Chloroflexota bacterium
ACAGCGCTGTAATTTTGCTCAGGGTTTCTGTGCTACACTTCATGCGGAGCCTCCGTTTGTTCTTGCCTACGGGTACTATACCCGATTTCTCGGAGGCTCCTTTTCTACATCATTTGAATGCTCCCGTTGTAGCAACCCATCCCCCAACTCCTCTTTTTATGCTAGACTCGCCCCACACCGATTACCGATCACTGATAACTTTCCTCTATTCTCTATTCTCTATTCTCTATTCTCCATTCTCCATTCTCTATTCTCCAATCCCTCATGGAACCCCTCTCCTCCGCCCTCGACCCGCGCTCCCCCGAATTCAAAGCCAACGCCGAACACAACCGCGCCCTTGCGCAGGAACTGAAGCGCCGTCTGACCGTCGTCCGCGAAGGCGGCGGCGAGAAGTATCGCAAGCGCCACGAGGGGCAGGGAAAATTATTCGTGCGCGAACGCATCGAACGCCTGCTCGACCCGGGCGCGCCCTTCCTCGAACTCTCCGCGCTGGCGGCGGTCAACCTTTACGATAATGAAGCGCCGAGCGCGGGCGTGGTGACCGGCATTGGCAGAATCTCCGGGCGCGAAGCGATGATCGTCGCCAACGACGCGACGGTGAAGGGCGGCTCGTATTTCCCGATGACGGTCAAAAAACATTTGCGCGCCCAGCAGATCGCCGAAGAGAATCACCTGCCCACGCTGTACCTTGTCGATTCCGGCGGGGCAAATTTACCGTTTCAAGATGAAGTCTTCCCGGACGTGAATCACTTTGGGCGCATCTTCTACAATCAGGCAAGAATGTCCGCGAAGAAAATTCCGCAGATCGCCGCCGTGATGGGAAGTTGCACCGCAGGCGGCGCGTACGTCCCGGCCATGAGCGATGAAGCGATCATCGTCAAAGGCGCAGGCTCGATCTTCCTCGGCGGGCCGCCGCTGGTCAAAGCCGCCACGGGCGAGGACGTCACCGCCGAAGAACTGGGCGGCGCCGACGTTCACACCCGCAAATCCGGCGTGGCAGATCACTTCGCGGAAGACGACGATCACGCCATCGAAATTTTGCGTTCGATTGTGGAGACCCTCCCGCGCGGACACATCCACTCGCATCTTTCGGGGCTGGAAGTTGCCCCGCCCGAAGAGCCTTTATACCCCGCCGAAGAATTGTACGGCGTCCTGCCGCGCGCCTTCAAAGAATCCTACGACGTGCGCGAGGTTATCGCCCGCATCGTGGATGGAAGCAAATTCCGCGAGTTTAAATCGCGCTATGGCACAACGCTGATCACAGGCTTTGCCCGCATCCACGGCTACCCCGTCGGCATCATCGCCAACAACGGAGTCCTGTTCAGCGAATCCGCGCTCAAAGGCGCGCACTTCATCGAGTTGTGCGACCAGCGCGGCATTCCGCTGATCTTTTTGCAAAACATCACCGGCTTCATGGTCGGCAGGGAATACGAAACCGGCGGCATCGCCAAGGACGGCGCGAAGATGGTCCACGCCGTCGCCAACACACGCGTCCCCAAACTGACCCTCGTCATCGGCGGCTCGTTCGGCGCGGGCAACTACGCCATGGCGGGACGCGCCTACGGCTCGCGCTTTTTATGGATGTGGCCCAACGCCCGCATCTCCGTCATGGGCGGCGAGCAGGCCGCCAACGTCATGCTCACCGTCAAACAGGATCAACTCGTCAGAGAGGGCAAACCCGCCCTGAGCGCGGAAGAGGCGGAGGACTTCAAACGTCCCCTGCTCGAAAAATACGAACGCGAAGGCAGCCCCTACCATTCCACCGCCCGCCTGTGGGACGACGGCGTAATTGACCCGGCGGACACGCGGCAGGTTTTGGGGCTGGCGTTATCCATCGTGTTGAACGCGCCGAAAGTCGAGGGCGGGTTTGGTGTGTTCAGGATGTAAAAAAACCTGGCTGTCATCGCGGAGATCCTTCGCTCAGGATGACATAATCGGAGATATTCATGACCTTCGAAAAATCAACTGGAAGTCCGCATCACCTTCTTGCTCTTTTGGCCGGCAATTGGAAGGGTACGAGCAAACTTTGGTTAGAACCGGGCAAACTGGCAAATGAATCTGCCATCCTTGGAAGCGTCCAAATAATTTTAGACGGCCGCTTTGCTCTTTTCCTTTACGAGTCTTCCATCGAAGGCGAAGCCCAGCGCGGCATGTTTACCTTCGGATATAACACCACGCTCGAACGCTACGAAGCCTCGTGGGTGGACTCCTTTCACAACAACACCGCCATCATGTTCTGCGAAGGCAACGCCATCCAAAACGGATTCTTCGTCCTCGGCTCCTACCCCGACCCTGCCGGCGGACCGGACTGGGGCTGGCGCACCGAAGTACAATTGAACGGGAACGAACTCATCATTACCGCCTACAACATCCTGCCGGACGGGCAGGAAGCCAAAGCCACGGAATTGTCCCTCACAAAAACAACACCATGAAGATACTCATCCTCGGCGGCACACGTTTTATCGGACGACACCTGGTCAACTCGGCGCGGGCGCACGGTCACGACGTCGCCCTCTTCAACCGCGGGCAGACCAACCCCGATCTTTTCCGAAGACTCAAAACCATTCGCGGAGACAGAGAACGTGATTTCGGAAAAATCTCAGGGCAATGGGACGCCGTCATAGACACCTGCGGCTACCTCCCGCGCATCGTCCGCCTGTCCGCCGAGGCGCTCAAAGACAAGGTCGGGCGTTACATCTTCATCTCCAGCGTTTCCGTCTATGCCAGTTTCAGCAGGATGGGAATCAACGAAAGCCACCCGCTCGGCAAACTGCAAGACGAAACCGTCGAAGAGATCACCGGCGCAACCTACGGGCCATTAAAAGCGCTGTGCGAAAAAACCGTACAAGACATATACGGACCAAACTCGCTCATCATCCGCCCGGGGCTGGTCGTCGGGCCCCACGACCCCACCGACCGCTTTACCTATTGGCCCCTGCGCATCGCCCAGGGCGGCGACGTTCTCACCCCCGACAAACCCTCCGCCATGACCCAATTCATAGACGCGCGCGACCTCGCCGACTTCATCGTCCGCCTGGCAGACAACAACGTCTCGGGCGTATTCAACGCAACCGGGCAGCCCCTGACCTTAAACACCGTCTTCGAAACATGCAAGCGCGCGAGTCAAAGCAAGGCAGTCTTCCAATGGGCGCCGGTCGAATTCCTCGAAAAACACAACGTCCAACCCTGGAGCGACATGCCCGCATGGCTCCCCGAAACCGGCGAGAACGCGGGCGTGGCGCACGTGGATATCTCCAAAGCCCTTCAGGCCGGGCTGACTTTCACCCCGCTCGCGCAAACGATTCAGGATATTTACAACTGGACCTCCGAACGCCCCGCGGAATATGAACTGAAAGCCGGTTTGAAACCCGAACGCGAAAAAGAACTGCTGGAGTTGTTGCGTGTTCAATAAGGTTCTGATAGCCAATCGCGGCGAGATCGCCATCCGCATCATGCGCGCCTGCCGCGAGCTCGGCGTCCGAACCGTCGCCGTTTACTCCGAAGCGGATAAAAACGCCCAGCACACCCAGCTCGCCGACGAAGCCGTCTTCATCGGAAACGCCCCCCCAAAAGAATCCTATTTAAATGCGGATGTCCTGATCCAGTCCGCCCTCGACTCCCAGGCGGATGCCGTCCACCCGGGCTATGGATTCCTCTCCGAGAACGCCTCTTTCGCCGCCGGGGTCGAATCGGCGGGATTGACCTTCATCGGCCCCTCAGCCGATTCGATCCGCGCCATGGGCGACAAAGCCGAATCAAAAATCCTGATGAAAAAATCCGGCGTGCCCACCGTCCCCGGGTACGAGGGTTTGGAAACCTTCGCCGATTTCAAAAACGCCGCAAAGGATATCGGCTACCCCGTTTTGGTCAAAGCCGCGGCGGGCGGCGGCGGCAAGGGGATGCGCGTCGTCAACGAAGAAAGCGAATTGAAAGAAGCGATGGAACTCGCCAGAAGCGAAGCGCAAAACGCCTTCGGCGACGAGCGCCTGCTGGTCGAAAAATACATCGCCGACGCGCACCACGTCGAGATTCAAGTCTTCGGCGACAAACACGGCAACCTCGTCCATTTGTTCGAGCGCGAATGTTCCGCGCAGCGCCGCCACCAGAAGATCATCGAAGAATCCCCTTCGCCGTTATTGACCCCCGAACTTCGAGCGCAAATGGGTCAAGCCGCGATCAACGCCGCAAAAGCTATCAATTATCACAACGCCGGAACCGTTGAATTTATTCTAGACTCAAGCCCTTCTTCGCCCCTTCGACACGGCTCAGGGCAAGCCTTCATCCTTCATCCTTCATCCTTTTACTTTCTGGAAATGAACACCCGCCTGCAAGTGGAGCACCCTGTAACGGAACTCGTCACCGGTCTCGACCTCGTCCACTGGCAGATGCGCGTCGCGGCGGGAGAGAAATTCCCCTTCGCGCAAAACGACCTTCATCAACACGGCCACGCCATCGAATGCCGCGTCTACGCCGAAGACCCCGCAAACGGATTTTTGCCCAGCGTCGGCAGGCTTCTGCAATTCATCCCGCCGCAGGGTCCCGGCATCCGCGTGGATTCCGGATTTGCCGCCGGGGACGAGGTGACGCATCACTACGACCCGTTGCTGGCAAAGCTCATCGTCCACGCCGGGAGCCGCGCCGAAGCCATCCGCCGCATGAAAACGGCGCTGGACGATTTCATCGTTCATGGCGTGATCACAAACATTGATTATATGCGCGCCGCGCTTGAAACGGACGATTTCAAACAGGGAAACGTCTCCACCCGCTGGGTCGAAACCAAATTCGGCGAATGGACTCCCCCCCAGCCCGACCTGCGCTCCTTGATTGCCGCCGCCCTTGCGGATGTGGTCTTCGTCGGCGGCCGGGCGCAACCCGCAGTTTCCAACGAAACCGATCCGTTCAATCCCTGGAAGGGGACGGGGAATTACAGGAATTAATGAAAACCACCTTCGACACCCAGTCCATCGAACTCAACCCCTCCGGGGAGAATTATGCCGCCATTTTGGATGGGAAGACGGTCAGCGTTCACATCGTCCGGGCCGCAAACGGGCGCATGGATTTGCTCATTGACGGACAGCGCGTCATTGCTCATGTTTCATCGGATATGGCAAGACGCTGGGTCACCGTCAATGGGCGCACGATCCTGCTCACGAAGACTTCGGGCGCGAAACAAGGCATCCGCCGCGACCACGCCGGGGGGTTGATCGCCCCGATGCCGGGTCTGATTCGAAGCGTCGCTGTCGGCGTGGGAGATGTCGTGAAGAAAGGTCAAACCCTGCTGACGATGGAGGCCATGAAGATGGAAATCCGCATTCAAGCCTTGAAGGATGGGAAAGTTTCCGCGCTGCATGTCGCGCAGGGGCAGACCGTGGAGCGCGAGCAGATCCTGGCGGAAGTGGAATAGCGCCCCGCCGTCGGCGCAGACTCGAACGATTGGAGATGTTCGAGTCCGAAAGGAAAACATGACCGGAAAATTTTTCGACGAACTCGAAGTCGGCACGAAGTTCAGGCACGGCGGGCGCACGATCACCGAGATGGATAACGTGCTGTTCTCCGCGCTGACGATGAACCCGCAGGCGCTGCACATCAACGAAGATTTCGCCTCGAAGACCGAGTTCGGTCAACGGCTGGTGAACGGCATCTTCACCTTTGGGCTGGTCGTCGGCTTGGGCGTGGCGGATTTAACCGACAGCACAATCGTCGCCAATTTGGGCTACGATAAGATCGTACATCCCAACCCGGTCTTTCACGGCGATACGATCTATGCGGAGAGCGAGATCATCGAAAAGCGCGAGTCGAAATCAAGACCGAACGCGGGCATTGTGCGGATCAAATGCACAGGCAGGAAGCCCGATGGAACGGTTGTGGTTGAGTTTGAACGTACGGCGATGTTTTTAAAAAGGCTTGCCCTGAGCTCGCCGAAGGGATGAAGGGATGAAGGATGAAGGATGAAGGATGAAAAAGTAACCCGTTCGCGTCGCGCCCTCCTTTACATGCCCGGCGACAACTGGAAGATGATTACCAAGTCCATCACGCTGGGGGTGGATTCGATCTGCATGGATATGGAGGACGGCGCGGCCGTCAACAAGAAAGCGGAGGCGCGCGCCACGATCGCCAAGGCGCTGCGCGAACTGGACTTCGGCGCGAGCGAAAAACTGGCGCGCATCAACTCGGTCGGTTCGGGCTGGGAGAAGGACGATATCGAGGCGGTGTTGCCGCACAAGCCGGATGGAATCGTGATTCCGAAGGTCGAGTCATACGATCACGTCGAATGGGCGGGGCGCATCATCGAAGACGCGGAGTTGAAGAACGGCTGGGGGGTTAACTCCATCCGCGTTTTGATCGGGGTGGAGACGGCGAAGGGGATTTTGAACCTGAAGGAGATCGCGGCGCATCCGCGGCTGGATGCGGTCATCTTCGGCGGCGAAGATTTCGCGGCGTCCATCGGCGCGACGCGGACGAAGGATGCGGTTGAACTGCTGTATGCGCGCCAGGCGGTTGTGGTCGCCTGCGCGGCTTACGATTTGCAGGCGATTGACATTGTTGCGATTGATTACAGGGATTTGGAGGCGCTCAAAGCCGAGGCGGAGCAGGGAGCAAGACTCGGCTTCAGCGGGAAACAGGTCATTCACCCGAATCAGGTCCGGGTCACGCAAGAGGCGTTCACTCCATCCGCCGAGGCGATTGCGCACGCAAGGAGAATCGTCGAAAGTTTTGAGTCCAGTCAAAAGGAGGGCAAGGGGGCGTACTCGCTGGACGGGAAAATGATAGACATGCCGTTGTTGCGGAACGCGCAAAAAGTTTTGGCGCGCGCGCGGGCGGCGGAGCGTCTTGTCGCGTCCCGAAAGTTGGAGGGAGAAACCCGCTCTTAAAGAGTGGGCCCGGCAGGATTCGAACCTGCGACCAAGCGATTATGAGTCGCCTGCGCTAACCGCTGCGCCACGAGCCCGTTATTATTAACTCACCTTACGCAAGATGGCATTTGGTTAGGAAATGCGCCTGCCGATGAGTCTGTGACCGTCCACGAATGTTCACGAATAAACGAATAGGCGCGCCAACATTCGCGAATTCGCGATTTTATTCGTGAACGGTTCGTGAGGATGGCAAAAGTGCGTAACATGAGTTATTAAAGTATCGGGCGCCAAGTGCAAGGGTGTCGTATGACACTGGAATCCTGACACTTGACACCGAATGCAAGAGCGGGAGATGGGATTCGAACCCACGAATATCAGCTTGGAAGGCTGATGCCTTACCGCTTGGCGACTCCCGCGAAACGAGGCTGATTTTACATGCGCAAGGGCGGAGCGTCAAGCGCCTTGACCATAACAGGGCGGTAAAGTACAATCAGCGCGCTTAATCAATGCCCTCGTAGCTCAGTGGATTAGAGCGCTTGCTTGCGGAGCAATAGGTCGGCGGTTCGAGTCCGTCCGAGGGCGCACAAACCGTCTTTGGCAAGGCGGTTTTTTTCTTTAACTCACCTTATGCGTCCGCCCTTCGACTATGCGCGACGATCATCCGCGCTCCGCGCAGGGCGCTAGCCAGGGAGCGTAGTCGAGGGGCAATTTGTATCAAAGCGCTTGAACTGCGCAAGGCGGGTCTTTAACTTATTTTGCGCAGTAGGGCGCCTAAAAATCTATGCAAGCCGGGACGAGGTAGGGCGGCGAGAAGACACAACCAAACCGGAATCCGTTTTTAAATTTGACGATGATGAACGGCTCGGTTTCGCCGTATTGCACGACGGGGCGTTGCACGGGAAGCGCGTCGGGATTCGAGCCGATATTGAAGGTGTATTCGCCCTGCGAATTTGTCATAAAACCGTTGACGTTTTGCAGGGGGCGCGGCAATTCGTCGCGCGAAGACGCTTGCAACCCCTCCCGCATCAGGTCTTCCATCCGCGTCAGCGACAGGCGCGTCGTTTCGTCGTGGAGCGAGAACAAACCGAGCGCGGAAACGGCGATGAAGACCGAGGCGACCGATATCCACTTACGAAGCGGAGCAACCGGCTCGTAGGGGCGCGCGACGATCCGGTCCATCAGCCGTCGAATCGCCCAGCCAAAGGGGAGGTAAAAAAACGCGCGCGGCAGAAAAATCAAGACCAGCAGGGTAAGCACGCCGCCCTGGTTCGATGTGGCGGCGAGTAAAATCCAGGCGGACGACAGAAGCGAACCCGCCAAGCCGCACATCAAAACGCCGGCGATGGCTTCTTCCGTCCATGCCGCGAGCAAGCCCAACAGCCCGAAAAACGCGGTTGTGAGAATGACCGAGCCGAACGATCCGGGCCAGGGCGCAGACAATGGCACCCCGGGCATTGCCCATCGGTTGACGAAATTCGATGTGACTGAGAATCCCACGCCGAGGAACAACCCCAATGCCAAACCGAGCCTGCGTTGCGCGATGAGTTCCATTCTCTCTCCTTCGGGCGCGGATTATATCAGCGGGCTGATTACCTTACACTCTTAAAATCGGGACGCGGACTGCGAGTCGCGCGGATTCAAAACGTTTTTTCGGAAGAAACCTGCGCCATCCGCGTTTTCAGCGAACAGGTATGGCAATCAAATCAGCGGGAAGCGCGTGAGCGTTTATGGTACACTGCCCGCAAACAGGTATAAATAAATGTCAACAGCCGCCGCCATCAGCCATCCGAACATCGCCTTCATCAAATATTGGGGCAACCGCAACAACGAACTGCGTCTGCCTTCCAACGGCTCCATCTCGATGAATCTGGACGGGCTCTTCACCCGCACGACGGTCAGTTTTCAACCGTCGCTGCCGTTTGACGAGCTCATTATTAATGGACATGAGGTGGTCGGCAAAGGTTTGGAGCGGGTCTCGCACATCCTCGACCTTATCCGCGAGAAGGCGGGGATCAAGATGAACGCCGAGGTGATGAGCGAGAACAATTTTCCCTCCGGCGCGGGGATCGCATCCTCTGCGGCGGCGTTTGCGGCGTTGGCTGTGGCGGGAAGCAAGGCGGCGGGGTTGGACCTGAGCGAACGCGAACTCTCCATTCTGGCGCGGCGCGGCTCCGGCTCCGCCTCGCGCTCCATCCCGGCCGGGTTCGCGGAGTGGAAATTGGGCGAGTCTGAAAGCGACTCGTACGCTTTTTCCATCGCCCCCGCCGATCATTGGAATCTGGCGGATTGCGTCGCCATCGTCAGTTCGACCCACAAAAAGACCGGCTCCACGGAGGGTCACGCCGTCGCAGGGACGAGCCCGCTGCAAAACGCGCGCGTGACGGATGCGCCGCGGCGTTTGGATATTTGCCGGAATGCGATTCTGAAAAAAGACTTCGAAGCCCTGGCAAACATCATCGAACACGACTCGGATATGATGCACGCAGTCATGATGACTTCCAATCCTCCGCTGATGTATTGGCAGTCTGCCACAGTGGAAATTTTTCATCAGGTGCGCGAGTGGCGCGCAAACGGACTCCCCGTCGGTTACACGGTGGACGCGGGCGCAAACGTCCATGTGATTTGTTTGGGCGAGTATAAAGATGAAGTGGAGAAACGCCTGCGCGCTTGTCCCGGCGTGAGCAAGGTTTTGGTCGCCGGCGTCGGCGGAGCGGCGGAGATCGTTTAGTCCGCTTGCCTGGCGCCGCCCGCCAGGGCAGGTGTAGCGGGGTTTGTAGGAATAGCGGGGATACGGCGTAACAAAAACTCACAGGAAACAGAGCCAACCCCGGGCGGGGAAAGAGGCTTGCCCTGAGTTCAGCGAAGGGCGGGAGCAATCCGTCTTAGAAAAATTAACGCGCAGGGGATATAATTCGACCGAAAGGAAAGCACACATGAGATTCGATTTTCTGTCGCTGGTCATCTTCTTCCTCGCGCTCGGCGGGATGATCTTCGTGCATGAACTGGGGCATTTCATCGCCGCGCGCTGGGCAAAGATCGAAGTCGAGGAGTTCGGCTTCGGGTTGCCTTCCTATAAGATCGCCACGCTTTTCAGGTGGCAGGGAACCGAGTTCACGCTCCACGCATTGCCGTTGGGCGGGTTCGTGCGCCCGAAAGGCGAGAACGACCCGAACGTCCCCGGCGGCTACGGAGCCGCCAGCCCGTGGAAGCGCCTGGTTGTTTTGATCGCCGGGCCGCTGATGAATTTATTGACCGCCGTGATCGTCTTCGCCGGTTTGGTCGCCTACGAAGGCATTCCCGTGCCGGGGAGCGTGCGCATCGCCAGCGTGGCGGAAAATTCCCCCGCGCAGGAAGCGGGCATCCACCCTGGCGATATTCTCATCTCGATCAACGGTCAGGAAGTCAACGACCCCGACCCCGCCCGGTCGCTCATCCGCGAGAATCTCGATACGCCGGTGGAATTTGTGTTCGAGCGAGACGGCGAACTGATAACGATCACCGCCACGCCGCTCTCCAGCCGCTCCGCCAGGGAAGGCGCGTTGGGAATCGGGTTGGCATACCCCACCCGCCCCGCGACCTTACTCGAAAGCGTGCAAGGCGGGTTTGTCATTACCGGGATTCAAGCCGCGACCATCGTCTACCTTCCCATTGCCATCATCCGGGGAATCATTGCGCCGGAGGAGGCGCGGCTGATCGGCTTCAAAGGCATTTACGACCTCTTCAATTATTCCGTGCAGGAGGATGTGACCAGCCGCCAGGAAGCCGCCCAGGCGCAAGCAACAGGCGGAGGGAGCGCGTCGGCGCCCACCAACTTCACCTTCAACCTGATCGGCTTGCTCAGCATCTCGCTCGGCGTCTTCAACCTCTTCCCCATCCCCGCGCTCGACGGCGGACGCATCCTGTTCACCCTGCCCGAGATCTTTTTTAAGAAGCGCATCCCAACCGAATGGGAGAACATGGTCAACGGCATCGCCATGCTTTTGCTCATCGGCTTGATGGTGTTCGTCAACATCATGGACTTCGTCAACCCCCCGCAACTGGTTCCGTAACATGACAGAGATCACATTCCAATCCGTGCTGGAAGCCCTGCTCGACCCCAAAAAGGATATTTCGTACGCGCACCTTTCCTTCTATTCGGACCTCGACCCCAAATCCCTGCGCCTCTTTCTCGACGCGTGGAAGAATCTGCCGTCCAAACGCAAAACGCAATTGCTCGATTACCTGACGGCATATATGGATGAGGACACGATCGTCTCTTACGAGGAAATCGGGCGGGCGGTTCTGGACGACCTGGATGCGGAAGTCCGCGCCCGGGCATTGGGACTCCTCGCCGAATCGGACGACCCGCGGCTTGTGAACACGCTCCTGGGCGTTCTCCAAGCCGATTCCGATCTCGCTCCGCGTTTGAAGGCGGTAAACCTTTTGGGCGAATTTATCCTTTTGGGCGAGCTGGAGGAACTTGATGAAAAACGCCTCCACAAAATCGAAGAGGCGTTGCTCGCCGTCATCCGCAGCGACGAGAATCCCGCGCTTCGCCGCGCCGCCGTGGAAGCCTTCGGCTATTCCGGGCGCGAAGACGCGGTGGGAATCCTCGAATCGGCATACGAGCGCGAAGACCCGCAATGGATCGCAAGCGCATTGCGCGCCATGGGGCGCTCGCACGACAGCCGCTGGGGCGATAGCGTGGTTTCAAAATTATTGGATCCCGACCCGCGAGTCCGTTATGCGGCGGCTGAGGCGGCGGGCGAACTGACCGTTGAAGAAGCCGCTCCGATCCTGTTGAAGATGCTCGAAGACGAGGAGGAGGACGACAACGTGACCATGGCGGCGATCTGGGCGTTGAGTCAGATCGGCGGCGAGGATGCGCGCGCTTACATCCTCAGCCTGCTCGACAACGCCGAAGACGAAGAGACCGCCGAATTCCTCGAAGACGCGCTCGACAACCTCGACCTCAACGAACAATTGAATCGATTCGATATGATGTCGCTCGACGAGGACGACGAGTTGGGGGAATTTGACGAGGATGAAGAGTAAACGGAGTCGAAAATCTTGCCCTGAGTGAAATTGAAGGGCTCCCGACTTTCGGCAGGCTCTCAATCCAAAGTCAGGAGACTTTCGAGCCCGTCTATGGCTTATCCCCATACACAAACAGGTCGCCGATGGATTCGCGGTTGAAGTTGCGGCGGATCGCGTCGCCGAAGACGGGCGCGACCGATAAAATCGTCAACTTGGGGTGGCGTTTATTTTTGGGGATGTTGACCGTATCGGTGGTGACGATTTCCTTTATCTGGGGGATGGCGGCGAGTTTCTCCAGACCGCCGCGCGTGAAGACTCCATGCGTACACATGACCAGTATCTCTTTCACGCCCTCGGCGATCAACACGCGCGCCAGCTCGGCAATCGAGCCGCCGGTGGCGATCTCGTCGTCGTAGATCAGGGCGCGTTTGTGTCCCTTCACCTGGTTTCCCACCAGCCCGCTGATGACGACTTTTGTGTCCGAAACGCGCTCCTTGTTCCCCGCCGCGACGGGCAGGCTCAGGCTTTTTGCAAACCGCGCCGCGGATTTGGCTTGTCCCATGTCCGGCGAGACGATGATCGTACCGCGCATGTCGCGATCTTCGAGATATTTTTGAAAGACGGGGCGGCTGGTGAGCGGGTCGGTGGGGACGTGGAAGAATCCATGCACCTGGGGCGAATGGAACATCATACTCATCACGTGCGTCGCGCCCGCTGTCTTCAACAGGTCCGCCACCAGGCGGGCGGTGATCGAAATGCGCGGCGCGTCTTTTTTATCCGACCGCCCGAAGGAGTAGTAGGGGATGATGGCGTGGACCTCAGATGCGGCGGCGTCGCGGGCGATGTCGAGCATCATCAACAGTTCCATCAGGTTATCGTTGACCGGCGGCGTCAGCGATTGCACGATATACACCCGGCGGTAGCGCACGCTCTCGCCCAGCTGAATGTACATGTTATCGTTGCTGAATTTTTTGTGATGAGTCTTTTCGAGCGGGACTCCCAGTTCGGCGGCGATGCTTTTCGCAATCGGCTTGTTCGACTTTCCGCTAAACACGCGGACTTCGGCGGCGGGGATCGGACGTTGATTCATGGTTTCCTCCGTTTCATTTCGATTATCGCACAGACCGGCGTTTTATAGTAAGCCTGTTTAGCGCCGGCGCGCTAAAGTTTGCAGATGAACTTTCATTCACCGGGTTTTTCGAATCCGCTTTGGCAGATTAACAATTGAACCTGGCAATTTCCACGCTTCGACTTCGCTCCCTTCCCAGAGGGACTGCCGTCCCGGCGTCCTTTGGGGGCGCGATAGTTTTACTGGGCGCGGTCATGAATTGCGGTTTCCTTTTAAACGCAAAGCCGCCAAGCCGCAAAGATTCAAGGGTTTTCCCTTCGCGTCTTTGCGACCTGGCGTTAAGAATTTCATTCGGCAAAAGCGCAAT